>NZ_NCVF01000026.1:67813-431800 GCF_002096755.1 Streptococcus mitis
TNAGCGATGCTCGCTAGACCAACTATCTTTTTCCCACTGCTTTTAGGGTGGGTTCAATTCCTTTCTTTCTTAATTTTGATGATATCGAGAAGATTAGCCCGGATTCAATTCAAGCCAGAACTTCCCTTGCTTTCTGATTTTTAGAAAAGTTTTCAGCTCGTGTTCAAATCAGAACATCTCGCTCTACCTTTCTTTTTTTATTTTTATATTTCATAACTAGGAAAAATCGGATTCAATCAAGATTCCAATAGGCCTACTTCATTTTTATTTAAAACAGTTATAAATAAATTGAGAGTTTTTTTAATCTTTTAAATCAAATCATTGACTAGAAGAAATGGGAATTTCCTACCTAATTACTTTATTCTTTGACTTCTGACTCAGTATGCTAGCCCAAGGAAAGTGGTCTAACATTTTTGCAAATTCATAGGCTAAAACAGCCGTTACTAAGAGATACGGAAGAGAATCTATACCTAGCCCAGTGAAACCTATAACTAATCCGGTTGCAGAAATGGGCGCCCTCAAGGTCACAGACAAAAAGCAAACCGATCCCAAAAGCAAAATGGTTGACTGGCTATCCACACCTAGAATTATGCCCAAGAGAGCAGCTCCAGCCATCCCCAAGGCAAAAGATGGTGTAAGGGTACCACCATAGGCCCCTGCCCACAGAATAATAAGAACAACTAATGCTTTTAATATAAACAAAAGGAGTACTGTTTTGCCATTGCTACCATTCAATACTTCCTGAGCCATCATACGTCCATTTCCAAGTAGATGTGGAAAATAACTTGCTAATCCAATAAGAAAAAGAAAAGCTGTAGGCAATGTGAGAAGTACTCGTTTATCTTTTATTCTGTTTGAAGACGCTGCCTTACTTAAGCGACCAAAAAGCCAAGCTGGTGGGGTTAAGAAAAGAAGTAATAAGGGAATAATCCATATTTCCTTTAATGACCATGTGATCGATGGAATCTGGTAGAGAGCCTGATCTGAAATAACCAAGCCTGCTATATAGGTTGAGACATAAGTAGTCAAACCGACTAAGACAAATCGTTTAATAGATAGAGCAATTCCTAGGGTTTCAAAAACAAAGAAGACACTTGTTAATGGAACCTGATAAACAGCCGCTAAACCAGCACCAGCACCACAAGCAAGGAGAAAGATGCGATCCTTCATAGACAGTATACATATTTTTCCAATTGGTCCTGCAAATAGAGTCCCAATCTCTCGTGGCGCAGCTTCTTTGCCAATAGGGGCTCCCCCTCCAACTGCAATAATCTGCCAAATTGAATGAAATAGCTGTCTTAAAAAATGAAGCTTGTATTGTGAAGTCTCATCCTTCATCTGAGCTTTGATGGAATAAATCTTCGACCCTTTTTGCAAGAAGTACCAGACTAAGGACGAGCTAAGACCCACCATTATTAAACTTAGTCCTATCCGTGAGGAGGAAACTCCATCTGTCAAAAATCCACTATGATGCTCTGACTGACCAAAAGCTAGCTCCTCCACCATCTCTAAAAGATAATGGAGAACTATACCAGATAAACCCGAAACTATTCCTTGCAGAATTACTGCTATGAATAATCTAAAATTATAAGGGATTTTTCGAAAAATACTCCTCAATTCTATTAACATGATTACAATTCTGCAAGAATCGCTTTAAGCAAGCCTTTGAAGTCGCCTTTAACACGTTCCGTCACTTCTACAACTTCTTCGTGGTTGAGTTCTTCTTGGAATCCAGCTGCAAAGTTAGTAATACATGAAATTCCTAGAACTTTCAAGCCCGAGTGGGCTGCCACAATCACTTCAGGAACAGTGGACATACCGACTGCATCTGCTCCCAGTGTCTTATAAGCACGGATTTCTGCTGGTGTTTCATAAGTTGGACCAGTAACACCGATATAGACACCTTCATCAAGCTTGATACCAAGTTTTTTAGCCACTTCATGGGCAGTAGCACGGTATTCTGGTGTATAGGCCTTAGACATATCTGGGAAACGTGGACCAAAATCATCCAAGTTTTCACCCATCAATGGATTTTGCCCCGTCATATTGATATGGTCTGAGATAGCCATCAAAGTACCAGGACCATATCCAATACCACCAGCTGCATTGGTTACAATGACACCTTCACATCCGAGAACTTTCATCACACGAACTGGAAAAGTCACGACATCCAGAGGATTTCCTTCGTAGAAATGGAAACGACCTTGAAGAGCCAAGACCTTGCGGCCTGCCAGTTCACCATATACCAATTTACCAGCGTGACCAACTACTGTTGAACGACCCCAGTTTGGAATCTCAGCATAGTCTACTACAACTGGATTTTCGATTTCTTCTGCCAATTCTCCCAGTCCTGACCCAAGGATTAGACCGAACTCAGGCACTTGGATTCCCTTGTCCTTCAGGAAAGCAGCTGTTTCATTGATTTTATCTAAAAATGTCATTGTGTGTCTCCTTTATTAGTTTTTAGCATTTGACCGATTTTGTCAAAGGTTTTGGCATTGCGAATGGTAATATTGCGATAGAAAGGCATCTTGAGCAAATACTTGTGATAGGCAGTCTTAGAGTAGGATTCTTCAGAGAATTTCCCCCAGAAAATCCCAAGTTTTCCAAAATGAAGCACCTCATCTTTCAGCTCTAAACTTTCAACTGTCGCGATGACTTGCTCCACGTCCAAACCCTCCGTGTAGAAGAGGACATCCTTTCGTGCCAAATCTTTGGTCCACCAATCTGGCAGATTCTTCAGCTCTGCTTCATAGTCTTCCTGACTTAGCAAGGAAAAGCTCTGAATAAATGGATAATGGACTTCAAAGAATGCCTCTAACTTTTCAACCAATCGTTCTTTGGGGTCTGTCGAAGTAAAGAAAATATTGCCACTGTTGATGTAGGTCTCAACCTTTTCCAGTCCCAACTCTGTCAGTTCTTGACGAAGTTGCGCCATGACAACCTTATTTTTCCCACCTACATTAATGCCCCGAACAAGTAAAGCATAGTGCGTCATCTTATACCAATTTATCTAAGAAACTTTCCCCAATCATGGCAGTTTCAACACCAAAGTTATCCGCAACTGTCGCTGAGATATCTGCAAAATGTCCAACTGGAATGACACCATTTCCTTTAAAGGAAGGACTGTAAGCCAAAAGTGGAATATATTCGCGAGTGTGGTCTGTTCCTGCATAGGTTGGGTCATTTCCATGGTCCGCTGTAATCAAGAGAAGGTCGTTCTCTCGCATGGCTGCTATAATTTCAGGCAAGCGTTCATCAAACTCATGCAAGCAATCACGGTAACCATGAGCATTGCGGCGGTGGCCGTAAAGGGCATCAAAGTCAACCAAGTTTGTGAATGAGAATCCTTTTTCAAACTCAGCAAGGCCCATGGTCTTCAATAGTGTATCAATTCCATGACTATTTGACTTGTTGTGACCCATATCATGGTTGATACCAGCACCGTTAAAGATATCATTGATTTTACCAACAGCATAAGTATCGATACCAGCCTCATTCAATTTATCCAAAACAGTCGGTGCAAATGGAGAAACGGCTAAGTCACGACGGTTGGCTGTACGAGTGAAGTTACCTGGTTCACCTACATAAGGGCGAGCAATGATACGACCTAGAAGGGCAGGACGTTCAAGTGTAATTGAACGAGCGTATTCACAGATACGGTACAATTCGTCCAAAGGAATAATATCTTCGTGGGCAGCAATTTGCAAGACCGGGTCAGCTGAAGTATAGATAATCAACTCCCCAGTTTCCATTTGACGTGGTCCAAAATCATCGATAACAGCCGTTCCTGAGTAAGGTTTGTTAGCTTCACGAATAACCTTGCGTCCTGAGAAATCTTCGATTTTTGTCAAGATTTCTTCTGGGAATCCGTTCCAGAAAGTATCGAAAGGCTCAGTAATGTTGAGTCCCATGATTTCCCAGTGTCCAGTCATAGTATCCTTACCAAGAGATACTTCCTCCAATTTTGTTGCATAACCTGTTGGATTGCTTTCAGCTGCTACAGTCTTCAAAGGCGTTTCGCGAGGAATATTTCCTAGACCGATTTTAGCCATGTTTTGGACATTCAAACCAACTGTTTTTGAAATGTGTCCCAGTGTGTCAGAAGCTCCATCTGGAACACCTGCATTGACAAAGTTATTAGCATCTGGTGCAGCACCGATTCCTACAGAATCTAGTACCACCAAGTGAATACGATTAAATTTTGGCATAGTATGTCTCCTTATTACTTAGATTAGTTTGCTTTTGTTGAAGTTAAAATCTGAACTCCATCTCGTCCAGCTACGATGACCTTATCCACCATTTGGTTGAATAAGCCATGCTCCACGACACCAACGATATGGTCCAATTCTTGCCCGAAGGCAATTGGATCTTCGATGACATCCAAGGCAAGGTCAATGATAAAGTTCTGCATATCGGTCACAAAACGTTGACCATCTTTTTCACGGAAACTTGGTTTGTAGCCAGCTCGCTCAAAACGACGAAAGACTTGTTCTGCGCCATACTGAACCACTTCTACAGGCAATTTAAAAGCACCTAGTTTGTCGACCAGCTTGCTTTCATCCACTACCCAAATGTAGTCTTTTGAGGGCGTTGCCACAACCTTCTCCATGAGAAGGGCACCACCACCACCTTTGATTCCATTAAACTGATTATCCACTTCATCCGCCCCGTCGACTGTCACATCGACAAAGTCTACTTGGTCAATAGACTTGAGTGGGATATTAAGCCCTTCAGCCTGTTTACTAGTCACACTAGAAGTCGTTACAGCTGTAATCTGCAACCCTTCTTCCTTGATACGACGACCGATTTCTTCGACAAAATAATAGGCAGTAGAACCCGTTCCAAGTCCGACTACCATGCCATCCTTGACAAACTCAGCAGCCTTGATACCTGCCATTTTCTTCAGATTTTCCACTCAAACACCTCCATTAAAGAGCTACTTTTATTATAACATGTATCCGTTTTTATTTCATGGATACACTAGAAAAACCCGAACATTTTTATTTTTATGTCCACCTTGATTTGGTAGTTAGAATCTTAGTTATGAGAACTTGTAGATAAAAACAGGTCCTAGCCAAAAGCAGCAACAGTTGATTTTTTATCATAAAGATGATTAAATAGTTAAGTACAGAAAAGGAGAAATAAGATGAACCCATTAGATTTGTTTAATCAAGTAAAAGAGTTAATCGAAACAAAAGATTTCGAAGCTGCAAAAACATTTGTTGCAGAAAATCAAGAACAGCTTGGAGAATACTTCTCTCAAGCTCAGCAGTTGATTTCTGGTTCTGAAGGTCTAGATGGCCTCGTTGGAAAGATTAAAGGATTTTTCTAAAAATATAAAGGCGCCTGAAACTATCAGGTGCCTTTTTGAGATATTTTTTTCATTATTTCGGGCAGATAAGAGCTGATTTCCGTCGGCAAGACCACATAATGTTCTTGAGATAGTTCTTGGGCTATGGCTGAATGAAGATGAGTCGCTACTGCCACACGTTCGTAGAGACTGGCTTGTCGAAATTGGCCTGCAAATCCTGCAATCATTCCAGCTAGTGTATCTCCCATACCACCAGTCGCCTGATAGGGACCGCCAACCTGTAACTGGTAACAATCAGACTGGCCAGCTTGCCAAATACGAGTAGCTGGACCTTTCTCCACCAAAATTGTTCCTTGAGGGAAAGAAGTTAGGGCATTAGCCATTGCAGCTTCGTTTTGCTTTTCAATAGCAATACCAGACAGCTTTTCCCATTCTTTTTGGTGAGGAGTTAAGATAAGCTGGTTAGATGGAAACGACAAACTTGTCCTAGCAAGGATGGTTAAGGCCCCTCCGTCTACAATCAAAATCTGATTCTTTTTTAAGCTAGCAAAAATGTGTTTGACTAGATTTTCTCCAAAAGCAGCGTCTCGTAAACCAGGTCCCACTAAGACCACTTCTGCCTTCTCCAATTGCTCTTTTAATAATTGCTGGTCTTGAAGAGAAAAGGCCATAGCCTCAGGTAAATGACTGTGCAAAGCTGGGATATTTCCCCTATCTGTTCCAACAGTCACCAAACCAGCTCCACTTTTAACAGCTGCCAAAGCAGCCATGATGATAGCACCACCATAAGGATAAGTCCCACCCAGCAACAGCAAACGACCATAGTCTCCTTTATGACTGGTGCGAGAACGTTCAATAATGACTTTTTCTAATAATGCTTGCTCAATCACTCTCATCGTTTTTCCTCAACTATCCTTTATCTGATTGTTTTAAAACAACTTGATAGACTTTCTTAGTCCACTCTTCTAAGTCTTCTCCAGCATAGTCAAGATAATACACCCTATCTTGTATTTTGGTTGGAATAATATTTTCAAATTGGCTCTTATTATGAGTTGGAATAATGCAAATATACAACTCACTTAATAAATTAAGCATGTCCTTAATTTTTACAGCATGGTAACCATCAAAAATATAACCAGGAACTTTAATCAAATCTGTATAGATAAAATGAAAACTTACTCCAGGAATAAACTTGTCTTGTAATTCTTTCTCTGAAGGAGCTCGACCTAATAAACGCTCCATCGCTAATCGATAACCAGAACTTGTATTTGACCACCCTAACATGACATAGTCAAAATAATCTATCGGATCCGATGCAGCATTTCTACTATCCAAAACCAACTCCTCAGCATCTCGCCCAAAGGCTTTCACAGCAGATAAAATCTGACCTGTTTTAAAGATAGAAATCGCTACATCTATAGTCGTAGTATGACTACAGTAGTCTGAAGTCACTAACCTCTTATGTAGATCATAAGTCGAGGCTACTCTTTTATCTGTAGGGGTAAATGGTGGCAGAAAGGGATGCTGACAGATGTAATCTAAAATTTCTTTTTTTAAACAAGAATCAGCACACTCAATACTTGTTTGACGTCTATGAAGTTTTTCGTAAGCTATAAATTTAGCAATTTTTTCTAATTCCCACTCTTGAATATTTGGATAATCAATTAGTGCTAAGTAGTATATTCTATCCCATTGTAAACTATATTCTCCATTATAAATTTTTAAAATCATCTAATCACCTCACTCCATTATACAACAAAAAGGAAGCGCATACCTCCTTTTATAAACTTACTTTTAAAATTTTCTCTCCAAAGTCCGAATCGCTGCTTGATAAGTTTGCTCCATTAGCATGGTAATGGTCATAGGACCTACACCTCCAGGAACTGGCGTAATGTGGCTAGCAAGTGGGGCAACTGCCTCATAATCAACATCCCCACAGAGCTTACCATTTTCATCACGATTCATCCCAACGTCAATGACTACCGCACCTGGTTTGACAAAGTCAGCAGTCACAAACTTGGCGCGGCCGATTGCAACAACCAGAATATCTGCTTTAGCAGCCACCTTGGCAAGATTATGAGTCCGTGAGTGGGTCAAAGTCACTGTAGCATTCTTTGCCAAAAGAAGCTGGGCCATAGGTTTTCCAACGATATTGGAACGACCGATGACGACCGCATTTTTACCTTCCAAGTCAATCCCATATTCATGAAACATTTCCATAATTCCTGCAGGTGTCGAAGGAATCATAACTGGATGACCAGACCAAAGCCGCCCCATGTTTAAGGGATGGAAACCATCCACATCCTTTTCTGGGTCAATGGCCAACAAAACTGCCTCTTCATCAATATGTTTTGGTAATGGTAACTGGACCAATATCCCATGCCAAGCTGAATCTTGATTGTATTTGGCAATCAAGTCTAACAATTCCTCTTGAGTAATGGTATCTGGAACTCGCACAACTTCACTACGGAATCCAGCCGCAAGGGCTGACCTCTCCTTGTTACGAACGTAGACTTGGCTGGCAGGGTTGTCCCCAACCAAAATCACTACCAAACCAGGTACTAGCACCGTTTCTTCCTTTAATCTTTCAGTCTTTTCAGCCAGCTGTCCTTGTAACTTAGCTGCTAGAGTCTTTCCATCAATAATCTGTGTCATATCACTTCTCTTTTCTTTCAAATATCTTCCATTATACCAAAAACTACTGGTCCCCTCTAACACTTCTTTCCTAGGCTATCCTATAGTTTCAAACTATAAGAAAAAGCTCTGGTTGAGCTTTTCACTAATCTTGTTTTGAAATTTTAAAATAGATTATAAAACCTTACTCAAGAAGTCTTTAGTCCGTTGTTCTTGGGTTTGTTCAAAAATCTGTTCAGGTGTCCCATCTTCAACAACCACACCATCTGCCATAAAGATGACACGGTCTGCCACCTCACGAGCAAATCCCATTTCATGTGTTACGATAACCATGGTCATTCCTGACTTGGCTAAGTCTTGCATAACAGCCAACACCTCACCTACCATTTCAGGGTCCAGGGCTGAAGTTGGCTCGTCAAAGAGCAAAACATCAGGTTCCATAGCTAAACCACGCGCAATAGCTATCCGCTGTTGCTGACCACCTGACAAACTCTGTGGGTAAGCATCTGCCTTATCTGGCAAACCAACTTTTTCCAAAAGTTCTTGGGCTCTCTTCTCAGCCACTGCCTTGCTCTCACCTTTGGTCTTGATAGGAGACAAGGTGATATTTTCCATCACAGTCATATTAGGAAAGAGGTTAAATTGTTGGAAAACCATCCCCATCTTCTCACGCATGGCAAACAGGTCATTCTTCTTGTCCGTAATATCGACTCCCTCAAAGATAACCTTCCCCTTGGTCGCTTCTTCCAACAAATTCATAGAACGAAGTAAGGTAGATTTCCCGCTCCCTGAAGGACCGATGATAACGACAACTTCTCCTCTTTTAATCTCGAGGTTGATGCCCTTCAATACTTCATTCTTTCCAAAGGATTTATGTAAATTTTCAATTTTTATCAAGGTTTCTGTCATTATTTTTTATCTCCTTGTCCCATACGTTTTTCAAAAGCTTTCAAGGCTACTGTCAAAATAGAGGTCATAATCAAGTAGTAAAAGGCTGCAAATAAAAGTGGTGTCAGAGGTAGATAGGTTGTTGTAGAAACTGTTGTAGCCCCATTCCACAACTCCATGACACCGATAGCTGATAAGAGGGAACTATCCTTGATAATAGTGATAAATTCGTTCCCCAATGCTGGCAAAATATTTTTGATAGCTTGTGGCAAAATCACATAGCGCATAGCATTTTTAGGACGAATCCCTAACGAATAAGCCGCTTCTAACTGACCTTTAGGAACCGCATTGATTCCGGCCCGAACAGTCTCAGAAACATAAGCACCACTGTTCATAGAAATAATCAAAATCCCTGGAATCAGACGAGAAAGATCAACACCCAAAATCCCAACCTGAATAGTCGGAGCATTGATATGCATAAGGGCAAAGGCAATCATAATCTGAACCATCATCGGCGTCCCGCGGAAAATCCAAACGTACAAGTTGGCGAGCCAGACAAGCGGTTTAAACTTTGAACGTTGTCCAAAAGCCAAGACAACACCCAAAATAGTCCCCAAAAAGACCACACAGATAGAAATGAGAACCGTCACGATAGCCCCATAGTTAAAATAAGGTAAATACTTAGGTAAAAAAGAAAAATTCATAGTCACACTGCTTTCTAAAATAGAATACTGTATGATTATAACATGTATTGAATTAAAATTCAAATCCTTTGTCTGATTTATTCAAAAAAACTTTAAGCTGGTAGAATTAGCGAGAAATCTTAGTTTTTTCTAGGCAAGTTGGCCTCCTTTATGGTAAAATAGTAACGATAAGAAATGAAGGAGAATCAAAATGGAATCACATTTGGTTAGAATCATCAACCGCCTTGAAGCAATGGCAAAAGACGGCGGAAATTTAAAACGTAATTTTGAACGCGAAGGAGTTGTTGTTGCAGAAGTTGCATACAGCCACGACGAAGAAAACGGCTCAATCTTTACCCTTCGTGATGTCGAAGCTCGCGAAACTTATACGTTTGACAGCATTGACTTGATTGCAATGGAGATTTACGAACTCCTTTACTAATACAAAACAAGCTGGGATTACACCCTGCATGTCTAACCAAAATCCTTTTTGTCTCACAAATAGGATTTTTTTATTCCCTAAAATCTCAAAAATTTTCATTGTAACAACTTCTCACAGCTGCAATCTTTTTACTTGCTTTACACCCCAATCCTGTTATAATGAGAGTATAGAAATTTGACTATTTTTGACCATTAAACAGGTCAGGCTAAATAAAGAAATGAGGTAGATGTA
This sequence comes from Streptococcus mitis, assembly GCF_002096755.1. Classification (GTDB taxonomy): domain Bacteria; phylum Bacillota; class Bacilli; order Lactobacillales; family Streptococcaceae; genus Streptococcus; species Streptococcus mitis_AC. Next base: position 78,006 of record NZ_NCVF01000026.1, read on the forward strand.
TGCTTTGTCAAAACTGTAAAATCAATGACTCAACGATTCATCTTTATACCAATCTCAATGGAAAGCAAAAACAAATTGACCTCTGTCAAAACTGCTATAAGATTATCAAGACAGATCCTAACAATAGCCTCTTTAAAGGTATTACGGATCTGAACAATCGTGACTTTGATCCCTTTGGTGATTTCTTCAATGACCTAAACAATTTCAGGCCTTCTAACAATACTCCTCCGACTCCCCCAACCCAATCAGGTGGAGGTTACGGTGGAAATGGCGGTTATGGTTCCCAAAATCGTGGACCTGCTCAAACTCCTCCACCAAGCCAAGAAAAAGGCCTACTGGAAGAATTTGGTATCAACGTAACTGAAATTGCCCGTCGTGGAGATATTGACCCCGTTATTGGGCGCGACGATGAGATTATCCGTGTCATAGAAATTCTCAATCGCAGAACCAAGAATAATCCTGTTCTTATCGGTGAACCAGGTGTCGGAAAAACTGCCGTTGTCGAAGGTCTAGCTCAGAAAATAGTTGATGGAGATGTTCCCCATAAACTACAAGGAAAACAAGTCATCCGTCTGGATGTGGTTAGCTTAGTTCAAGGAACGGGTATCCGTGGACAATTTGAAGAACGCATGCAAAAACTCATGGAAGAAATTCGCAAACGTGAGGACATCATCCTCTTTATCGATGAAATCCATGAAATTGTCGGTGCTGGTTCTGCGGGCGATGGCAATATGGATGCAGGAAATATCCTCAAGCCCGCCCTTGCTCGTGGAGAGCTGCAATTGGTCGGTGCTACTACCCTCAATGAATACCGTATCATTGAAAAAGATGCAGCCCTAGAGCGTCGTATGCAACCTGTTAAAGTGGATGAACCAACAGTGGAGGAAACAATTACTATCCTCAAAGGCATTCAAAAGAAATACGAAGACTACCACCACGTTCAGTATACCGATGCTGCAATTGAAGCAGCTGCAACTCTTTCCAATCGCTACATCCAAGATCGCTTCTTGCCTGACAAGGCCATTGACCTCCTAGATGAAGCTGGTTCTAAGATGAACTTGACCTTGAATTTTGTGGATCCTAAAGTAATTGATCAACGCTTGATTGAGGCTGAAAATCTTAAATCTCAAGCTACACGAGAGGAAGATTTTGAGAAGGCGGCTTATTTCCGCGACCAGATTGCCAAGTATAAGGAAATGCAAAAGAAAAAAGTCACAGACCAAGATACTCCTATCATCAGTGAGAAAACCATTGAGCACATTATCGAGCAGAAAACAAATATCCCTGTTGGTGATTTAAAAGAGAAAGAACAATCTCAACTCATCCATCTAGCTGAAGACCTCAAATCTCATGTTATTGGACAAGACGATGCTGTCGATAAGATTGCAAAAGCTATTCGCCGTAATCGTGTCGGTCTCGGTACGCCTAACCGTCCAATTGGAAGCTTCCTCTTCGTCGGACCAACTGGTGTCGGTAAGACAGAACTTTCCAAACAACTAGCCATTGAACTTTTTGGTTCTGCTGACAGCATGATTCGCTTTGATATGAGTGAATATATGGAAAAACACAGCGTGGCTAAGTTGGTCGGCGCCCCTCCAGGTTATGTCGGCTATGACGAGGCTGGGCAATTAACTGAAAAAGTCCGCCGCAATCCCTACTCTCTTATTCTCTTGGATGAAGTAGAGAAAGCCCATCCAGATGTCATGCATATGTTCCTTCAAGTCTTGGACGATGGTCGTTTAACAGATGGACAAGGACGTACCGTTAGCTTCAAGGACGCCATCATCATCATGACTTCAAATGCAGGTACAGGTAAGGCAGAAGCTAGCGTTGGATTTGGTGCTGCTAGAGAAGGACGTACCAACTCTGTTCTTGGTGAACTCGGTAACTTCTTTAGCCCAGAGTTTATGAACCGTTTTGATGGCATTATCGAATTTAAGGCTCTCAGCAAAGATAACCTCCTTCAGATTGTCGAGCTTATGCTTGCAGATGTTAACAAACGTCTTTCTAGCAACAACATTCATTTGGATGTAACCGACAAGGTCAAGGAAAAATTGGTTGACCTTGGTTATGATCCAAAAATGGGAGCACGCCCACTTCGTCGTACTATTCAAGACTATATTGAGGACGCAATCACTGACTACTACCTTGAAAATCCAAGCGAAAAAGACCTCAAGGCAGTGATGACCAGCAAGGGTAACATTCAAATCAAATCTGCCAAAAAAGCTGAAGTAAAGACTTCTGAAAAAGAAGTATAAATCCTATAGAAAAGGAGTAGAAAATGAAAATTTTCTGCTCCTTTTTACTAAAATAACTATAAATTCTTGACAGCTAGGCCTTTGTCCATTAAGATAATAATAAAGATAATAGATAATGAGGAAAATGCAATGGCAAACCCAACTTTCGGAGAAAAAAAAGCGAATACAGACTATGTTTCACGCTATGGCGTATATGCAGTTATACCTGATGCTGAACAAAAACAAATTGTTCTTGTTCAAGCACCCAATGGCGCTTGGTTCCTACCAGGTGGCGAAATTGAAGCTGGTGAGAACCATCAGGAAGCCCTAAAACGTGAATTGATTGAAGAGCTTGGCTTCACAGCTGAAATTGGTGCCTATTACGGACAAGCTGACGAATATTTCTACTCTCGTCATCGTGACACCTACTACTACAATCCTGCCTACCTCTATGAAGCAACTTCTTTCAAAGAAGTGCAAAAGCCACTAGAAGACTTTAATCATATTGCCTGGTTCCCTATTGATGAAGCTATTGAAAATCTCAAACGTGGTAGCCATAAATGGGCAATCCAATCATGGAAAAAACAGCATAAGATTGACTAAATCCAGCCACTTTATTCAAAAAGTGCTATAATAGAATTAGAAAATCGGAGGAAATGTTATGAAGCTAATCAATACGACAAACTCACACTCGCAACTTGTTAAAAGCCAGCTAGAAAGTACAGACGCAACCCTTGTTGAGGTCTATTCTGCAGGGAATACCGATGTTATTTTTACCCAAGCTCCGCTTCACTATGAAATCCTCATCTCAAACAAACACCGCGCTATTCGAGAACCTGAAATCGAAGCTATTCAAGAATTTTTCTTGAAACGTAAAATTGATAAGGACTCTATTGATGAGGCCAATATCAAAACCCTCTATTCAGAAAAATTAATTGGAATTTCGATTCCAACCAAATAAAAAATTGGAGAGTTTAAAAAGCTTTTTGGACCTTATAGTACAAAACGAGGTTCTAACTTGCTTTTTGGATCATCTCCAATTTTTTATCTTGAAATCTTATCATACAAGATTTTATAGATAATTAAGGAGACAAACATGGGAGATATCATATATAGAGAGGCAAGACTTGAAGAAAGCGAAAAAATTGGAAAACTATTAGCTAATTCCTTTCTTGACTATCCTTTTTTAACGATTTTAAAAGACGATTTGAAGAAACCTGACTCCTATCCTGCTTTTGTAGAAACATTGCAAATTCTGCTTACTAGAGTCTATATTCAAAAAGGAAACTGTTTGGTTGCGGAACAAGATGGAGAATTACTTGCAGTCGCCCTTTTGCAACAAAAGGATTTCTGTATACTATCCTATCTACGAAATGGCGGAACAAACATTTTTCGCTACATTCGACCACGAAATCTTTTTAAATACTTTGACTTTATAAAACGTTCCAAAAAGCACTTAGAACAAGCAGGAGAGTTTGATTGGTATTTGATGGCTTTAGCTGTTAATACAGCAAGTAAGGGACAGGGAATTGGCAGTACTTTTCTGACACAAGGGATTGAACCTTATGTCAAATCAAAAGGCTGTAAACACTTGGGTTTCATTACCAGCACAGCTAGAAATGCCTCATTCTACGAAAAAAACGATTATGTCCTACTAAACTTTATGGAGATAGAATACGGTTCAAGATCAATTGGTAACTGGGCATTTTTAAAAACAATGAATGAATAAATAAAAAAGATTTGGTGCTGCTTATCACAGAACCAAATCTTTTTTATTATGTTAGAAACGAATCGTCTCACGTGTTTTTTCGTATGAAGTGACAAAACGGTTGGTTACACCTGGTTCTGCAACTTCCAAAGCTTGCGAAATCTTATCAAATGAAGCATGGTAATTAAATTCTTTTTCAAAAATTTCTAATGATTCATTAAAGGCTTCTTGAATTCGTTCATCAAATGAGCGGTAACGGTTCGAATACTGTAGTAATTGTTCTGTCAATGTTGCATATTGAACAATATTATAGGTTTCTTCTTCAAGTGCGTTCATATCATTTGTTGTAATTTCAAGCATCCGGTTCACAGCTTCGATATTAACCCGAGCTTCTTCTAGTTCAGCCATCAATTCTTCAGTATGGTTACTTGCTGTAAAGAACAACTGTAAGAAATTCTGAGGAATACCTGGAAGATTACGTTTTTCCATATATCTCTTAATTGTGTGAAGACGATTAACATAAACATTTGCCTTCTGGCGAGCATTGATATCATCTTTTTCAATCTGAGCAAGGCGTTGACTAACCGCAACTTGTTCATCTTCAATTTCCTTCAAAGTCGCTTGTAAGTTTTCCAAACGATCTTCAAGGAATGAATAAGGTTCAGAATGTTCCTCTTGTTCAGAAGTTAGTTCCAATACAGATTCTTCTAAAGATTCTAACTCAGCTTGTAATCTATGAACATGACTAACATCCGTTTCAGATAGTAGGTAATTGTTACTCAATCGTTGAATATCTTCCACTAAAACAGCATTACTATCTTTCATGTGTTTCAAATATGTAGGAAGGGTTGTAACTAAGCCTTCTACTACTTTTTGAGCAGCGATTTCTCGTGTAAAGATATCATAGAGTGCATTGATTTCTTCTTGAACTTGAGTATTTTCATACTCAGCATTATCCAACTCTAATTGTGCAATATTTTCGTGGTTTTTCTTCAAAGATTCATAAAGCAATTGGAAGCGAGATTCAATATCCGTTTCAGCAAAATGATAGTTAGCATCTAAAAGCTTACGGTAACCATCCTCCAAATCTTCCAATTGATCAGGTAGCTCTTTAGATAATGTTTTTACAATCGCTGGCAGGCGGTCAACAATGTGACTCAAAGCCAAGATATGATTTTCAGCATTATCCAAAATCACAGCAGCTTCTACTGGGTCACCTGAAGTGTTCAAAGTAACAAACTGAGAAAACTCTGATTGGATATTTTCTAATTGTTTTTCGATTTCAGATAAACCTTGGCCATATTCTTCAGAATGATCAGCCACTCGGTGTTGCAACTCTTCAAACAAGTCCAAGGTATGAAGAACACGTCCACTATTTTTAGACTCTTGTTTCTCCAAATCTGCCAAAGCATTGCGAATTGCCGCAATATCTTCTTCAATCAAGGTAATTTGACTCTCGATTTGGTCAATTTGATGACTGGCCTTGAAAAAACGGAATGAGTTGTTATAGCCTTCTGCCTCAAAAAGATTATTTTCGATATCAGCAAAAGAGTTAAGAGATAGGTCAACCCATTTTTGGTTCCACTCACGGAAAGTCACTTGACTTTGTCCAATCAAGTGCATATTTTTTACAGCTTCAACTTCATCATTAACTGGAAGATTGTACAGCTCTTCTTTTTTCTCTTCTAAAATTGCTAATTTACTTTCATTGCGTTTCCGTACATAAATTGCTATAGCATATGAAATCAGCAATATAATTGCAATTGCAATTATAAGATATACTACTAGACTACCAGACATATTAAACTCCTTTTTAACTTGAAACAATCGTAATGATTATATCATATTTTTTAGACCAAGGGAACTACTTCTCCCGATTTTTTAGACATCAAGTGTACTATAGACGGCATTTTCTTCGATAAATTCACGACGAGGCTCTACTCGATCCCCCATCAACATATCAAAGATTTTATCTGCTTCTGCAGCATCGTCCACAGAAACTCTTGCCATTAAGCGATGTTCGGGATCCATGGTTGTTTCCCACAACTGGTGATCATCCATTTCACCCAAACCTTTATAACGCTGAATGGTTGGTTTGGCACGTCCTTCACTGTGGCGGGCCAAGGCTTCTTGGAGTTTAATTTCTTGATCCGCTCCTGGCTGGATATATTCTTTAATCTCGCTTCCAACCTTGACACCATAGATTGGAGGTTGGGCAATATAAACATAACCAGCTTCTAGTATTGGTTTCATATAACGATAAATCAAGGTTAGAAGAAGAGTACGAATATGGGCTCCATCGACATCGGCATCGGTCATCAAAACGAGCTTTTGGTAACGGGCTTTTGAAACATCGAATTCTGCACCAAATCCAGTTCCCATCGCTGTGAAAAGACTACGAATTTCTTCATTAGCAAGAATCTTATCCATACTTGCTTTTTCAACGTTCAAAATCTTACCTCGAATCGGAAGGATTGCCTGAAATTCACGGTTACGACCAGATTTTGCTGATCCACCAGCTGAGTCTCCTTCGACGATGAAGAGTTCTGTTTCCGCAGGATTGTTAGAAGAACAGTCTGCTAGTTTTCCTGGAAGGTTGGAAATTTCCAAACCAGATTTTTTACGAGTGACTTCACGCGCACGCTTAGCAGCCACACGAGCCTTGGCAGCTAAAATCCCTTTTTCCACGATGCGCTTGGCAATCTGTGGATTTTCCATGAGGAAATCAGAGAAGGCATCACTGAAAAGACGATTGGTAATCTTGACTACTTCGCTGTTCCCCAGTTTGGTCTTGGTTTGTCCTTCAAACTGTGGATTTGGGTGTTTAACTGAGATAACAGCAGTTAATCCTTCACGAACATCTTCCCCTGTTAGGTTGTCTTCATTGTCTTTCAGTAACTTATTCTTACGAGCATAATCGTTGATAACACGAGTCAAGGCTGTACGGAAACCTTGTTCATGCGTTCCACCTTCATGGGTATGAATATTATTGGCGAAACTCATGACATTTTCATGGTAACCCGTTGTGTACTGCATGGCTACTTCAACTGTGATATCATCCATTTCACCATCTGTGTAAATTGGTGTATCAAAGATAACATCCTTGTTCTCGTTGATATATTCAACGTAGCTAGCAATCCCACCTTCATAGTGGTAATGCTTAGTTTGTTCTAGCCCCTCACGCTTATCTGTGATGGAGATTTGAAGACCGCGATTTAGAAAGGCCAACTCTTGAATCCGTTTATTTAATTTATCGAAATCAAAGGTTGTTGTTTCAGTGAAGATTTCTGGGTCCGGTGTGAAGTGAACTGTTGTTCCCGTTTTATCCGTATCTCCAACCACCTCAAGGTCTGCAACAACATGACCACGACGGTATTCTTGGTAATGAATCTTACCATTTTTGTGGACATGAACATCTAACTGAGTGGAAAGAGCATTAACTACTGAAGACCCCACTCCGTGAAGACCACCTGAGACCTTATATCCGCCACCGCCAAACTTTCCTCCAGCATGAAGGACAGTAAAGACAGTCTCAACGGCAGGTCGACCTGTTTTTTCCTGAATATCGACTGGGATACCACGTCCATCATCAACAACTGTAATCGAATTATCTGGCTCAATAAAGACTTGAATATGGCTAGCAAATCCTGCCAAGGCCTCGTCAATTGAGTTATCAACAATTTCCCAGACTAGATGGTGAAGACCTTCTTTTGAAGTTGACCCGATATACATCCCTGGACGCATACGAACAGCCTCTAAGCCCTCTAAAACTTGAATTTGACTGGCATCATAATCTTGTGCCTGCAGATTTTTGATTTCTTCTGTCATCTTATTCCTTTTTCTTACATGTCTAATACTTGTCTTAAATTCACGATACTGGTAAACAAGTGGGTAGCTAGTCCTGCAGCTTGCCCGGCTTCGATATCAATCGGTCGATCACCAATGACAAGGCCTGAACTAATTTGATATTTTTCTCTTAAATAAATCATGGATTCAGGATCTGGTTTTCTCTTAAAGCCTGAGTTAGAAGTCACCACTTCTGTAAAATAAGCTGCTATAGAGGTTTTTTCTAAAATTTCCAAGACCTGATCATTTCGATGAGAAACCAAAAAATGACGGCCACCTTGATTGGAGATATCTTTCAATAAATCAGAAACTCCATCAAACAAAATCGGATGTTCAAGCTCTCTGGCTTCATTTTCCTTATATTTTTCTAAAAAATTCTCTAAGTTGGGAGCGAATGTCTCAATCGCAAAATCAGTAGAAACCTTTAAAGCCTGATAGACACTGTCATGGTCTTGTGTGATGCCATACAGAGCTAAAGTTTCAACAAATGCAGCTGTTGAAGTTTCATAGTTATCCAGTAAAGTTCCACCTAAATCCCAGATATAATCGTGATATTTCATACCCTTCATTATAGCATTTTTTTATGAAAAAAGCGATGATTTCCCTGAGTTTTCCACATAAAAAAACGAGAGTTTGACTCCCGTTTTACTGATTTTTACCAAAGACATCTCGATAGAGCATTCCTGTTCGTAAAGTCTCTGCGTCTCCTCCTAATTGCTCCACCAACTCGTAGGCAAAGGCAAGGGCTGTTGAGGGGCCTCGACTGGTTGTCAAATGACCATCTACCACTACTGTTTCCTTGACGTAGTGACCATCAAGGATTTGCTCTTGAACGCCGTCATAACAAGTGTACTGCTTGTTTTTCAATAGCCCTGCTTGATTGAGGGCAATTGGCGCAGCACAAATGGCTGCTAGTTTTTTTCCTTCTTGCTCGAAGCTTTGCAACTCTTGAATCAAGGCCTGATTGTTCCGCAAATGTGCAGAACCAGGCATGCCGCCAGGAAGAACAATCATGTCATAGTCTGATAAATCACCATCAAAAACACGGTCTGCACTTACTTGGATTGCATGCGAACCCGTCACTTGCTCTTCAAAACCAACCATATCACAAGTGATATTTGCCCGACGCAAAACATCCACAACTGTCAAAGCTTCAATTTCTTCAAAGCCTTGAGCTAACATAACTGCTACTTTTACCATGATTTTCTCCTTATTTGATTTGTTTTAATACAACCTTTTTCCGCTTGAATGGGACTTTTCCGCTCTTTTCTTCAGCTAGATTTGTCTGGTAACTCATCGATAAAAGCAAGCCAACACCAATCAAGTTACTGATAATAGCCGATCCTCCTTGCGAAATAAAAGGCAAGGGAATCCCAGTCAAAGGAAGCAAACCTGTCACGGCACCTATATTCTCAAAGATATGGAAGAGCAACATCATAATCAAACCTGTGGAAATATAGGTGTAGAACTGGTTATTTGATCTAAGAGTAATCTTCAACATACGGTAAATCAGCATGAGATAAAGGGCGATAACAAGGACAGAGCCAATAAAGCCAAAATCTTCTGCAATGACCGTGAAAATCATATCCGACTCTCTAACTGGAATAAGCAGATTAGAAGCATTAAACCCTTGTCCAAATAAGCCACCGCTTCCAATGGCAATCTGCCCTTGAGCCTGTTGGTAAGTGGTTGTTTGGGCAAAGTCAAATGGATTAAGCCAAGCCAAGATACGATTGATTTGGTAGGTCGGCATTCCCAGTTGATGGAGAAAAGCCCTGCCATCCTTGCTGATAAAAATAGCTAAGAAACCAGCAATTCCTGTTACAGCAGTCACAAATACTGGGATAATAATTTTCCAAGAAACTCCTGATAGCAAGACGATTCCTGAGAAAATGGCTACAAAAACCAAAGCTGTCCCTAAGTCACTTTGAAGTGCCAAAAGAACTAGGACTGGAATAGTAAAGAGAATCATCCAGAAAATCAACAAGAAGTCCAGCGGAACTGTACGTCTCCATTCCTTATGTTTTTTTGTAAACTGGACAATCACACGAGCCAACATGAGGATATAGGATATCTTCATAAATTCTGACGGCTGGAACAAGGTAACACCATTTACCGATACCCAGTTTTTGGCACCTGTTGATGCAACTAAGCTTGGATTATAAAAGACGATAGGTAAAACCATAAGTCCCAAGCCTAAAATATATAGAAAGGGTGTCACCTTCCAAAGAAATTCTGTATTAAAAAGCATGACGACAAAACCAATCACAAGCCCCAAGGCGATCCAGGCGACCTGCTGCCCTAAAATGGGCAAAATATTGTTTGGATAATCATGACTAACGGCTATATAAATAGCCACCACGCCAATAACCAGTAGAAAAAATACTGGCAAGAGCAAACTATAATCGACTCTAGAGTCGAGAGAACGTTTCATATATACTAACCTTATACTTTCATACAATATTATTTATCAAAGTTCATTTAAAAATTTATCAATATCCTCATCAACTTCGGATCGAGAGACGGTTTTAACGGTCGCTTCTTTTGCTAGAGAAGTCACAATTTGTTTGCCATATCGCTTTCCGACAATTCTCCTATCCAAAATAAGAGTTAAGGAACGTTGGTGTTCGCGTCTCATACTTCTTCCCAAAGCTTGCTTTAAACGAATAATGGCCATTGGTAACTGATAATCATAAAAGGCATTTTTTCCTTCCTGATTCAGTTCCTGATTAATCTTTTTCGTCAAGGGCTCTTGAGGATTTTGGAAAGGAAGTCTTGGTACAACTTGAATCACAAAAGGATGACTTGAAAAATCAACTCCCTCCCAGAAACTTGCTGCACCTAGCAGGATTTGTTGTTCACCTTTTTCAAAGCGTTTCTTAAGCTGATGAACATCCCCATTTTTATACTGGGCCAAGTGGCTAACTGGAAGTAAATCCGATACTGCTAGAAGCATGTCTTTAGCAGTAAAGAGAACTAAAATCGGTTGCTGGAAATCTTGAACATCCATCAGCAAATCAGCTACCTCTTTGGCGTAGACTTCTAAGGAGGTTTCTGTTACCAAGGGAAAATCCTTGACCAAGACCACTTCTTGATCCTGTTTTCCCCGAGCTTCAATCTTGACAAATTTGGCTTCAGGGTAGCCTAAAAGATCTGCCAAAGAAACCCTCTGACTAATCTCAAGAGTAGCCGACACTCCCAAGACTTGACATGAATTAGGTATTAAAGAAGATAGAAGAATACGGCCTGATTTTGTAGAAGAAATCTGAATTTTCTTTTGACTCGTTTCAATTGCTTCAAGCCAGTAATCTCTGTCAGCTGTAAAATAGCGAACCAGCTCCTCAAAGCCTTCTACCTCTAATTCTGAAAAATACTGATGGAGATTGGTCAGAGAATCCAAGATATTTTTCCTAGATTTTCCAGACTGAAATTGTTCAATCAAGTAAAGGCACTCAAAGCGAATACTTTCTAGTATTCGTTGCTGAACCTTATTTTGCTCCTCCAGTAAAGCCTTATCAAGCAAATCGATAATAGACTGGATATCGTAGGTCTCTTGAAGCAGATTTTCTAGAGCTAACAAAATCTTTTGAACTTCATCAATAATCAATAAACGGTCGCTGACAAATTCAGGATTATCTTCAAGTCTGGTTACAAGATAGGCATGATTGGTCACTAAAAGCTTGCAGGTTTGTGCCCTTTCTTGACTACGTTTCCAAAAATCTTCCGTCACAAATAAGCTCTGAGATGATAAATTCCCGTCATGACGAAGATCTGTTAGAAAATGTTGGTAACGGTATAGTTGCCCGATTTCATCCAAATCTCCTGTCTCTGTCTCAGTCAGCCAGACCAAGAGTTGCATTTTAAAGCGTCTAAATAAGCGATTTTCATCATTTTCCTGCAAGGAACGATAAAAGGAATCCAGCTTCAGATAATTGTGTGGTCCCTTTAAACTATGAATATCTATATGGAACACTTCCTTGAGATGTTTACCTTCTTCTTCCATGATCTGATTTTGAAGAATCTTTGTCGGAACGCTAAGGACAATCTGACGCTCTTTGGCTTGAGATAAAGCGGGTAAGAGATAGCCATAGGTTTTCCCAATCCCTGTCGGTGCTTGAATCAGAGAGACAGGCTCATCTTTCAATAGCAAGCCAACCTCTCTAGCAAAACTTTCTTGTCGTTCCCTCACTTCAAGGTTCAACAAAGAAATATTTTTAGAAAAATCTTGAGATAATTTTCGTGACTCATTTGGGGTTGCAGGTTTCTTGAAATATAGTCCTTGAACTTCGACCAAATCTGAAGAAGTCAGAATAGATTGGTTGCAATAAATTTCTTCAATAACCAAGTAGGACTCATATAAGAGAGCGTCAGCCATTTCCAGCAAGCGTTCTAAAAGACCTTTAGGAAGTTGGGCCATCTTTTCTCGTAAAAAAAGAAGTAATTCCGCTGTAGCTTGGGCATCTGAAAGGGCTGTGTGAGCATGTTTTAGAGGAATTCCTAATTCTCGACACAATATCGGCAAGCTATATTTTTCCAGTTCAGGGAAAAAGACCTGAGCCAATTCGACCGTGTCAACACGAGGATTTCTTAGTTCATAGCCTTCAAAAAATAAATTTTCCGCCAAGAGATTGGCATCAAATCGAACATTATGGGCTACAAAAATCCCATCCTTCACCAAGTCAAAGATTTTTCTAGCAACTTGCGAAAAATCAGGTGCTTGCGCCAGACGTTGGTCTGTCAATCCTGTCAGTTCTTTGATATGAGCATCCAAGGGTTCATGTGGATTAACATCCGTCGTATAGTGATCGACGATGTTTCCGTCATCAATCACGACAATTCCCACTTGGATAATTTTAGCCTTACTACCTGTGCTAGTTGCCTCTAAATCAACCACAACATAGCGATTACCAATCGTTTTCATTATAAAAAATTATACCAAAAAAAGGGCCATTTGGCACCTGCAAACATGGGATAATTTTCAAACTCAAGAAGGTTACTTGTATTAAAAATCCCAGCAAACAGAGCATCCTAGCCTATTAATTCTTTGAAAATATTGGAGAATAAGAAAAAATTGAGAGAAGAACTGTTTGCATCTTCCTTCTCTCAACGAATCATTTACTTTATTTAACCATGTCAGGATCGTAATCATAGAATCCTGTATCAAGGAAACGGTTTTTAGGGTGTAACTTGCGCACTTCTTCATCCAGCAAGAAAGCTTGGTCATGGCTAAAGTTACCCTCTTGAATCAAGCTACGCGCTTGGATAAAGAGTTTTGCAATCTCAACAAAGTTCTGACCAGGTGTATAGAGACCTTCTAATTTCCAGTGAGTAAAACCATGCTCTACCAATTCTGTCAATTTTGTCATCAAATCAAGGTCATTGTTGGCAAAAATGTGGGTTCCATGATTGTCTTCAAAAATAGAATAGTGACTCTCTGGGTCACTTGGCTCAGCCAAGAAGAGGTCACGCTTGCGCGTCTTTTCATCATCGATGTGCGTAAAGTTATAGTAATTTTGCAAGAGCGGACGTTTAGAATGATGGATAACGCTAGCTCCGTAAACCAAAACTTCAGCAGGAATTTCCAAAATCTCTGGCATTTTGAAAAGTTCAGCTGATGGAATTTCACGCGCCAAAACAGCCTCAGATGCACCAGCCTTTTGTCCCCAGAAGTTTATCTGACGACTGCTAGTTACCATAGTCGAAGCATCGTAGATGGTCTTAAAGGAATAACCATCGCGGTTGACCACGTAAAAGACACCTGCATCCCCAATCGTAATGTAGTCTGTCTGGATTTCTTCCAAAAAGTCTAAGAAAGGCTTGATACGATCCATCATATCTTGGTGCATGAGGGCGTTAACCGCAACAATCAATTCCTTACCTGCTTCATGAACCACCTTAGCAATTTCACGCAATTTGTCATGACTAAAGGTTGTTGGCAGACGAAGGCCAAAATCTTTCTCACCGACATAGATACGGTCTACGCCAGCTTCGAGCAGTTGTTTAACTTGTTCAATACTTTCAGCAGTTGCTGTAATGATAATCTTTTCCATAAGAAAAATTATACCATATTTCCGCAAATTCATCTATGAATACAAGTTGTTTTAAAAAAGAGAATCTAATTTAGTCACTAAAAAAGTGAACTGATTCTACATAGTCCACTCTTTCATTAGTTATCTACTTTTTTCAGTAAGGTGTCCATCGTTCATCACATAAACACGGTCCACCTTATCTAGAAGACGAGTGTCGTGCGTAATCATGACAACTCCTCTACCTTGTTCGTGGGCAATGGCAGCCAACATCTCCGTTACTTGGTAAGCACGCTGGGTATCCAGACTAGCTGTTGGCTCATCTGCAAGAACGATGCTTGGATTGTTATAAAGCGCTCTAGCAATTGCGGCCCGTTGACGTTCGCCACCTGATAAAGCCTTGGGATACTGATCTTGTACCTTTTCCAAATCCAACAAGTCAAGTAACTCTTTTCGATCACTTTTACTATTTTTTCCCTTATCCAGTCTGTCTATCAAGTCCAGCTGTTCCTTGACCGTTAGAAAAGGAATTAAGTTTGAAGCCTGAAGAATAAAGCCAAACTCTCTAAAACGGAGGCCTGTTTTCTCCTTCTCCGTCAAACTGCCTGTTTCCTCCCCCTTAACTAAAATTTTTCCACTCGATGCTTCCTGAAGTTGTCCTAGAGTCGTTAGAAAAGTCGTCTTTCCAGAGCCAGAAGGCCCAACAATAGCTACGAACTCTCCCGCATTTAGCTGAAAGTTCGTCTCATGCAGGGCTACGACTGTCATCTTTCCTTCCCCGTAGGTTTTTGTCACTTGATTCATTTCAATCAATGCTGTCATACTATTCTCCTCATTATTCTGCAATCGCAGTAATCGGGTCCACCTTTAGCAAGCGTGGAAGTGAAATGACACCACCTAGCATGGCCATCAAGCAAATCACCAAGCTTAGGACAGAATAGGCTAACCAACTTGGGTAGAAAAAGAAGGTAGCTGGCAAGACTAAAATCACTCCTCCAATAGCAAGCAAGGCTAAAGCGATCCCCATACCAGCTAGGAAGAAGATTTGACAGAAAAGAGACCATACAATGGTTTTGATCTGTATTCCCTGAGCCCGCATTATTCCATAAAGTCCTAGTTTTTGGATGGTAATGATATAAACAAATATACCCACAATCAAGCCTGTGATGACAATCATAGCAATAATCATCCCTGAAAATACATTAACCTGAGGTGTGTAACCAGGAATTTTCGATATCATTTTTGGAATAGAAATCTGTTTCAATCCATCGCCAGCCAATTCTATATCATTTTTCAATACCAAGGCAGAGATCGATTTATTAGATTTTAAAGTTCCTTGTAAGGTCCAATAAGTTGTCAAACTCGTAAACACAACAGGCTCAGTAAAAAATTTATTTCCTTGAGTCAGCCCTACAATCTTGTAACTTACTTCGCTTCCATTGAGCTGAATGGCATCACCTAGCTTGATTCCATAATTCTCAAAGGACTGATCAACGACCACTTCGTCATCCCCTTCAGGATAACGGCCCTTCGTCAAACTAGGAGAGATAAATTCGTCCCATTCTTGAGCAAAGATGGAAACATTGACCTTTTCGCTATCATCGACTAGATTTGTCACAGCAAACATATAGCCCAGTGGAGCTGCCTCTTTAGAACTCTTATCCTTATAGTCCTTTTCAGGAATAAAAGATGCCGTCAAATTATCATTTGCGTAGTCAGATAAAACCACACCCGTCGCTTGCCAATTATCAATAGCGACTCGATTGTTTCGCACAAGACCAAGAGCTAAGCTGGTCATAAAAAAGACCATGAAAGCGATAAGAAAAATGGTAGTTAAAATCAAACTATATCGAAGTTTGTTTTGTAATATTTCTTTGATAGCAAGATACATGCTTATCTCCTTTAACTTTTCAAGAGGTATCGATTAGACACCCCACTACTATAAAAATAGGAGACAGAAAATCTGTCTCTGTATTCAAAACAAATCTCACTAATCAAATTAAATAAAATCAAGAAAATAAGGAAAGAAATTTTCGTAAAAAAGAATCATTTGGTAGCTCTATTTCCTTGCTAATATAAGCAATTATGAATATTAATAAGTATTTGGTGTCCATCCATCCTATCATTTTCACATTATGGTGTCAAGAAAAGTGATTTTGAAAAGGGACTTTATTCTTATTGTAACCTTTCTGTAATAATTCTCTGCTGAAAAAATGATAAAATAGGTATGTACTGTTAAGGAGAGAATAATGCCCGTAAGAAAATTACAATCCTATGAGGTAGACTATCAAGAAGAATTAAGCCAGCAGGTTCCTCGCTATCAAGATTATATACCTGAAGCGCAATCTGATGCCAATCTCAAGGAAATCCTATTTTTTGTTAATATCGCTGTTTTTTGTATCTGTATTGCTATCTTTAGTTTTATCTTTTTAGCATTAAAATTATCGCCTGCTCTTGCATTTGCCGCAGCAATCGGATCCAGCTTACTTGTTTTAAAAGTTCAGCGCTTTATTATCAAACGAAAACGTAGAAGATAAATCCAAAATATCGCCCCGTCTGGAGCGATATTTTTATTTTTTCTTTTTAGATGGTGTATGGATGGCAATCTTCACTTCAAAGATTGTTCCCTTTGGTTTATTATCTTTAACAGTAATGGTTCCTTTTAGGGCATCTACAATTTGTTTGGCTAGGGATAATCCTAAACCAAAACCACCTTTTTGACGGGTTCTAGCCTTGTCCACTCGATAAAAACGATCAAAAATTTTCTTCTTATCTTCTGCTGAAATACCGACTCCATTGTCGGAAACTAGCAAATAAAGATTACGATCAGTCGCTGAAATCATAAAATCAATCTCACCATCCTCCTCAGTATATTTGATAGCATTATCAAATAGGATGGTCATCAGTTGTTTTAGTAAAAGTTGATCTGTGACAATCGTTCGATGGATGCGATTTTCAAAACGAAAGACACGGTCATTTTCAGAAGCAATCATCTCATAGTTTGTGAAAGTCGTATTGAAAAAACTGGTTGGAACTTCTGCAAGTTCCGGCTTAATTCCATCATCTCTCCGAGCTAAATTCAACAAGTTTGTCGTCAAAAACCGCATATTTCGGACTTCTTCCAAACTCGATGCAATGCTTTCACTCACATCCATAATGGTAGCTTCTGGCTTACGGAAAAGGGTCTCTAAGCGATTTTGCAAAACTGCGAGTGGAGTTCGTAACTCATGACTGGCATTTTCAACAAAGGACTGTTGCTTCTGCATACTCTCAAGCAGAGGACGAACACTGACTCTAGCTAGATAGAGACTGGCAAGCAAAGACAGAATCCAGAAACTTGCCATCACAATCACAATCAATTGCTCATGCTTTTGACTGGCCTGCTCCAACTGACTGGTATTAATCAAGACAGCCGCATACTTGATATTGGTTGAAACCGAACTAATATTCGTTTCCATCAAGATCATGCGATAGATTTCTTCCTGTCCATAGCTATTAAAAACCTGAATCTGATAGATATGGCCTAGTTCTTTTTTCTCTAACTTAATCTTATCCAATCCCAAAAATCGGTTTCCAGAAAGGAGTTGGGTAAAATTCTTATCAAAGAGAATGACCTCTGTATTTGAACTAACATTGGGTTTTATCTCCGTCTTGCTAGCATCTGTAGCGGCATTCTCTAAATCTTTAATCTCTTCTGTTGCCCTATTTACCGCAAGCTGAATAACTGCCTGAGGATTGTTACTCAAGCCATGGAGTGTATCATCCACCGAAGTATAAAGGCTCGAGTGCATGACCTGCAAAATAATCAAGGTCATGGTAGAGAAAATCAGGGTAAAGACACCAAAGTTGCGGATAAAGTAACTAAAGTCATCCGCATACCATGTTTTTTTTAGTTTACTGAACATCTTTTAAAATATACCCAACACTGCGCAAGGTTTGCAAATTCTCTGCAAAAGTGGTTCCTTTTAATTTCTTACGGACTTTTGAAACATAGACTTCAACAACCGAAATCGTTGTATCACTATCAAATCCCCATAAACGATCAAAAATCTGAGTCTTCGGCAAAATAACATTTTGATTTTGAAGGAAATAAACTAGTAAATCCAATTCTTTCCCCAGCAATTCGACAGGAGTATCTTCGACTTTAACGGTATTTGTAGACAGATTAACCACAATATTTCCATAAGTTAAGGTATTTTCATTAAACTTACCTGAACGTTTGAGAAGGGCCTGAATCCGCATTTTGAGTTCTTCTAGGTAGAAAGGTTTGGTCAGATAATCATCCGCTCCTAGTTCAAATCCATGTCCCTTGTCATCCAAACTTTCCTTGGCAGTCATGATCAGAACCGGGGTCGTAATCCCCTTTTCGCGCAATTCTTTCAAGACTTGGAAGCCATTTTTTTCAGGCAACATCAAATCGAGCAAAATCAAATCATAGACGCCACTCTCAGCTTCGTAGAGACCTTCTTCTCCATCAAATACCTGCATGACATCCGCAAAATCGTCTAAAAAGTCAAATACTGAATTTGACAGGCCTAGGTCATCCTCAACTAATAAGATTTTTATCATGAGAAACTCCTCCTTATTAAAACCATTATACCAAATTTGCCTTAAAAAAAACTCAACTCTCTGCATTTTACATGAGATAGCTGAGTTTTCTTTTATTTAGTCTTGATTATTTAGTTCCATACTGAAGAACAACTGCTTCCACTGCAGCTTTTTCACGGTTAATCAAGTCAACACGCGCTGCAATTTCCTTGATTCCCATACCGATGTTACGGCTAAGAGCAAGATCAGAAAGTTGTGGCTCAAAGAATTCCTTGTATTCCGCCAAGCGTTGCTCTGTCTTAAATACATGAGCAGGAAGGATAACAAAGCTATCAAAGCTCATATCTCCTCCAAGAGCTGCCTTGATCCAAGCCCAGTTTTCACGCGCCCAAGACCAAGCTGTTTCCTGAGTTGCTTGATGGTTTAAGAACTGGAAGTACCAAGCAGACAAGTCTTGTGGTTTGACCACAAATTTGTCCTTCCAAGAAGCAATCAAGGTTTGGATATTGTCCGCATCTTTACTGTAGGCAAGAGCTGCTGCCAACTGACGTTTAAAGACCGCATCTGTTGCGTGCGTATAAGTATCAAGATAAACTGCTAACAAGTCTTTAGTTTCATGATGTTTCATCTCATTGATCAGAACTTGTGAACGAATGGCTGCTGGAAGTCCTGCAAGATTCTCCTTGTGAGCTGCGAAGATTTGGCTAGCGACTTGACTAGCTTCTGCATCATTTGAGCGAATCATCATAGAAATGGCCAACTGACGAACCAATTCATCCTCATCTGATTCCCCTTCTTTAGCTTCGAAACCAAGACGATCATAGTTGTGACGAGCCAATTTAGCAACTAGTGCTTTGAATGCTTTTTCAGCTTCTGTTTCTTCGTCGATAAAGCGCTCAAGGGCAGAAATCACTTGAGAAACAGCTGAAACCACAAGGTAAGACTCTTCCTTAGCAAGTTTATCAAGGACTGGGAGCAAGTCAGCATAAGAAATGTGCCCTGCTTCAGCAAGCAAGCGACGTTCTTGGACGATTTGCAGTTTGCTTGTGTTATCAAGCTCAACTAGGTCAGCAAGAACTGCATCCAACAAGTCTCCTTGATAGTCGGTAATGTAGTGGGCTGTATTTTCAGTGTTGAGACGAAGAGCTCCTTTGTTTTCAGCAAGAAGAGCTGCGTAGCCAGGGATTTCGATACTTTCAGTTTCAAGTGTATCTGGCAAGCCTTTCCAGTTGCTGTTGAGTGGTACAACCCAGAGGCGGTTCTTATCTTCGTGCTCACCGATGAAGAATTGTTTTTGTGAAATCTTCAAGACATCATTTTCAACTTTGACAGTGAGAACTGGATAACCAGGTTGTTCCAACCAAGAATCCATGAAGGCTGCGACATCACGTCCAGACGCTTGACCAAGAGCATCCCAAAGGTCACGACCAATTGTATTGCTGTATTGATGTTTTTCAAAGTAGGCATGCAAACCTTTGGCAAAATCGGTATCACCTAGCCAACGACGAAGCATGTGCATGAGGCGACTTCCTTTGGCATAGACGATAGCGCCATCAAATAGTGTATTGATTTCGTCTGGATGTTTCACTTCGACGTGAACAGACTGAACACCATCAGTCGCGTCACGTTTCAAGGCAGATGGAACACCACCTGTTTGGAAATCTTCAAAGATATTCCAGCTTGGTTCAATAGCATCCACACAGACGTACTCCATCATGTTAGCAAAGCTTTCATTGAGCCAAAGGTCATCCCACCATTTCATAGTTACCAGGTTACCAAACCATTGGTGAGCCAATTCATGGGCCACAACAAGAGCAACTTGTTGACGGCTGGCAAAGGTAGAGTTCTCATCCACAACCAAGTAAACTTCACGGTAGGTCACAAGACCCCAGTTTTCCATAGCTCCAGCTGAGAAGTCAGGAAGGGCGATGTGGAGAGATTGAGGAATCGGGTACTTAACTCCATAGTAATCTTCGTAAAACTCGATAGAGCGAACAGCGATATCCAGTGAGAAATCAAGGTTAGATAGTGGGTGGGCTTTGGTTGAATAAACACCTACGAGGGTACCGTTTTTAGTTTTCGCTGTTACCCCTTGCAAATCACCTGCTACAAAGGCTAACAAGTAAGAAGACATGCGAGGTGTTGTCTCAAACTTCCAGATACCTGTTTCCTTACGTTTTTCAACATCGATTTCTGGCATGTTAGACAAGGCCAATTCACCTTCTGCTTGATCAAAACGTAAAGAGAGGTCAAAAGTTGCTTTGGCTTCTGGCTCATCCACACATGGGAAGGCTTCGCGCGCAAAATGACTCTCGAACTGAGTAGACAAGACTTCCTTCTTGACTCCATCAACTGTGTAATAAGAAGGGTAAATCCCTGTCATGTTGTCTGTAATTTTTCCTGAGAAAGCGATAACCACTTCAACTTGACCAGCCTCAGCTAATTCGATATGAAGGGCTTCATTGTCATGGTCAACTGTAAATGGGCGAGCTTGACCTGCAACTTCTACAGAAGCGATTTCCAAGTCTTTTTGGTGAAGGGAAATACGATCACTCTGTGCTTGACCAGTGATGGTCACCTTCCCTGAAAACGTCTTGGTCTCACGACTCAAGTCTAAAAATAGATCATAATGTTCAGGAACAAATTGCTTAATAAAATGTTCAACTGCTTGCATAATTTTCTCCTATTCTAAGTTTAAGAGCTAAAGCTCTTCTTCAAACAAACTTATTATATCATGTTTTGCTTAAGAAAAAAGGATTGGACGGCGATTTCCAAAACTTTCTTCCTTCTAATAGTCTACAGTGGGTAGACCTTGCGAAATTCTTCTAAAACAACCTTGCTGTCAGGTGTAAAAGTCAGTCCTTCTTCTCTCAGCCACTCGGCGAAACAATCCTCATGAACCTGACGCCAATAGGCTAGGGATTTGTCACCTTCTCCTTCCTTAAAGGCATGTTGAGCAGAAACTTGATTGAAGGGCTGGACAGAAACCTTTGTAATTTTGACAATACAGACAGCCTGATTTTGACTATCTAAAATGACATCAAAAGTTCCTTCTTGAGGAAGAGACTCGGCTTCTAGTGCATAAAGGTCGTAGGCTGATGCTGTTGCTTTTTTTTCGCCTTTTAAAACCAAATCTGCTAAAAGGTCTGGTTCCACTCCAAAAGCCCAAGCATCGATTTCATCTCCTATAGAGGGGTTGATTTTCTTATATGCATTCCACATTTCTTGCGGTGTCATGGGTGCTCCTTTGTAATTTTTTACTTTCTTCTTTTATGTGTTTAAGATGATCTGGATGGTCAATTTCTAAATCAAAAATCTCTAGAATAGAACTGTAGTGAATAATGCATTCGATACCCATCTGATTCATTTTTTGTATGAAAGAAGTATTCAGATAGCCTGCTACAGCAAAATCAATCTTTTCCATCCTTGCTTTATCCTGCATCTGTATTAACATATCTAACATAATTGGACTTTCCATATCATGCCATTGACTGTTTCTCACAGTGGCAAAAACAAAAGAAGTCAAATCATTCATTCCAACTACAATCTTTGAAATATCAGCTTCCAGTATGCTGTCCAAGTCAAAATATGCTGACGGTAATTCAATCATCGTGGCAATTTTCCCAGTAAAACCCTGCTGACGCAATACTGTAATAGCTTGCTTTAACTGCTCAGCATCATTGACAAAAGGAAAGATAACAGATAGATTGGGATTGTTTTGATAAACTTCTGTAACGACATGTGCTTCAGCCTGAAATTCATCCGGACACGCCAGCAAACGCCTCGTTCCTCTATATCCAAACAAGGGATGATTTTCATCAAAATACTCTTTAGTCCCCTTTAGACAATTAGC
Source organism: Streptococcus mitis (assembly GCF_002096755.1). Lineage (GTDB taxonomy): Bacteria > Bacillota > Bacilli > Lactobacillales > Streptococcaceae > Streptococcus > Streptococcus mitis_AC. The sequence continues at coordinate 100,224 of NZ_NCVF01000026.1, forward strand.
TTCTGTATTCGTTAATTCAGAAAAACGATACCAAACTTCCTTACCTGAGTACAGGGAGCAAATAGTATCAAGATAATCTTTCACAAATTTCTGGCAACTTGGTAGTAGTATGTTTTGGTTGAGTTCTCTCAACAAGTATTCCCCACGAATCATGCCAACATGATGAAATAGTTGTGGGTAAACTTTTTCATCAAGTTTTTCGCCACTAAGAGCAAGTTGCTTCCTCATCGTTCACCTTCCAATTCATGTAAGAAGTCTTGTCCAGTTCTGGAAATCCTAATAATTCAGACTTAACCTTCAAGACTAATGGCGATGCATTTTCTTCTGTGATTTCTTGAATATCCAGCCAAATCCTCCTATTTCAAAGACCAGCCACCATCTATTGTCAGAATTTGTCCTTGCATGGCGCTTGCTTTTCCACTTGCTAAGAAAAGGCTAATCTCTGCTATCTCCTCTGGTTCAATCCAGCGCTTGATTGGTGTTTCACTAGCGACCCAGGCAGCCAATCCACCTGGCTCAAAATCCGCAGCGGTCATAGCTGTCTTGACTGCTCCTGGAGCGATACCAAAGACCTGAATCCCAGCTTCAGCATAATCTAGAGCCAACTGCTTGGTAAATCCAGCCAAGGCGTGCTTCGAAGAAGTATAGGCATGTCCACCTCCACCTGCTAGGCTAGAAGCAATGGAGCACATATTGATAATAATCCCTTTTTTATTCTCCAACATTTGAGTCAAATAATACCGAGTCAACTCAACAGGAGTCACGTAGTTGATTTCAAAAATCTCATGAATTTCCTGCGCTGATTGTTCCAAAAGTGGTTTGTAATCATCCAAAACTCCAGCAGTATTGCACAAAACATCAACCTGAGGACACCAATCAAAAATAGGCTCCAAGTTCAAGGTCAAATCTCTCTGTAAAAAGTGGAAATCACCCTCTAAGAGTGGATTTTCACCTTGGTCAACTCCATAAACTTGATAGTCCTTCTCTAAAAAAAGTCGAGCCTGAGCCAGGCCGATCCCTGAACTCACTCCCGTAATCAATACACGTCTAGTCATGCACTTCTACCCAATCCGTCGCCAAAACATCACAAGGTGTCGGACTCCACATGGAAAAACCCTCTCCCTCCCCAGAAACGTTGATTAGGAAATAGGGTGTCACTTCAAGTGCAACCCCATTTTGCTCGATAGTGTCAAAAAGTTGGACATAGTTTTCAGCACCTCCCCAACCAGTTCGTACATATTTTTTCTTAGCCTTTAACCCAGGTAGGATCTCTTCAAATGTCATGTTTTTCTCCTTTGATTCTACTTTCTTCATTTAATTATAGCAAAAAGTCGCTTTGCAACGGCTTTTTGACTGTGATTTATTTACATCTGCTTCTACTTACGGCAAATTATTCCCTGCAGCTAGATAAATTTCATACCATTCTTTTCTTGTTAAGCTAAAGTTTGCCGCTTGGCTAACTTCTCTCAAGTGCTTAGGATTTGTTGTACCTACGACTGCCTGCATTTTTGCTGGATAACGCAATATCCAAGAAATGGCAATAGTTGAAGAGGTTACTCCATATTTAATAGCTAAACGATCAAGTACTTGATTTAAAGCTTGAAATTTCTCATTTCCAACAAAATTCCCTTTAAAATACCCAAATTGTAAGACAGACCATGCTTGAATGACCACATCGTGTAATTTGCAATATTCAAAAATGCTGCCATCTCGCATAGCTGCTTGACTATCTTCCATATTAACATGAAAACCTGATTCGAATCCTGGAGTAAAAGCCGCACTCAATTGTAACTGATTAACAGCTAACGGCTGCTTGACATCTTTTTTAAGCAACTCCATCATCATAGGATTTTGATTAGAAACTCCAAAATCTCGAACTTTACCTTGTTTATAAAGGAGATCAAAGGCTTCTGCTACTTGGTCAGATTCCATCAAAGCATCTGGTCGATGAAGAAGCAAGCTATCTAGATGATCAATCTTCAATCTTTGCAAAATTCCATCAACTGATTTTATAATATAGTCCTTAGAAAAATCAAAATAAGTAAATTCTTCAATGCGAATGCCACATTTGGACTGAATCCACATCTTTTCTCTTAAATCTGGACGATTTTTTAGGACAAGACCTAACAGTTCTTCACAACGACCACGACCATAAATATCAGCCAAGTCAAAAGCATTGATTCCAACAGACAGTGCTGTTTCTACAAGCTCTTCAACTTCTTTTACAGACTTATCTTTTATTCTCATCATTCCGAGAACAATTTCTGATAATTCTTTGTCATCTTGACCAAGAGTTATGTATCTCATCAAATTTTTCTCCTTAAATTTCTAACATTCTTTCCTTCATTATAACAAAAAACCGCTTTGCAACGGCTTTTTGACTATATTTCACTCCATTTTATCTTCTTAAACCCACGGAAAAAGAGAAAGATTCCAATAAATAGGACAGCTAAAGGAATGATTTTTGTGAGGAAAGCATTTGAAATGCCCATCCACTCATAGTAACGGAGCAGAAAAACTACAATAAGGTGGGCAACAATCATACTGTTAAAGGGACGAAAAAACTCTTCTTTCCAATTCCAAACACTGATGACCAGCGAAATTGTAAAGACAGATAAACTATCCCAGGGAGCAGGAAGATAAAAGGCCCCTTCTTGTATGAAACTTGCCATTCCTACATATCCTAGAACAACTAGAAGAACTATACTCCCAACGACAATATAAGTGCCAATTTTCATCTTAGGAGAATCTTGGACTAAGCTCCAACGTAAGATTGTAGCCACAAGCCCAAATCCAATCAGAAAAAGAAGAAGTTGCCCTAAAAACGTGAGCAAATTAACTGTTAAGAGAGGGCCTTTCGAAAAATCGCTTAGTAGTTGATAATAACGTAATACCGCTAGGACAAGGATTGGCGTCAACAGTGACTCCTTGATCGAACTGCGTGGCGCTTCCTTGAGAATCTCTTTCATTATTTTTTTAGGATTCTTACCTAGATAATCCTCTGCACTCATGCCATCTCGTTCTGCTTCTGAGAAATCTAACATCATCAAATAGATTTGCTCTCTGAGATAGTCCTCATCATAGAGAAATCCAGCAAGATTAAAACTATCCCACAGCTCCTCAAAATACTGCTGATTCTCCTCAGAAAACTCATGCAACAAAGCGCTTGTTTCTTCATAATACTTCATTTTCTTCATGGTTTACCCTCCATTCTTAATTCCTTCTACTTTTTGACTCAAATCGTCCCATTGTTGCCAAAAGACCGAGACACGATCTTCTCCTTCTTTCGTTAACGAAAAATACTTCCGATCTGGACCATCTGGCGACGGGCGCATGTCGCCTCTTATCCATTGATTTTTTTCTAACTTTTGCAACAAAGGATAAATAGTTCCTGGAACGATAGTATCAAATCCAGCCTCTCGCAAAGTCTGAACCAACTCATAACCATATCGCTCTTTTTGACCAATCATATCCAAGACACAACCTTCAAGAACACCTTTTAATAGTTGAGTTTCTTTCATCCCTTCTCCCTTCTAATCTATTTGGTAATACCTACTAGTGACTTCATCTATAATATACCACTTTCACACTAGTTTGTAAAGCATAATAGTTAAATAAAAAACAGAACTAGCATGAACTAGTCCTGTATACTTTTACCCAATCACACTTCCATTCGGTACAGCTGAGTCAACTGTGAGAAGGGTTAATTTTCCATCATGTTCAGCTGATAGGATCATACCTTGACTGACATATTTCTTCATCATTTTACGTGGTTTGAGATTGGCAACGATTTGAACTTTCTTGCCGACCAATTCTTGTTCGTTTGGATAGTATTTTGCAATTCCTGAAAGAATTTGACGATCTTCTCCATCACCAGCATCCAGACGGAATTGAAGTAACTTATCAGAACCTTCCACTTTAGAAACTTCTCTGACTTCTGCAACGCGGATTTCAACCTTGTCAAAGTCTTCAAACTTGATTTCTTCCTTGTTTAGTTTGAGTTCAACTTCGTCTGGGTTCCACTCTTTTTCGACTGCTGGTTTGTTGCCTTCCATTTGTTCCTTGATATAGGCGATTTCTTCTTCCATATCCAGACGTGGGAAGATTGGTGTTCCTTTGGCAACTACAGTCACACCAGCAGGGAAATCAGCCAAACTCAAGTTTTCAAGGCTAGAAACTTCTGCTAGACCAAGTTGAGTCAAGACTGCACGACTGGTTTCCATCATAAATGGCTCAATCAAGTGAGCAACGACACGAAGGCTGGCTGCCAAGTGGCTCATAACACTTGCCAATTGGTCGCGGAGTGCTTCATCTTTTGCCAAGACCCACGGAGCTGTCTCGTCTATGTATTTATTAGTACGTGAGATAAGGGTCCAGACTGCTTCAAGTGCACGTGGGTAGTCAACTGCTTCCATGTAGGTGTGGTAGTCAGCGATTGATTGTTCTGCAACGTCAGCAAGAGCATGATCAAACTCTGTCACACCTTCCACATAGGCTGGGATTTGCCCATCAAAGTACTTGTTAATCATAGAAACCGTACGGTTGAGGAGGTTTCCAAGGTCATTGGCTAATTCATAATTGATACGGCCGACATAGTCTTCAGGAGTAAAGGTTCCGTCAGAACCAACTGGAAGGCTACGCATGAGGTAGTAACGAAGCGGATCTAGTCCATAGCGCTCTACCAACATTTCAGGATAGACCACATTCCCTTTAGACTTAGACATTTTTCCGTCTTTCATAACAAACCAACCATGACCAATCAAACGTTCTGGCAATTTGATATCCAACATCATAAGAAGAATTGGCCAGTAGATTGAGTGGAAACGAAGAATATCTTTCCCTACCATATGGAAGACTGTTCCGTTCCAGAACTTATCAAAGTTAGCGTGTTCATCTTGATCGTAGCCAAGAGCTGTCACATAGTTGAGCAAAGCATCAAACCAAACATAGACAACGTGTTTTGGATTAGATGGGACTGGTACACCCCAGGTAAAAGTCGTACGAGAAACCGCCAAATCTTCTAAACCTGGCTCGATGAAGTTGCGAAGCATTTCATTGAGACGACCATCAGGAGTAATAAATTCAGGATGAGACTTGAAAAATTCTACCAAGCGGTCTTGGTATTTGCTGAGGCGAAGGAAGTATGATTCCTCAGAAACCCATTCCACTTCGTGACCTGATGGAGCTATTCCTCCAGTTACATTTCCAGCTTCGTCACGGAAAACTTCTGCCAGCTGGCTCTCTGTAAAGAATTCCTCATCTGAGACTGAATACCAACCAGAGTATTCACCTAGGTAGATGTCATCTTGAGCCAGCAAGCGTTCAAAGACCTGCGCCACTACCTTTTCATGGTAATCATCCGTTGTGCGGATAAATTTATCATAAGAGATATCTAGTAATTGCCAGAGTTCTTTGACTCCAACAGCCATACCATCAACGTAGGATTGTGGTGTAATTCCAGCTTCTTCAGCTTTCTGCTGGATTTTCTGACCATGCTCATCAAGACCTGTCAAATAAAAGACATCGTAGCCCATCAGGCGTTTGTAACGTGCTAGGACATCACAAGCGATGGTTGTGTAGGCAGAACCGATATGAAGTTTACCAGATGGATAGTAAATCGGCGTTGTAATATAAAAATTCTTTCCAGACATAATTTTTCCTTTCCAGGCAAATGAAACCTGTTTTTCTAACACTTCATTATATCACATTTTTAATAAATTTCGATAGGGAAATCCATACAAAAACAAGATAGACAAATGTCCATCTTGTTGTTCTTCTTATTCATAACGAAGGGCTTCGATTGGATCAAGTTTCGATGCCTTATTGGCTGGCAAGACCCCAAAAATCATACCAACACTAGCCGAAACTGCAAGACTAAATAGGGCAACTGGGATTGATACTCCTACTTCTATACCCGCAATCAAACCTTGTAACAGTATACCAGCTATAGCGGTCAAGCCTGTCGCAATTGTCAAACCAATGACTCCGCCTAGCAAGGTCAAAATCATGGATTCAATCAAAAACTGAATCAAAATATTAGCACGTGTTGCACCTAAAGCCTTACGGAGACCAATCTCACGCGTACGCTCCGTCACCGAAACAAGCATAATGTTCATAACACCAGTCCCTCCAACAAAGAGAGAAATTCCTGCGATGGCACTAATAATCGTAGTTATAAATCCAAAAAGTTGTTGTACTTCTTGGAAGGCTGCAGTCGCATCTGCCACCTGATACTCCCCTTGCTGAAGACCAGCAATCTCGGTCATTTTTCTAGCTAATTCTGGTCCTACAGTTGGTGTCAAACTGGTATCATTAACTCGGAAAACAATATCAGAAATTTCATCCATATTGAAGTTATTGGCAAGAGAAATATTAGTCGTAATGGGAAGTCCACCAATACCAAATGTCTTGACAGCCTTGGCCTCATCGCTAGTATAAACACCAATAACACGATAGCTAAAACCACCAACATCTATAATCTGGTTAACAGCTTCTTGAGCTGACCCAAACAGGCTATTAGCAAGTTCCTGGTCTAGCAAAATGACACTGGCCACATCTTTATAATCCTGAGCTATAAGACTACGACCTGCAACAATTTCATTTTCAACCGCCTTCATGTAAGTAATATTTCCACCTGTCAAGCTAGCGCGCTCAACCTTTTTATCTTTATAAGACAGGGTCGTATTTGTCGAGTTGGTTACATAGTAACTATCTACACCCTTAAGTTTGGCCGCCTCCTTAACCCAAGCTTCTTGCGGTTTTGGCGGTTCAACATGGACTTCCTCTTCTTTACCAGAGACTGTCAAAGCTGATTGCTTTTGGGTAAAAGAACCATCTTTGCTTTTGATAGGCGAGAAAAAGACATGGATATTCTTCTGTGACTTGGTCATATTTTTATTGATCTGACGAGACATGGAATCTCCCAGAGCCATAATCACAACAACAGATGAAACACCAATGATAATCCCAATCATAGTGAGAAAAGAGCGCATCTTGTGGGCCATGATAGATGAAAAGGCAAATTTCAGATTCTGCATCTTAGTTTTCCTCCTTCTCTAACTGCGAACTGTCAGACGAAATAACTCCATCCCGAATGACAATTTGGCGTTTGGCATAAGCAGCGATCTCAGGCTCATGCGTTACCATGATAATGGTTTTTCCTTCTTTGTTCAAGTCAACCAATAGTTGCATAATTTGATTTCCTGTTTTGGTATCCAAGGCTCCTGTCGGTTCGTCTGCTAAGATAATAGAAGGATTGTTTACCAAGGCACGCGCAATAGCCACACGTTGCTTTTGACCACCAGATAATTCTGAAGGCAAATGGTGACTACGCTCAGTCAATTCAACCTTATCTAGATATTCCTCAGCTAACTTGCGCCGTTTTGAAGCTGAAACTCCTGCATAAATCAAGGGCAATTCTACATTTTGCAGAGCATTAAGTTTGGATAGAAGAAAGAACTGCTGAAAAACAAATCCGATTTGTTGGTTGCGGACCTTGGCTAGTTGTTTTTCACCAAGTCCAGCTACTTCTTGGCCTTCAAGATAATATTCTCCACTGGTTGGTGTATCCAACATGCCGATCGTATTCATCAGAGTGGACTTACCAGAACCAGATGGTCCCATGATGGCAACAAACTCACCCTCATTCACTTCTAGATTGATATTTTTGAGAACCTGCAGTTCTTGGTCACCGTTACGGTAACTTTTGCAGATATTTTTTAAACTAATTAGTTGCTTCATCAGCCTTCACCTCTTTTCCTTCCTCTAGAGAAGACGTTGGGTTACTGATGACCTTGACTCCATTTGTCAGACCTGAAGTGATTTCTTGGTTGTCTGCATCAGCATTGCCCAAACCAACTTCCACTTTCTTGGCCTTTTTCTGCTCGTCAAGTACCCAGACATAGTTCTTATCATTTTCAGTCACAACACTTGTTAAAGGAACCAAAATAGCTTTACTCTTATTCTTGACCTCAACACTTACTGAGAATCCTTGTTTCAAGTCACCGATTTCACTTGTAACATCGATGGTATATGGATATTTAGAACCAGAATTACCACCTGCTGCGGCAGTAGCTGCACTTGCTGCTTCACCATTGTTTTTAGGGTAGTCAGAAATGTAGCTAATCTTACCTGTCCAGCTCTTATCTTGGTAAACTTTAGAAGTAAAGGTTACTTCTTGTCCTACAGAGAGGTTGGCAAGGTTATATTCAGATAGTTCCCCCTTAACTTGCAAGTTTTCATTGCTAACGACATGAACTACCACCTGGCTAGCTCCAGTTGGAGATTTAGAAACATTACGATTGACTTCGACCACAGTTCCCTCTAGGGTACTAAGAACAGTCATTGCATCCAACTGACTTTGAACCTTGCTTAATTGCGCTGCTGCATCTGCACGGGCATCACGAGCATCACCTAGTTGTGCATCAATAGAGGACACTGAATTTCCTGAGACTGGAACTGGAGTTTGGGCTGCTACACCTTCGCCTCCTGCTGGTGTTGGCAACTGTGGAGTCGGAGCTGAAGCGGCTTCATTTCGCGCTTGGTTGAGTTCGTTGATATGACGATCTGCCTTAGCAACTGCTCGACTCGCTGAATCATAGGCCGCCTGGGCTTCTGAACTACTGTACTTGACTAAAGCCTGCCCTTCACTGACCTTATCACCCACAGAAACAAGGATTTCATCTAAATCTCCCTTACTAGCATCAAAATAAACATATTGTTCATTTTTTGCCGTTACTGTCCCTGACAATAAAACAGAGGATGCCACGCTTCCTTCCTTGGCAACAACAAGATGAGTAGCCTCATCTTTTACAGCAGTCTGAGAAGGTTGTCTAAATAGTAAAATCCCTCCAGCACCCAATACAACTACACTGGCAGCACCGATTGCTGCATACAATTGCCACTTTTTAGCTTTACGATTCTTCTTCATAATGAAACTCCTTTTTGATTTAAAGTCCTTAACAATATTATATAAAAATTAGCAAATATAAACAATAACAGTTCAGAACGAAATAATGACATTTCAGGATTTAATTATTGTTCGGATTTTATTTTTTTCATTGTACTAGTTATATAATACACTTTATTTTTCCTTTTTGCAAGCCTTTTCTTTAAATTTTTTTGAACGTAGCAGATTTTTGCAATCAGATAAAAAAAAAGATAGAATATGACTATCAAAAAATGACACTCTACTATTTCAAAGAGTATAAAGGAGTTTTCAATGAGAGAATACGATATCATTGCTATCGGTGGAGGTAGCGGAGGAATTGCTACCATGAACCGTGCTGGTGAACACGGAGCCAAAGCGGCCGTTATTGAGGAAAAGAAACTAGGTGGAACCTGCGTCAACGTCGGCTGTGTTCCTAAAAAAATCATGTGGTACGGGGCACAAATCGCTGAGACTTTCCATCAATTTGGAGAAGACTACGGCTTTAAGACTACTGATCTTAACTTTGACTTTGCAACCCTACGTCGTAATCGTGAAGCCTACATTGATCGCGCTCGTTCTTCTTATGATGGCAGTTTTAAACGCAACGGCGTAGACTTGATTGAAGGTCATGCTGAATTTGTAGATTCTCATACTGTCAGCGTAAATGGTGAACTCATTCGTGCCAAGCATATCGTGATTGCGACTGGTGCTCATCCAAGTATTCCTAATATTCCTGGTGCTGAGCTAGGTGGCTCTTCTGATGATGTATTTGCTTGGGAAGAATTGCCAGAGTCAGTTGCTATTCTAGGCGCTGGTTATATTGCCGTTGAATTAGCTGGCGTACTCCACACCTTTGGTGTCAAGACAGACCTCTTTGTTCGTCGTGATCGTCCTTTACGTGGTTTTGATTCTTACATCGTTGAAGGTCTGGTCAAGGAAATGGAAAGAACAAACTTGCCACTTCATACTCATAAAGTCCCTGTCAAGTTAGAAAAAACTGTTGAAGGCATTACCATTCATTTTGAAGATGGTACTAGTCACACAGCTAGCCAAGTTATCTGGGCTACAGGTCGCCGTCCAAACGTTAAGGGCTTGCAACTTGAAAAATCTGGAGTAACTCTGAATGAACGTGGCTTTATCCAAGTAGATGAATACCAAAATACTGTTGTTGAGGGAATCTACGCTCTAGGTGATGTAACGGGAGAGAAAGAACTGACTCCAGTTGCAATCAAGGCTGGGCGTACCCTATCTGAACGTCTCTTTAACGGAAAAACTACTGCTAAAATGGACTACTCAACTATTCCAACTGTCGTCTTTTCACACCCTGCTATCGGGACTGTTGGTTTGACAGAAGAACAAGCTATCAAAGAATATGGTCAAGACCAAATCAAGGTTTACAAATCAAGCTTTGCATCTATGTACTCTGCCGTTACTAGCAATAGACAAGAATCCCGTTTCAAATTGATCACAGCTGGTTCAGAAGAAAAAGTTGTCGGACTTCATGGAATTGGCTACGGCGTTGATGAAATGATTCAAGGATTTGCTGTTGCTATCAAAATGGGAGCAACCAAGGCTGACTTTGACGCAACTGTGGCGATTCACCCAACTGCATCCGAAGAATTTGTAACCATGCGTTAATCGAAACAAAAGAAGCTGATACAAATGTGTCTGCTTCTTTTTTAATGTCTTACAAATCTACAAAAAAATTATCCAACTTAACCAGTAAGCAAAATCGGCCGTTACAGTTTTTGTTACCTTGTTTTAAAAAATTAGTTGACAATGATTCCTCTATGAGTATAATAGTTACTATACATCAGAAAAGAGGTTAACTATTTTGAAAAAAGCTCACGTTTATGCTATCCCTGCTATTGGGGCTGCTCTCATTGCTGTTTTGGCACAAATCAGTCTTCCAATTGGACCCGTTCCCTTCACTCTGCAAAACTTTGCAATCGGCTTGATTGCTACTGTCTTTAGACCGAGAGAGGCTCTACTTTCTGTTGGACTCTATCTTCTTCTAGGTGCTATCGGTCTTCCTGTCTTTGCAGGAGGTGGAGCTGGTTTTCAGGCTTTAGTTGGTCCTACTGCAGGCTATCTTTGGTTTTATCTCGTTTACTCTGGACTTACTTCCTCTCTAACCAACAGCAAGAGTGGGATTGTCAATATTTTTCTTGCAAACCTCTTGGGTGATGCCCTTGTCTTTGTCGGAGGGATTCTCAGCTTGCATTTCCTAGCTGGAATGGCATTTGAAAAAGCTCTTATTGTGGGGGTATTTCCCTTTATCATCCCAGACCTTGGTAAAATTATTGCTATTAGTTTTATTAGCCGTCCATTACTTCAACGCCTTAAAAATCAGGCTTACTTTGCTAACTAAAAAAGGATATCGAGTTGTCATGACTCAATATCCTTTTCTTTCATTTTGAAAACTTAATTGCCTTTAAAGGCATCCACCATCGTTTGAAATTCTTCATTGGAGAGAGTAATCCCTTTGCCCATTTTAGTATGATCTGGGCTCCAAGCACGAATATCAAACTTTGCAGGAGCACCATTAAAGCTCACACGGTTGATTTCCTTGGTCCAACCTTTTTCGTTTTCAGAAAGAGTCAATAAGTGCTCTTCGATTTTAAATGTAAATTCTGCCATTTTCTTCTCCTTTTTTAGCTTTCATCTGATTATTCGTAAAATCTTGTAGATCTTAGGAAAATTTTATATAATATTGATATAAAAGAAGGGAGGCCACTATGAGACATAAATTCCAGCAAGTTCTAGATAAAATACATGACTTTTTAAATGGACATGACCAACCTGACCAGACTGAAACCAACTCCCTTACAGCCACTATTGAAGAGGCTATCCAGAAACAAACCGCTGTTCACCTTATCTTGTCTGAGACAAGCTTTACAGGTGATATCATCAAATACGATCAGCAACGCCAGCAAATTATCGTGAAAAATTTTGCCAAAAATGTGACCCGTATTATCCGTATAAGCGATATTCAACGCCTGCGATTTGTCCCGTCAACTGTCCAAACAGCCCAAAAGAATAGATTTAAGAAAGAGTGAGATGTAGTTGCTTCATCCCACTCTTTTTTCTTAGCGAATTTGTTCAAAATGTAAATGAACCGCGATATGATCTCCATAACCACTTCTTTCCAAGTCACGTTGTAGACGATAGGAAATGTAGTGTTCTGCAATGGTAATGTAACCTGCACCTAGTAGACGATGTTCAACCATAGACTGAATCATGCTAATGGTAGCACGTTCCACCTTGGCCTCTTCCAAATCCAAAACTACTTTCTTAGTGACTTGTGCAAGGTTTTGACGTAAATCATCTGTCAATACATAGACAGTCTGAGCTGCCTTTAAGATAGCTTGGTAAATCTTATCTGGATTAAATTCAGCAATTTCTCCATCACGTTTGATTACTTGCATAGGTTTCTCCTTTATTCTCTGTTTTCTTTTATTTCTACCAGCATTTTTTCTTCTTCTGCTGTCAGTTGATAATGTTCAAGCAAATCCGGTCTGCGTTCATAGGTTTTCTTTAAACTCTCATACAATCGCCACTGACGAATCTTTTCATGGTGTCCGCTCATCAGAATATCCGGCACAACCATACCTCGATAATCATAGGGACGTGTGTACTGAGGATATTCTAAAAGACCTGAAGAAAAACTATCATCTTGGTGGCTAGACTCCTTGCCAATCACTTCTGGAATCAGGCGAACCGTCGCATCAATCATGGTCATGGCTGCCAACTCTCCACCAGTCAAGACATAGTCCCCCAGGGAAATCTCATCTGTCACCAAGGTCTTAATACGCTCATCATAACCCTCATAGTGCCCACAGATAAAGATTAACTCTTCCTCTTGAGCCAAATCCTCAGCATAGGCCTGATCAAACTGCTTTCCAGCTGGATCGAGGAGAATAACGCGCGGATTTTTCTTTTCAATAGCATCAAAGGAATCGAAAATGGGTTGGGCTCGGAGCAACATCCCCTGACCGCCTCCGTAGGGCTCATCGTCTACATGGCGGGCCTTTTCAGCATTTTCTCGAAAATTATGATACTGGATATCCAAGAGCCCTTTTTCTCGAGCCTTTCCAACAATTGAGTGTTCCAGTGGAGAAAACATTTCTGGAAAGAGGGTTAAAATATCAATCTTCATCGTCTAACCCTTCTAAGATTTCCACATCGACGCGGTTATTAGGAATATCAACATTGAGAACCACTGGTGGGATATAAGGTAATAATAAATCACGCTTTCCTTTCCGCTTGACCACCCAGACATCGTTGGCACCTGGTTGCAGGATTTCCTTGATGGTTCCAATCAAGTTATCACCCTCATAGACTTCCAAACCGATAATCTCGTGATAATAAAATTCACCATCGTCTAGAGCATTTAAATCTTCCTCAGCAACCTTGAGACTGTATCCCTTGTATTTTTCAATAGCATTAATATGGTACATATCTTTGAATTTAATAATGTCAAAGTTCTTCTGTTTACGGTGGCTAGCGATGGTCACTGTTTGAACAAACTGATCTTTTTCATCAAACAAGGCTAGCTCAGTACCTTTTTTAAACCGTTCTTCTGCAAAATCTGTCACAGACAAGACTCGCATCTCACCCTGCAACCCCTGCGTATTGACGATTTTCCCAACATTAAAGTAGTTCATCTTGTCTCCTGTAGTCTATTTCTTTCCATCTTATTCGGATAATTCTCGAATAATAGTCACAATTTTTTCTGATTCTGACCATTGTAAATAATGGTGATTCCCTCCTAAAATGAGTTTAGTATTGGAAGTCCAATATTCTGATTCTCTGTACTCTTTTTCCCTATAAGCCTGACAAAAAATAAACTCAGGGATATGAGCTTCTACAAATACATTCTCAAAATCTTCCTCAGTAATCTCTCCAGATATCTGAAATCCTGTATCTTGATTTTCCAACTCTGAACCTTTTTCTTGCATTATTTCCCAGATTTCTTTATTAATTTCAGGGCTAAATGTGGCTTGAGTTAAGTTCTTAAAATAAAGTTCAGGACCACACTCCTCAATCAGCCTCATCTGCTCTTCCATTTCTGGATAAGGATCTTCTGAAAAATCAGCAAACATGACTTTTTTAGTTGTCGGTTCAAGCGCTACTAATGCCTGACACTTAATTGGTTTGTTGAGCAATTCACAAGCTAAAATTCCACTCAAACTATGTACACAAAGTATATATTCAGAAATCCCTAATTCTTCAAGTACTTCATAAACCGCATCTGCAAGATTATCTAGATTTTTTCCAGTTTGGTCATGAATCGGACTCCTACCTGTATTCGGAAAATCAATTGTCAAATAACCAATTGTAGGAGGAAGTTTTTCAAGTATAAGTGAAAAATTTTCATAACTTGGTAGCAAACCTGCGCCACTTAAACAAACTAGCATTTTCTTTTGTTTTTGATAAGTAACAGAGAGACTACCAATTTCTGTAGATACTTCAAACCTCTTCATAGAGAAATCCACTCATTCTATATAATGAATTATTAAAAATCCTTATCCTTTATTTTAACACGTTCCAAGGATTTTCTCAAGTTGGAGGAAGAGGACATCAACTCTCGTCCCCCTTCAAAAATCCTTCCAAATCACGTTCATGCTGATATTTTATAGCCGCCTTTTTGTCTTTTTCAAAAATGGTCTTGGTTAGATCTATGTCGTTGATGGCCGCAATTGCGACAGTGTAGTGAATGATATCAGCCAATTCTTTTGCTAGTTCCTCGTTCGAATCTTGAACTCCTTCTTTTCGACCAGAGCGTCCATTTAAAACCTCAGCAACTTCTCCAACTTCTTCTACTAGCTTAATAAAAAGCCCTTCTTCTGTTCTAGATTGTCGGTAATGGTCAAGTAAATATTCCTCTAGTTGTCTAACTGTTAAATCTCTCATTCTTTCTCCTTGCAAAAAAAGCGAGACATTCGTCCCGCCCTTCTTATTTTTCGTCAATAACGATTCTTACTTTTTTGTCTTCAGTTGGGACAGAGTATACAATCGTTCTTATCGCAGAAATAGTGCGACCCTTACGACCGATTACACGACCCACATCGCTTTGATCAAGATCCAAATGATATTCCAAAAATTCTGGTGTATCTTCAATCTTGATAGTTAAGGCATCTGGTTGTGAAATCAAGGGTTTCACAATCGCAATAATGAGATTTTCAATCGTATCCATCTGTCAACCTACTTTAAACTTATTTTGAGAATTTAGAATCGTGGAATTTTTTCAATACACCTTCTTTTGAAAGGATGTTGCGAACTGTATCTGAAGGTTGAGCTCCATCAGCCAACCATGCAAGAACGCGGTCTTCTTTCAAAGTCACTTGGTTTTCAGCAACAAGTGGGTTGTAAGTTCCAACTGTTTCGATGAAACGTCCGTCACGTGGTGAACGTGAATCTGCTACGTTGATACGGTAGAAAGGTTTTTTCTTAGAACCCATACGAGTCAAACGGATTTTAACTGCCATTTTTAAAGTCTCTTTTCTTATTTTTTATTTCGGTGAAATAGCTGAGCTATTTAGCACATGTTCTATTATAGCAGATTTCTGGCAGGTGTCAAGAAAAAAACTTGACAGACTATAAAATTCTTAAACTATTTAGAAATTTGTTAGAATAGGAAATAAATGTTTGAAAGAGGCTATCCGTGAATACTATTTTATACTCAATGAAAATCAAAGAGCAAACTAGGAAGCTAGCCGCAGGCTGTACTTGAGTACGGCAAGGTAAAGCTGACATAGTTTGAATTTGATTTTCGAAGAGTATTAGAAACATTTTATAAAGACCATCAACTCAAACTCTTCATATCGTCTGAACGAGATTTGGATACTTGGCTCCTAAATCCTAAACCCGTTCCCAAACGAAATATCAAGGATTTTAAGAATGATATCTACTAATTAATTTATAAAATATGAATTAATAGATTCTAAATAGGGGAATAATTTAGTTCTGTAAAAATTAACTTCTACACCTACAAAGCTTATTCTGACAAACTTTATAACAGTCTAAGAAAAAAAGTAGAGATTCATACAGTATCTAGATTTTCCATAAATTCTTTATCATCAAATATTATTAACGAAACTATCCAAACCAAATCCGATGCATTGCTTCAAAGAATTATTTAGTTGTTTGACTATCAAGGGCTTTTATTAAAAAATTTTTTCAAATAATTGCCACCTTGGCACATAAATTCTTGCTTTCCAAATTTAAATGTGATATATTTATAACATAAAATTTAAGTGTTATATATTTATAACACAAAAAGGAGTCTATCATGAAAAAAAGTCAAAAAATGCGTGGCCTCATTGCAATGATTGCCGTAGCTCTCTTTATTGATTTTATTGTTTTATTTGGTTCTAATCTTAGTTGGGAACCCAAGTTAGTTATTGCTGGTATTTCAGTGTTAGGTCAGATTGTAGCTATTTGGGGCTGGCTACATAAGAAACCATGGCCTCATAAGAGTCAGAAAAGTAAAGGAAAGACTATTTTTGACTTGTCTGCTAAGCTTTACACGATACTTTTTTTTGCAGCAAGTATTTTTTATACATTAGGAATTTGGGTTGCGACCCCAAGCGAAAGTTCTGGTATTAAAGAATGGATTTTGGGAATTGGCCTCGTTATTGAAGTGATTTTATTTGCTTTTTTCTGTTTGAAAAATGTCAAGGAAACTCCGGACGAACGCTTTTATGCTAATTTAGCCAAGGCAGCTAGCTTGATGTTTGTTTTTATACTAGGCGCACTGATGATCCTAGCAGTTATCATTGGGTATATGGGGTCTCTCACTCTTTACATGGGACAGATATTTTTTAGCATAGCTGCCTTGATTTGCATCTTTGCGGTTGTCTATCTTATCTTGGAACGGAGAGGATAAGTATGGCCAAAAAAAGCAATATTATTACTAATCTCAAATCTGTTCGTGAGTCCACAGGCATGACCCAGCAGGAGTTAGCCGACCTCATCGGCATGCGACGCGAGACAATTCTGCACTTGGAAAATAATCGTTACAATCCTTCGCTGGAAATGGCTCTTAAAATTGCTCAAGTTTTTAATCTGAAAGTAGAAGACCTCTTTGAACTCAGACAGAAAGAGGAAGCATAATTCTTTTCGAGACCTAGTATTAAGTTCATTGATTCATTAGGAATTGAAGCCAAAAGAAAAAATCCTTTGAAAATGTGCTCTTTTAAAATATAGTAATTCTTTCGAATTAACGTTTACTAATTGTGATGCCTTACGAGCTTTCTTAATACCTGGTTCTCTAAATACTTTGAGTAGACTTATGATATTGATTCCCCTAAACAAGCGACTTTCTTGTTGGCTTCCTCTAAAACTACCTTGTCACTAACATTTGAAATCCACTTCCTTTTAGGGTACAATGGTAGAAATGAATTTTTGAGAGGAACAGAATGAAAAAACTAGCAACCCTTCTTTTACTATCCACTGTAGCTCTAGCTGGGTGTAGCAGCATCCAACGTAGTCTGCGTGGTAATGACTATGTTGATTCCAGTCTGGCTGCTGAAGAAAGTTCTAAAGTAGCTGCCCAATCTGCCAAGGAGTTAAACGATGCTTTAACAAACGAAAACGCCAATTTCCCACAACTATCTAAGGAAGTTGCTGAGGACGAGGCTGAAGTGATTCTACACACAAGTCAAGGAGATATCCGTATCAAACTCTTTCCAAAGCTAGCCCCTCTTGCGGTTGAAAATTTCCTAACTCACGCTAAGGAAGGCTATTACAATGGCGTTACCTTCCACCGAGTGATTGATGGCTTTATGGTTCAGACTGGTGATCCAAAAGGAGACGGTACAGGTGGCGAATCCATCTGGCACGATAAGGACAAGACTAAAGACCATGGAACTGGTTTCAAAAACGAGATTACTCCTTATCTCTATAACATCCGTGGTGCTCTTTCTATGGCTAATACTGGTCAACCAAACACCAATGGCAGCCAGTTCTTCATCAATCAAAACTCTACAGATACCTCTGCCAAACTCCCTACAAGCAAGTATCCAAAGAAAATCATCGAAGCCTATAAAGAAGGGGGAAACCCTAGTCTAGATGGCAAACACCCAGTCTTTGGTCAAGTGATTGATGGTATGGATGTTGTGGATAAGATTGCCAAAGCCGAAAAAGATGAAAAAGACAAGCCAACTACTGCTATCACAATCGACAGCATCGAAGTGGTGAAAGACTACGATTTCAAATCTTAAAAACCCAAAAAAATACAGTATCCACATTCGGTACTGTATTTCTTTTATCCTCATTTTTAAGTTAAATTATTAAAATCCCAGATTTGGTCCATCCAGCCTTCATAGAAGTCTGGTTCGTGACAGACCATAAGGATAGACCCTTTGTATTCTTTAAGAGCACGTTTGAGTTCATCCTTGGCATCCACATCCAAATGGTTGGTCGGCTCGTCCAGCACTAAAACGTTGTTTTCACGATTCATCAAGAGACAGAAACGAACCTTGGCTTGTTCCCCACCTGACAAGACCTGAATTTGGCTTTCAATATGCTTAGTTGTCAAACCACAACGGGCAAGGGCTGCACGAACTTCTGCTTGGTTGAGAGCTGGAAAGGCATTCCAAACAGCCTCTAGTGGTGTTTGGCGATTACCGCCTTCTACTTCTTGTTCAAAGTAGCCAAGTTCTAGATAATCTCCACGCTCCACTTCCCCAGCAATTGGCGGAATAATGCCCAAGAGAGACTTCAAGAGAGTTGTTTTCCCGATACCATTTGCCCCGATAATAGCAACCTTTTGATTACGTTCAAAGGTAAGATTTAAAGGCTTGGTCAGAGGACGATCATAACCAATTTGCAAATCCTTGGCTTGGAAGATAAAGCGCCCTGGCGTACGAGCTGGTTTGAAATCAAAGGATGGTTTTGGTTTCTCACTTTGCAGTTCGATAATATCCATCTTATCCAATTTCTTCTGACGGGACATGGCCATGTTTCGTGTTGCAACACGCGCTTTGTTTCGGGCAACAAAGTCCTTAAGGTCCGCAATTTCTTTTTGCTGACGTTCGTAGGCAGCCTCTAGCTGAGATTTCTTCATAGCATAGACTTCTTGGAACTGGTAGTAGTCACCAGAATAACGCGTCAGCTGTTGATTTTCCACATGGTAGACAATATTAATCACATCGTTCAGGAATGGAATATCGTGCGAAATAAGGACAAAGGCATTCTCATAGTTTTGGAGATAGCGCTTGAGCCAGTCAATATGCTCAGCATCCAAGTAGTTGGTTGGCTCGTCCAAAAGCAAGATATCGGGCTTTTCAAGGAGGAGTTTAGCCAAAAGTACCTTGGTTCTTTGCCCACCTGACAAAGAGGTTACATCCGTATCCATGCCAAAGTCCATGACACCAAGGGCACGCGCTACTTCATCAATCTTAGCATCCAAAGTATAGAAATCACGACTCTCTAAACGGTCTTGAAGTTCTCCCACTTCTTCCATGAGAGCATCAACATCCGCTCCATCTTCAGCCATTTCCATATAAAGATCATTGATACGGACTTCCGCTTTGAAAAGCTCATCAAAGGCCGTACGGAGAACATCGCGCACCGACTGCCCTTCAGCAAGGACGGAGTGCTGATCCAAGTAACCGGCAGTCACATATTTGGACCACTCAACCTTCCCTTCATCTGGCAGCATTTTACCAGTCACGATACTCATAAAGGTTGATTTCCCTTCACCATTGGCACCGACCAGACCGATATGTTCTCCTTTGAGAAGACGGAAGGACACATCTTCAAAAATTGCACGGTCACCAAAACCGTGACTCAGATTTTTAACTTCTAAAATACTCATTTTAATTCCTTATCTTGTTTTTATGTAATTGTTTATAGAGAAGCCAAGCCAGATAGCCACCCAAGGTATTGGTCCACAAATCATCAATCTCAAAGACGCGATTAAAATCAAAGAAAAAATCTAAGACTAACTGCGTACACTCAATTCCTAGGCTTATAAGAAAACTGAAAAAGATCACTTTTCTTGTCTTACGCAAATTTGGAAGGAGATAAAGGAGTTGGAAAATCAGAGGAAAAAGTAAGAAGACATTGAGGATATTTTGTAGAAAAAGCCAACATAATTGTCCTATGTCACTCACTTCACCCAGTTTCCAGAGAGAATTGAAAGGAGTCAAAAGAAAAACCAGGCGTCCAAGATGCTGAATACCTGGAGTTTCCACCCCCACGGGAGAATGTTCTTGAGGAGTAAAGCAAAAATAGACGATACAAATGCTATAGAGAATGACTCCCCAGACCAAAATATGATTATAAGTCTTCTTCATCATTAAGGATTGACTGCTGCGACTGCTTTCTGGCGATCACGTTTCATTGTATTGGAACGCAATTGTCCACAAGCTGCATCAATATCAGTACCATGCTCTTGACGAACAACACAGTTAACCCCTTTTTTCTTAAGCGTATCATAAAAGGCAAGGACGCGCTCTTTGGGACTACGGCTATATTGGTCATGTTCACTAACTGGGTTATAAGGAATCAAGTTTACATAAGACAATTTCTTGATGTTCTTGAGCAATTCAGCCAATTCCAAGGCTTGTTCTACACCATCATTAACTTCATTGAGCATGATATATTCAAAAGTTACACGACGGTTTGTTGTTTCGATATAATACTCAATAGCAGCAAAGAGTTTTTCAATTGGAAAGGCACGGTTAATCTTCATGATGCTTGAACGCAACTCATTGTTGGGTGCGTGAAGAGAAACGGCAAGATTGACCTGAACTCCTTCATTAGCAAAATCACGAATTTTATGGGCCAAACCTGAGGTTGAAACCGTAATGTGACGAGCACCGATAGCCATTCCCTTGTCATCATTTATGGTACGAACGAAATTCAAGACATTGTTGTAGTTATCAAAGGGCTCACCGATTCCCATGACAACGATATGGCTGACGCGTTCGTCCTGACCACGCTCATCGAAGTATTTCTGAACCAGCATGATCTGCGCTACGATTTCCCCATTATTGAGGTCGCGTTGTTTCTTAATCAAACCAGAGGCACAGAAGGTACAACCGATATTACAGCCGACCTGAGTCGTCACACAGACTGACAAACCATAGTGTTGACGCATGAGTACAGTCTCGATCAACATACCATCAGGCAACTCAAAGAGATATTTGACAGTCCCATCAGCAGACTCTTGAACAATACGTTGTTTCAAGGGATTGACCACAAACTGGTCATTAAGCTTCGCAATCAAATCCTTAGAAAGGTTGGTCATTTCTTCAAATGACTGGACACGTTTACGGTAAAGCCATTCCCAGATTTGGTCTGCACGGAATTTCTTTTCTCCCTGCTCCAAAACCCATTCCTGCATGGTTTGACGTGTTAAACTATAAATTGACGGTTTCATTTCTTCTCCTTATTCTCTACTCACTTCTGACGAATGACAAAATGACGTTGCCCCTTGTCCTCTTTCTGAGAATGCTGGTCTTTCTGACGACGTCTATTTTTCTTATCTGCATTCGGTTTTCGTTTGGTTTGAGTCGGTTTCTTTCCTTTTCTAGAAGGTGTTTCTTCTTCCTTCTTACGTATTTTCTTGTCAAATGATGCTCGCTTAGGGGCTTCATTTTCTAAGACAAAATAAGCACAACCATAACTACAATACTCTAAAAGGTAGTCTTGTAAACGACTGATTTTTTCAAGTTTTTCTTCTGTTCGGTCATCCTTATAAAAACCTCGTAGGCGAAGCTGTTCGTTGCTCCAGTCTCCCACGATATAATCAAACTTGGTTAAGACTTCTGAAAAACGCTGATTAAAAGCCGTCACATCAAAGGCATCCTTGATATTTTCCACCAAGGAAAAAGCTATCCCTTCCGTTTCAACCTTGTCCCCGTGTAAATGGAACTCAGGACCAGGAAACTTGTTATAGTTGTATAATTCAGGTGCAATTTCTTTTCGCATAGATATCCTTTTTCCACGATTACTTAATACTTTATTCTACCATAATTTCTAGCAGTTAGCACGTTTCTCATAAAAATGAAAAAAGTCTGACGATTTTGTCAGACTCGAATCATATAACCTAAAAAAGAGAAGAACCATTCTTCCCTCCATATACCATTATTTAGCGGCTGCGTACAATTCATCTACTTTGTTCCAGTTGATTACTGAGAAGAAAGCTTTGATGTAGTCAGGACGCACGTTGCGGTATTTCACGTAGTAAGCATGTTCCCAAACGTCCAAGCCCAAGATTGGTTTTTTACCTTCTGAGATTGGTGTGTCTTGGTTTGCTGTTGAAGTCACTTCAAGTTTACCCTCTTTGTTAACAACCAACCATGCCCAGCCAGAACCGAAACGAGTTGTTGCTGCTGCAGTGAAAGCTGCTTGGAATTCTTCGAATGAACCAAATGTTTCATCGATTGCTGCTGCAAGTTCTGCTGATGGAGCTGTTTTTTCAGGAGTCATCAATTCCCAGAAAAGAGCGTGGTTCAAGTGTCCACCACCATTGTTAATAAGCGCTTGACGGATATCAGCTGGGATAGATTCCACATCAGCAAGCAAGGCTTCAAGATCTTCACCGATTTCAGGGTGTTTTTCAAGAGCTGCATTAGCATTGTTGACATAAGTTTGATGGTGTTTGTCATGGTGCAAGTGCATTGTTTCCGCATCGATGTATGGTTCCAAAGCGTCGTATGCATATGGAAGATCTGGTAAGATAATAGCCATCTGTAATACCTCTTTTTCTTTCTATATGAAAATGATAACGCAAACATTCACTTTTTTCAAGTTTTTTGCTTATAGATGAAGAAATCACTGAAATACTTTCTAATAATACTCTTCGAAAATCTCTTCAAACCGCGTCAACGTCGCCTTGCCGTAGGTATAGTTACTGACTCCGTCAGTTTCATCCGCAACCTCAAAAACATGTTTTGAGCTGACTTCGTCAGTCTTATCTACAACCTCAAAGCAGTGCTTTGAGCAACCTGCGGCTAGTTTCCTAGTTTACTCTTTGATTTTCATTGAGTATAAAATAAGCAAATCAGCAAGAAACCCACGACAAAATAATATTGACGCGGGTTGTAGTTTCAAAAAAAATATCAATTGACCTGACTAGCAATCTGTAAGAGTGCCTTTTCAAAAAGGAAACCTTTTTCATAAAGACCTGTCTTAATCTGATAGTCTGTCTCAATCAAATAGGAAATAGCTTGCTTCAAAAAGCTCAATGAAAGTCCTCGTGAATCCCTCAACGCAAACTTGATTTGATAGGGATTTGGATTGCGTCCGAGAAAACTTCCTAGACTACTTGCAATCTGAGATTCTGTTTGCCCAGACTCCGCCAAAATCTTCACCTGAGTAAAAGTCCGAAATTGTCCTAACATGACAGCTATGAGCTTAACTTCATCTTCACCTTGCAAGGTCAAATCTCTAACCAAATCTCGCGCCTGGTCCATCTTTTTAGTCAGAATAAACTGAGTTAAATCAAAAATATTGTCCTGCAAGGTCTTGGGAATTGCGTTAACAATATCCTCTTCCTCGATAACAGAGTCTTCTTTATAGGACTGTAAAAAGAGGAGATTTTTCTGGATTTCGCTAAATTGAAAACCCGACTTAATGAGGAGATTTTCAAAAGAATGATTGGTAAACTGCAGACCTTCTTTCTGACTCCACTTTTGGAAATACTGGCGCAATTCTTGTTCTTTGGCTTCTACTGCATCAAAGACCTTGGCATCACGCTTAAGTAATTTAACCAACCGTCTTTTGCTATCCAGCTTTCCTTCCGCAAAGATTAACAACTTGGTTGTTGGTGAAGGATTATCAAGGTATTCCTCAAATGACTTGAGCTCATCATCTGTCAAAAAGCGCTTTTTAGCAGTCGTGATATCGACAAAATGGTCTAGTATCACGATTTTCTCATCCGCAAAGAAAGGAAGGCTGACCAACTCCAGTTCCACATCCTTGTAAACTACTTCTTTCATATCAAAGTAGGCAAAGTTGAGGTCAGCAGAATCATAACCAATCTGTTTCAATACTTGACTCTTCATCACTTCAAACTGACCCTGATCTGTCCCTGTAAATAGGCTCAGACTAGGTAAATTTGATAAAGTCAATTTCTGACTTTCTTCAATGGCTAGCATCTTCTCTCCTTTCTTCTGATTTTTTAATGAGTTTAATCAATATAGCGCAATTTCCCACGGAAATCTTCTAAGCTCTCGTACCCTTTTTCCGCCATGATTGCTTTCAGTTCATTGGTAATGCGGTCAAAAGCACCAACTCCCTCTTTGTGAAGGGTGGTTCCTACCTGCACCATACTCGCTCCACAAAGGATATGTTCAAAGGCATCACGACCAGTTAACACGCCACCTGTTCCAATGATTTGAATTTGAGGATTTAAACGTTGATAAAAAGCGTGAACATTAGCCAAAGCAGTCGGTTTGATATACTCGCCACCAATGCCACCGAAACCATTTTTAGGGCGAATAACGACAGACTCATCTTCTATATAAAGGCCGTTTCCGATAGAGTTAACACAGTTGACAAACTTGAGCGGGTACTTGTTGAAAATAGCTGCCGCTTGGTCAAAGTGAACAATGTCAAAATATGGTGGCAATTTAATTCCAAGAGGTTTTGTAAAGTAGTCAAATACTTCTGCCAAAATCCGGTCTGTTGTCTCAAAATCATAGGCAATCTGAGGTTTACCTGGAACATTTGGACAGGAGAGGTTTAGCTCAGTCAGACCACGAAAATCACTCTCTTGGACTTTTTTCAAGATAGTATGGGTTTCCTCTGGAGACATGCCGACTAGAGATAGGAAGAAAGTTCGGTTTGGCTCTTTTTCCTGTAAATCCAAAAGATAGTCCAAATAATAGTCTAAGCCATTATTCGGTAATCCCATAGAGTTGATAGAACCAAGTGGAACATCTTGATAGCGTGGCTCAGGATTTCCCTGACGAAAGTCCAAGGTCGCTGTCTTCGTGACAAAGGTTCCTGCTGCTGAGTTTTTAACGCCTTCTAACTCTGCTATCGTCATACAAGCCACACCTGCCGCATTCATCAAACAATTTTCAAACTCAAAACCAGCAATTTGTGTTTTCGTTGATACCATGATTCTGATCCTCCGGATTCCTTTTATTGCTAATATTATACCATATTTTCACATTTTCTCTTTTAGAAAGACATTTCCAAGAAGAACGTTCGTATTTTATGAATAAAGAAAAATCTGGAACTAAATTGATAGAATTTTTAGAAAATTTTTGTTTTTCTCTTTACAGTTAAAAAAAATTCTGCTATAATGACACACATAATTAAATTAGAATTTAAGGAGAACGATATGACATCTGCTAAAGAATATATCCAAAGCGTGTTTGAAACTGTAAAAGCTCGTAACGGGCACGAGGCTGAATTCCTCCAAGCTGTCGAAGAATTTTTCAACACTTTAGAACCTGTATTTGAAAAACACCCTGAGTATATTGAAGAAAATATCTTGGCACGTATTACTGAACCAGAGCGCGTGATTTCTTTCCGTGTTCCTTGGGTTGACCGTGATGGAAAAGTTCAAGTAAACCGTGGCTACCGTGTTCAATTCAACTCAGCTGTTGGACCATACAAAGGCGGACTTCGTTTCCACCCAACTGTAAACCAAGGGATTTTGAAATTCCTCGGATTTGAACAAATCTTTAAAAACGTCTTGACTGGACTTCCTATCGGTGGAGGTAAAGGTGGATCAGACTTCGATCCTAAAGGTAAAACAGATGCTGAAGTGATGCGCTTCTGCCAAAGCTTCATGACTGAATTGCAAAAATACATAGGCCCATCACTTGACGTACCTGCTGGTGATATCGGTGTTGGTGGACGTGAGATTGGTTACCTTTACGGACAGTACAAACGCCTTAACCAATTTGATGCTGGTGTCTTGACTGGTAAGCCTCTTGGATTTGGTGGTAGTTTGATTCGTCCAGAAGCAACTGGTTACGGTTTGGTTTACTACACTGAAGAAATGCTTAAAGCTAACGGTAACAGCTTCGCTGGTAAGAAAGTGGTCATTTCAGGTTCTGGTAACGTTGCTCAATACGCTCTTCAAAAAGCAACTGAACTTGGTGCAACTGTTATCTCTGTATCTGATTCGAATGGTTATGTCATCGATGAAAATGGTATCGACTTCGATCTTTTGGTTGACGTTAAAGAAAAACGTCGCGCTCGTTTGACTGAGTATGCAGCTGAAAAAGCAACTGCTACTTATCATGAAGGTTCTGTATGGACTTACGCTGGAAACTATGACATTGCTCTTCCATGTGCGACTCAAAACGAAATCAACGGTGAAGCAGCTAAACGTTTGGTTGCCCAAGGCGTTATCTGTGTATCTGAAGGTGCCAACATGCCAAGCGACCTTGATGCCATCAAAGTTTACAAGGAAAATGGTATCTTCTACGGACCTGCCAAAGCTGCCAACGCTGGTGGTGTAGCCGTTTCAGCCCTTGAAATGAGCCAAAATAGTCTTCGCCTTTCATGGACTCGTGAAGAAGTTGATGGACGTCTCAAAGACATCATGACAAACATCTTCAACACAGCTAAAACAACTTCAGAAACATATGGTCTTGATAAAGACTACCTTGCAGGAGCAAATATTGCTGCCTTTGAAAATGTAGCAAACGCTATGATTGCACAAGGTATTGTTTAAGATTCATTTGCTTAATCCTCAATCGCTACGATTGGGGATTTTTAGCTTGAATCAAAAAGTTGGAAAATTACTTACTCGCCCCTTTTTTGCCCCATGGAATAAAAAAATAAAAACCGCTACTCCTAAGAATAGCGGTTTAATCATGTTTTTAAGCTACTAATGTAGTCGCTCTATTATTTAAGAGTAACTGAAGCTCCAGCTTCTTCCAATTTAGCTTTGATTTCTTCAGCTTCTGCAGTTGCAACGCCTTCTTTGATGACACCTGGTGCACCATCAACAAGTTCTTTAGCTTCTTTAAGACCAAGACCAGTGATTTCACGTACAACTTTGATAACGCCGACTTTCTTGTCGCCTGCAGCTGTCAATTCAACGTCAAATGAATCTTTAGCAGCTTCTTCAGCGCCACCAGCAGCAGCTACAGCTACAGGAGCAGCTGCAGTTACACCAAATTCTTCTTCGATAGCTTTTACAAGGTCGTTCAATTCAAGGATTGAAGCTTCTTTAATTTCAGCAATAATGTTTTCAATGTTCAATGCCATTGTTATTTCCTCCAAATAAGTTTTAAAATTAGTTTTTTATTTTTTTCGTAGCTAGGCTACGCTGCGTAGCTTAAGATTAAGCTGCGTCTTCTTTGTTGTCTGCAACCGCTTTGACTGCAAGAGCAACGTTGCGCACTGGCGCTTGAAGTACAGAAAGGAGCATAGAAAGAAGTCCTTCGCGGTTTGGAAGAGTTGCAAGAGCAAGAATCTCTTCTTTAGATGCGACAGCGCCTTCGATTGCACCACCTTTGATTTCAAGTGCTTCAGCGTTTTTAGAAAAGTCGTTCAAGATTTTCGCTGGTGCGATAACATCTTCGTTAGAAAATGCTACTGCAGATGGTCCAACAAATACAGATGCAAGATCTTCAAGACCAGCTTTTTCAGCTGCACGACGCAAGATTGAGTTTTTAATAACTTTATACTCAACTTCGCTTCCACGAAGCTCACGACGAAGAACTGTATCTTGCTCAACTGTCAAACCACGAGCGTCTACAACGACGATAGATGCAGCAGCTTTCATTTTTTCAGCTACTACGTCAACTAGTTCCGCTTTTTTAGCAATAATTGCTTCACTCATTAGTGTGTTCACCTCCGTTATTATTTTGCTTGGGGAATTTTTCCAAAAGAAAAACGCGCCCAAACCTAGACACGAAAGTACAATACGCTTCTTTTTACATGATACGTTTTGTCCTCGGTAGGATACTTATGAGTCGAGCTCCCCTACTGTCTTAGGCAGTTTTTTCAAACCGTATATAAGTATAGCATAGTAAAAAAAAGAATGCAAGATTTTTGCAAACTTTTTTTAAAATTTTTTCGTGATTTTTCTTTTAAAATTCTACTGTTAGGACTTGACCTTGCTTAACAACCTGTTCTCCGTCAATATAGACATCATCTACATCACTGGACTTGACAGCATAGACTAGGTGAGAGAGCATATTTTCTTGGGGTTGGAGATGAATTTTCTCTTGTGGTTGAATAACGAGAAAATCTGCCTGCTTGCCGACTTCCAAACTTCCTATCTGATGTTCCATCCCTAGGACCTTAGCCCCTTCGATTGTTAGTGCCTTGAGGGCTGTTTCGATCGGAAATTGGCTGGCATCCCCACTTTTCATCTTCTGAAGAAGGGCTGCAGTCCGTCCTTCCTCAAACATATCTAGATTGTTATTGGAAGCAACCGAATCTGTCGCAATTCCTACTGCCACTCTTGCTTTTTGGAGTTGGATAATTGGAGCAATTCCTGATGCCAGTTTGAGGTTGCTGATAGGATTGTGCGCAATAGACACTTGAGAGGTTGCCAAGCGTTCAATTTCTCTCTCGTTTAGTTCGACCCCATGAGCAAAGACAGAAGGATGATCTAAGTAACCCAATTCTTCTAGAAAGGCGAGAGGGCGTTTGCCGTAGCGTTTCAGGATAATGCCTGATTCCTCCTTGGTCTCCGCCACATGGATATGGATTGGAATAGCAAGCTCTTTCGCCACTTCTAAGCTCGCTTGCAGCAAGTCTTGATTACAACTGTATGGAGAGTGAGGGGCTACCATAACCTTGAAATTTGGATTTTTATATTCTAAGATTTTCTCTATGATGAATCGAGTTCTGCTTATAGTTTCATCAGTTGTCTCCGCCTCAGAAGAAAAGAGGGTAGGTGAGAAATAACAACGCATCTTGGAATCTTTCACTGCCTGATAAATCTGATCAATATCCACACCATTGGGATTATACATATCGTTGAAGGTTGTTGTTCCCGACTGGAGCATCTCTATCATAGCTTCTTTAACCGCTCTTGTAGTCATGTCGGGAGTAAATCCTGCTTCTGCAGGCCAGATATAATCATTGAGCCATTCATGGAGATTGCTATCATCTCGGATTCCTCGCAAGCCTGTCATAGCAGAGTGGGTATGGCAATTGACCAAACCAGGCATAATCCAGGCTCCCTGATAGTCTATAATCTGCTCAGCTTGCTCTAAAATCTCTGACTTCTCTTGACCAACATAGACGATTTGAGAATCCTTAACGGCTAAGATTCCATCTAGATAAACATGGAAATCTTGGTCACAAGTCACGATATTTACATGCTGAAAGACTTTCATTCTAGGCTCCTTTTCTAAAAGACAATTTATACTCAAATTCAAACCACGTCAGCTTCACCTTGCCGTAGGTATATGTTACTGAGTCTTATCTACAACCTCAAAGCAGTGCTTTGAGCAACCTGTGGCTAGCTTCCTAGTTTGCTCTTTAATTTTCATTGAGTATTACAGTGAATAATTTTTCTAGCTATTGTAACAAAAAAGTCACCCGAAGGCAACTTTTTTCGTCCATAAACTTTCAAAAGAGAATGGATTATTCAGAGCTAAAAGCGGCAGCTTGCTGCATATAGTAATACTTGCCCTTTCGAGCCATGAGATCCTGATGATTACCATGCTCCACGATGTCACCATCCACCAAGACAAGAATCAGATCCGCATCCTGAATGGTAGACAAGCGGTGGGCAATGATAAAGCTTGTACGCCCCTTCATGAGTTTTGCAAAGGCATCCTGAACCAGCACTTCTGTCCGCGTATCAATGGAAGAAGTCGCCTCGTCTAAGATAAGAATCTTTGGAATAGCCAGAAAGACTCGGGCAATTGTCAAGAGCTGTGCTTGACCGACAGAGAG
The DNA here is from genome assembly GCF_002096755.1 of Streptococcus mitis. Classification (GTDB taxonomy): domain Bacteria; phylum Bacillota; class Bacilli; order Lactobacillales; family Streptococcaceae; genus Streptococcus; species Streptococcus mitis_AC. The sequence continues at coordinate 130,000 of NZ_NCVF01000026.1, forward strand.
AGATTCTCCTGCATTTTCCAACTTGGTATCATATCCTTGTGGCAACTGTTGGATGAAAAAGTCCGCATTGGCTGCTTTGGCAGCAGCAATCACTTGCTCCCGACTAGCATCAGGATTGCCGAAGGCAATATTGTCATGAATGGTCCCTTGCTTGAGCCAGGTTTCCTGTAGCACCATGCCAAACTGCTGGCGTAAAGAGGCACGACTATAGTCATAAATGGAACGACCATCCAGCAAGATAGCTCCAGAGTTAATGGGATAAAAACGCATGAGGAGATTGATAAGAGTTGACTTGCCAGCACCTGTCGGACCAACGATGGCTACCTTACTACCAGCTGGAATATCAATAGATAAATCCTTAATCAAAATCTTTTCAGGATGATAGCCAAAAGAGACATGTCTAAAAGAAATAGCTCCCTTAACTTGGTCACTGGTCAACTCTTCCTTACCACTTTCAGCTACCTCAGGACTCTCTAAGACTCCATAAACACGCTCTGCACAAGCGAGAGCACTTTGCAACTCGGCTAAAACAGAAGAAATATCATTAAAGGGCTTGGTGTACTGTTGGACATAGTTCAAAAAAGTCACTAAACGACCGATGGTCAAGGTAGAGCCTATCATGATACGATAAGCTCCCACTCCAGCTAAAAGTGCGTAAATGAGTGCATTTACAAAGCGAGTCGAAGGATTGACCGTTGAAGAATAAAAGATGGCTGACTGAGAATAGCCTGAGTAGTTGTCATTAGCCTCACGCAATCTTTGGATAAACTCTGTTTGAGCATTAAAGGACTGGATAATAGTCTGCTGACTAAGCGATTCTTCAATCAACTGAGTCTGAATTCCCCTTGTCTCTGTTTGCTTTTGGAAGAGATGATAGGAGCGTTTGGCAATAAAGCGTGAGATTACCATAGACAGTGGCGTCAACAGCAAGACTAAGAGAGTCATGAGGAGATGAATTTGAAGCATAGCTAGAATACTAACCAAAATCATTAAGACACCAATAAAAAATTGGTTAAAAATCATGGTCAAGCCAGCTGCCAACTGTTCGATGTCTGTAGTTACACGACTAACCATCTCACCACTTCCTTGCCGATCCACAAAAGCAATCGGTAAACGATGAAGCTTATGGATGATTCGCTCTCGTAAGTCTCTGGTATAAGAGAAAATTAGGCGATTATAGAGGAGAGGATTGGCCCACTGTACAAGGGTATTTCCTATGACTACCAAGATCATCTGAAGAAAAATTTGCCAAAAAACTGGTGAAGAACCAGCCACTAGGACTTGGTCGATGACCTGCCCAATCAGAATAGGTAGGTAAATTGATAAGCCTACCTGGGCAATAGTTCCTAGAAAGGCTAGAAAAAGGAGGAAGGGATGGCTTGCAAGGTCTTTAGCCAAGCGTGTGAGCGTCTGGTTTGCAGTTTGTCGTCTCATGCTAGTCCTCCTTTCCATGTTGGGATGCATTGATTTCACGATAGACTTGACTCGATTTCATCAAATCCTCGTGCTTGCCGATAGCTAGGAGCTCACCTTTTTCCAAGAGGAGAATCTGGTCAGCCATCTGTAAAGTCGAGGTTCGTTGAGAGATCAAGATTAAGCTCGTATTTGGCAAATTTTCTCGAATAGCTTTCAAGAGCTTGGACTCGGTAATGGTGTCGAGGGCCGAAGTCGCATCATCTAAGATGAGAAACGGAGCCTGGCGCAAAACTGCGCGAGCAATAGACAGCCTTTGTTTTTGTCCACCTGAGAAATTTCGACCTCCTGCCTCAACTAGGGCATCCAAGAGTCCTTCCTTTTCACTGACAAAATCCTTGGCTTGTGCAATTTCCAAGGCCTGCCAGAGTTCTTGGTCAGTTACTTCTTGATGTAAACCTAGAGTCAAGTTGGAACGAATGCTTCCCTTAAAGAGTTCGACTTTTTGGGGCACATAGGCAATCCAAGACCGCCACTCCTCTAAATTACGAGGACTAGATCCATCTCGATAAAGGTCAATGCTCCCCTTGTCTGCTGGATAAAGTCCAAGAATGAGTTGCACCAAACTTGATTTACCAGAACCTGTTCCCCCAATGATACCAAGGATTTGCCCTTGCTTCATATCAAAAGAAATGTCTCTCAGAGAAGGCTGGGCCGCATCAGGATAGGTAAAGGTCAGTTCTTGAACTTGTAAAACCTGATTTCTGGTAACTTGCTTTTTCTCTAATTCTGAATGGATGTCTTCTGGAGCTTCGGCAAAGACTTCCTCAATTCGCTTAGCTGAGATATAGGACTGGTTGAGGGAATTGATCAGCATGGCAAGCTTGACCAATTCCACCAAGATCTGTAGGAGATAATTAATAAGGGCAATGAGAGCACCTTGACTGAGTAAACCTCCCTGAATTGAAACATATCCCTGCCAGATAATAACGAGGAGAGTTCCATTGACAATCAGATAGGTCAGGGGTGTTAATAAACTGGACCAGAAACCTGTCTTTTCTTGTAATCTAGCATAGACTTGGTTAAGGGTTTGAAAAATATGTAACTCTCGTTTTTCTTGACCAAAAGCACGAATAACGCGCATACCTTGTATTTGCTGACGCGTTTCTTGAACCAGTTGGTCCGTTTTCTTTCTGAGACTACTGTAGAGAGGATTGACCAGTCGAGAGAACCCTACAATAACAATGGTCAAAATGACAACCATGACCAAGAACCAGAAAGTCAGCTCAGCTGAAATGCGATAGGCCATAAAAATGGCTCCAAAAACGATAATAGGTGCTCGCAAAAAGAGGCGCAAGAATTGATTGATCCCAGTCTGAATCTGGTAGGTATCCGAAGTCAAGCGAGTCACCAAACTAGAAGTTGTCAAACGGTCTCTACTGTCCTTAGGTAAAGACAAAATATGACGATAAAGATCATCTGTCAGTCCTTTGGCAAATCCAACCGCAGCCTTAGCTGAGTAGAACTGAGCTATTAAGGCCACTACAACACCAATTACTGCAAAGATAAGAAGCAAACCAATCTGCATCCAGAGATGACCTTGATTTTTTTGGGGCAAGGATTGGTCAACAATCCCAGCAATCACCATGGGAACCAAGAGCTCAAAAACAGCTTCTAACAACTTGAACAAAGGTGCTAAAATCGATTCTCTGATGTAGGGTTTAAAGTAAGATAGTAAGTGTTTCATAAATCCCTTCTATTCGTTTTCTAGAAATGAAGAAAGTGGGAAGCACCCACCATCTCTGATTTATTTGTTTAAGTAAGGTAGTAGATAGCCATAGCCTGCTTCTTCCATCTCATCCTTGGCCACAAAGCGCAAGGAAGCAGAATTGATACAGTAACGGAGGCCACCAAACTCACGCGGTCCATCTGTGAAAACATGGCCCAAGTGAGCATTCCCCGACCGAGAACGAACCTCAATTCGCTCCATTCCATGGCTGAGATCCTTGTAATAATGAATCAATTCCTTGGAAATCGGACGGCTAAAACTTGGCCAACCACAACCTGAGGCAAACTTATCCTTGGCAAAAAAGAGTGGCTCACCTGTCGTAATATCTACATAAATCCCTTCTTCAAAGGTTTGGTCATAGGCATTGGTAAATGGAGCCTCTGTAGCAGCTTCTTGGGTAACACGATAGGATTCTTCAGATAAACTGCCCTTTAACACCTCTTGACTAGGCTTTTCATAGTGAGAGGCATCAATCAATGGCTTCTCAGCATCGGTCACATCGATATGACAGTAACCTGAAGGATTCTTCTTCAGATAGTCTTGGTGGTAATCTTCAGCTAAAATATAGTGGCGAAGTTTCTCCACCTCTACTGCAATCTTTCGCCCAAGCATGCGCTCCTGCTCCTGCACCACTGTATAGATAGTTGGCAAGTCTGCTTCATCCTGGTAATAAATCCCGGTCCGATATTGGCGACCACGGTCATTTCCTTGTTGATTGACTGATAATGGATCAATAACACGGAAATAATAAAGTAAAATTTCTCTGAGTGAGACTACCTTCTCATCGTAAATTACTTGAACCGTTTCTGCATGGTCTGTTTCTTTGAGCAACTGGTAATTGGTCGTTTCGACTTGACCATTAGCGTAGCCAACACTGGTTGCTAATACGCCAGAAATTCGGGAAAAATACTCCTCTAAACCCCAAAAACAACCGCCTGCTAAATAAATTTCTGCCATCTTTATTTCTCCTTTATCAAGTTTTTAACTAATACTCTTCGAAAATCTCTTCAAACCACGTCAGCTTTATCTACAACCTCAAAGCGGTGCTTTGAGCAACCTGCGGCTAGCTTCCTAGTTTGCTCTTTGATTTTCATTAAGTATAAACTTCTTTTCAAAAAAAGGATAGGAAGCCCTCTGGTCGAGAGTTTCCCCATCCTATCTTCTATTCTTTATTTTGCTTCGACACGGACACCTTTGGTATCAACTTTCAAGTCATGAAGTTTTCCTTTGAAGGGTTGCTTTTCCAATTCTGCCTTAATCGTTGGCATCTTGTCATGAGAAGCCAAAACCATAACTGTCGGCCCAGCACCAGAGAGATAGGTTGCATAGGCACCATTTTCTTTGGCTACTTGCTTAATCGTCGCAAATTCTCTCACCAAGTCCTGACGATAGCGCTCGTGGAAGAGGTCTCCCTCGATTGCTTGCCCAGCGGTCACCATGTCTCCTGTCAACAAGGCAGCAACCGCCACATTGGCGATAGAACTAGCTGCAACAGCTTCCTTGTAAGACAATTTCTTAGGTAAGACGCCACGGCTGTCTCGAGTACGCAATTCATAGTTTGGAATGTAGGCTAGGAAATCACACTCTGGGAAATCTGCTACGATAGCAGAAACTTGTCCATCAACAGAGCTTGCAATAACGAGATTACCATAAATAGCTGGAGCCACATTGTCAGGATGCCCTTCAATCTTGGTCGCCAACTGCAACTTTTCATGGTCTGACAAGTTGAGATTTCCCAGTTGGTTGGCTAGTTCAATTCCAGCAACAATAACCGAGCTGGAAGAACCCAAACCACGCGCCAAGGGAACATTACTGGTCATTTTCAAGCGTCTAGGTTGCAAGTCTGGCACAATTTGCAAAGCAATTTTGAGCAAGAGATTGCGCTCGTCATGTGGTATCCATTTGCCAATCTGGTGTTCAATCAACCACTCATCTCGTTCTTCACATACCTCAATTTGAAGATACTTGGTTACAGCTACACCGACCGAGTCAAAACCTGGCCCGATATTGGCACTGGTTGCAGGTACAATAATCTTCATCTTATTCTCCTAGCACCTTGAAGGTATTCAAGAGGTCGAATTCTGAAACCTTCTTCAATTCAGCTGAGACATTTTCAAGCTGGGCTTTATTAATCTTGTGTGTGATGATAACGACACGCGCCTTGTCACCATCTTTTCCATCTTGGAGAATTTGCTTGAAGGAAATATCTTGAGCGTTGAAGATTTCAGCCAATTTCAAGACCTGACCTTTTGAGTCTGGAGCCAAGATTGAGAAGTAGTAGTTTGCTTTAACATCCTCAGGATTTGCCAAGACCAAGTCACGGCTATATTCGTTGAAGTCTTTGCCAATGGTACCATCATTCAAGCGACGAACGATACGGACAATGTCCGCCACAACACTTGTTGCAGTTGGTTTTTGACCAGCACCTGGCCCATAGTACATAGACTCACCAATACCGATAGATTCTACAAAGACAGCGTTCATTACGCCATTCACACTGGCAAGTGGATGCGCTTTAGGAAGGAAGGTTGGAGTCACTTCTGCAGCAATTCCTGAAGGAGTTTCTTCGATAGAACCAACCAATTTCACTACATAACCAAGCTCTTGAGCTACAGCTACATCTTCTGGTGTGATGTTACGAATTCCCTTGTGGGCTACGTCATCGAAGGCAACCTTCATGCCAAAGGCAAATTGGCTCAAAATCACCATCTTGTAGGCTGCATCAATCCCATCTACGTCATTTGTAGGGTCACTTTCTGCAAATCCTAGACGTTGCGCTTCGGCAAGAGCATCATCGTAAGACCAGCCTTCTTCGACCATCTTGGTCATCATGAAGTTGGAAGTTCCATTGACCACGCCAAGGACACGAGTGATTTTGTCAGAAGCCAAGGAATTTGCCAAAGTACGAAGAATTGGAATCCCACCAGCTACTGCTGCTTCATAGTAAAGTGCTACCTTGTTAGCTTTAGCGATTTCTAACAATTCTGCACCATGGACAGCCAAAAGGTCCTTGTTAGCAGTAACAACGTGTTTCCCAGCTTCCAAGGCACGAGTGATAAAGGTCTTAGCTGGTTCGATACGCCCCATCAATTCCACTACGATCGTAATGTCTTGATCTGACAAAATGTCATCCACATTGGTTACAAAGTTAAAGTCATTCCCTGCTGCAAGCAAGCGATTCTTTTCATCTTCATCCTTGACCAATACCTTGGCAACTTCAATCTCTGAATGTGCTGATTGATTGATTTTTTCTCCATTTTCCTTTAGGAGGAAAGGCACACCACTTGCAACGGTACCAAATCCTAGTAAAGCAATTTTAACTGTCATGTTTGTCTCCTCGAAATTTTCTAATATAGCCATTATAACAGAATTTTGTGAAAATTCCTATTATAGTAAATCACTATTTCAATCTAGAAAAGAAAAAACGAATCAGACGATTCGCTCTCCTTAAAATCTAGAAAAGGCTTTCCAGAAAGTATTATCCAATCTTTTGCAGATTGAGCACTGCATCGTGATTCATCAAGACTTGGCCATACTCTTGCAAGACTGAACGACTGATGTCACTATCATCCGCAAACTCGCGCATACGGGCTAAAAGCCAAGCTGGATATGGACTTGGATGATTTTCAATATCCACTAAAATGGTCAAATAATAGCGCTCGTTCATCTTGTAGAGTTCAGAAGTTTCCATCTCAAAAGTCACTGTCTGGGCAAAAGCCACCAAGTCAGCTAGTTTTGCAAAAGAAAGGATGTAGTAGATGTAAGGCTCTTTCTTGCTCTCAGCTTCTTGTTCAGCCTGTTCCTGCTCTTCTTCCTTGGCTTCGACTTGCTCTAGAGATTGAATCGCTTCGATATCATCCTTAGTTTTGTCCGCGATACTTTTTTCCAGGGTTTTGATAAATTCATCTGGCGACATTTGGGCTAATTCTTCCATATCTGGTAAATCCGATAAGTCTTCAAAATCTAGATTTTGATCAATCTTTGATTTGGTTACAAAGACATCGACCTTATCAGGTTTTGGAGTCACACGGAAGCTCAACATGCCTGTATCCAGAAAACTATCAGGCATCTCTAACTCATCCAAGATAGCATAAAAGAACTCTTCTGTTTTTTCTTGAGGAACGAGAAAGTCAGCAATCTCCATTCCTCGATCCATCAAATCTTCTAAAGACATCGTGATTTTTAAAGTTGTATCACTGATTTGTTTCATTTTCATTGCTAGTAACCTCATACTTTCAGTTCTATCTATTATACTAGATTTTTACGATTTTATCAAAAGAAGGCTCCTCTGTCGGGATAGATTTTCCATAGGGTAACTTCTGTAGAAGACTCTAAAAGAAAATTTCTGCAGACAAATAGAAAAAGCCTTCAAAATCGGCTCTTAGCCAACTTTGAAGACCTAATACATCAGAAAGCTTATAGTTTAAAGGTTGCTACACCGAGGATAGAACGATTTAAGTTTCTGAGAATTTGAAGACTTTGCTCGAATTTCTTATAACGAGTGACTCCGTATTCTTCAACAAGAAGGACTGTATCTCTTTCCAAAAGAGATGGCACATCTTGTAAATCGACAAAATGCATTCCTTTTAAAGACTCTTGATTTTGTTTCAATTTATCTAGGATAGCTTTATTTGAGCTAACGATTGTTAATTCTTGTCCAGCATTTTTGTATGACAAGACATCTGCTAGGTTGGCAATTGTTGTGATCTCTGTTACAAAATCAATTTGATACTGAGAAAAATCACCTGCTCTATTGATTGTTGGGTTAAAGAGATAAACCAATACATTTCCCATCACAACCAAAATCACACAGACTACTCCAATAACAGCTAAACGGAGAATCAAATTCTTCACATTCAATCCAAGTGCTGTCTCACCATTTGCATTCAATTCTTTAGAGTTGATGGTTTCCAATTTTTCAATTTTTACATTTGCATAAGTGTGTTTAAATTTCTCAATCAATCCATCAATTTTTCGCTCCAACAAGTCATTAGCATCTTTACTTGGTGTCAAAATTTTCACACCAACCCCTGCATCGTCAATCATATAGTAGACGGTCAGTTTTTTCCACCAATAATCATTCGTAGAATTTTTCAAGGTTGTTTCTGTCGTATCTAATTCACTGGCAATTTTTTTCAACTCACTCGGCTCTACATCATTGAAAAGATAAGCTCCATTCAAATTCCCATCAATCAATTTCCCGTAGAAATCACTATAACCACCAATTTGATGATTCAAAATCGTTTTGGATGAATCTTCTGGAGGAGTAATTTTATAGCTAAGATAAGTTGAATAACTTGTTGTGTCTTTGACAGTGTTTTTATTCTTAACTGCTTTAATTGTAAATGGTACAGCAATGAGAGCAAATAAAGCGATGAGAGCTAGAATATTTGCTTTTCGTTTTTTATAAAGATTTGCAAACAAATCAGCTACTGAATAATGTTCAAACATGATTTTTTTCTCCTTTGTTTAGTAGATACTGGTTCTCTTTTGTAAGCATTTTCGCTACGAATAGAATCACAAGAACAATTCCCCAGAATTGCATTGTAAATAAATTGAAGAAACTTTCTGAAAAGCTACTTCTTGGCATAAAGAATAGATTATTCAAGATGAGTAGGGACAAGGCAAATAGAATTGTTCTTGAGCGGTAGGCTACTTGCAACATGGCTATAAATAGCATACCGAGTAAGAGACTAAGTAGAAAGACTCCTATCATACCATAGTCTGTATACAACTCCATAATATAACTACTTCCGATACCATGTCCTTTCAAATATTCCTTATTCAAAACAAGATAGGATAGATTGTGGGCATAACTATTACTATCGATAGCTAGCTCTACACTATTGGTTGTATGCTCAAAGGCTTTTCCTCCGAAAATGGCCCCCAAACTCCCCCTTGCAAAATAATCAATAACAGGACCAAAAGTAAAATTGCGTAAATCTCGGTAAGGGAGGCTACTGTTAAATAGAAAGCCTCGAGCCAAAACACCAAAACTGGTTCCTTGTTTATAGATAAAGTCAAGCAGGATATCCCAGAAACCTGTATGGGAAACCTGGACATTATCCCGTACATAATTGAGTATTCCCATCGCTAACATGAGAATAGGAGACCCTACAAAAATCGCTAACTTCTCTTTAAACCCAATCCATTTTCCCTTTTCAGTTTGCTCCCGCATAAAGTAATAAACAAAAGCAAATAAAATACTTAAAATAAAGGGATTTCGTGTCCCGATTGCCAAATGAATAGTATTAGCTGCAATAAAGAAGACAAGCGCTGCTGTTGCCTGCAATTTCTTTGGCTTGGTTGCCAAATACATACACATTGCATAGACCGTAAAGGTTGATAAGATATAGGTAAAATAAGGCAGTTTACTTTCAAAGTTTGCATAGTAGGCATAGTAGGAAGTCTGCAAGCGATACAGGAGCCGTTCAAATAACCGAATGAAGTAGAAAGGATAGGTTATAAGAAAAACTCCCAGCGATACAAAGCGCAACCGCTTGATGTAAACATCTTTTAGAGAACTTCTTATCTTGAGTACTTGTATTTTCTTTCTAGCTATAAAATAGCGAGCTAGGAGCCCCCCTGTTGTCAATCCCAATATCGAAACCATGACGACTATAAAGGCAAAGCGATAGGCTATGGGATGATAAGTATCCAAAGCACCATCCCTAAAGTAATCAATAGTCGGCCTTGATACCAGAAATACAAAAATAGTTAAAAAGAAAATAAAATGGATTAAGTAATACTTGATATCATTCCAACAAGCAATTAAGCTACTAACCAGTAAGAACAATAAAGTAGAAAGCAAGCTAACATTGTTATTATTAAACAGATACACAATTCCACTTACTAGCGTCAAGGCATAGCTGACTATGGTCAAACTAAATAATAATCGTTTTCCATCAATCACTTGCTCACCCCCGTTCTAATGTAATTTTTTAGATTTTTCAATATTCTTCAGTAATAAGAATCGGTATAAGGAAATATTTATGAATAGAGCCAAAGCACTAATTCTTCTCCCCTTACGGAAAATTGGATTCCTAGCAATAGCAAAGGCATGGCTTTTTAAAAAACGATGAATCTGAGCATAGGCTTCAAACTGTTTATACTGATCATCTAGCAACATCTTATCCAGAATAAAGAAGTGGGCATAGGCCAATCTGAAAAAAGCAACCTCTTTCAAGTCAGGATAGTTTTTCACAACTTCATTATAAAACTTTTGGTAGATATCAATATAGGCTAAATCCTTCTCTGCATAGGGTTTAGTCGTAATACTATCTCCTCTATGAAAATAGTAATAATAGGGTTTGGTATTAACCACATACTTCTTGGCCAACTTGATCAAATCAAAATGATAATAAGCATCTTCATAAATCAATCCCTTTGGAAAGGATAGGGCAGTTGCAATCTCTCTCTTGATTAGCTTATTGCAGATCGTTCCAGGTATTTTTTCACCTATGAGGTATTCCCTCAGAAATGTTTGAGAATCACAGACAAAATACTCATCCTGATTGGCTGACTGTGGGCTTTCATCATTAGCATAGACATTCATGACACCACAGCTCGAAACATCCGCATCTTCTTGAATTAATTGCTCATATAAGCTCTGAATCATTTCTGGATGGATATAATCATCTGAGTCAATAAAAATCAGATAATCTCCGTGAGCCTGCTTCATTCCATCGTTTCGTGCTTGCGACAAACCTTCATTCTTTTTATGAAGCACTGACACCCTATCATCTTGTTCAGCGATTGCATCACACAAGCGACCACTTTCATCCGTTGCTCCATCATCAACAAGAATGATTTCCAGATTCTGATAGGTCTGCGCCTGAATGGAAGCTATCGATTTTTCTAGGTACTGCGCCACATTATAGACTGGCACAATCACACTAATTAATGCAGTTCCCATGCTACTCCTCTAATAGTTTTTCTACTTGTTCGATTTGTTTGGCAATTGTGAATTGTTGAATGAATTGGCTAGCCTCATTGACATCAAAATTTGAGACAGAGGTCATGTAGTTCGTAATTGCCTGAGCTGCCTCTTGATTGCTCTCAATGATTTGGCCAAATCGTCCTTCTTGGGATAATTCCTCAGCCCCTCCGACATCCGTAGAAACAAAAGGAAGTCCCAGACTCAAGGCTTCCACATACACTCCAGGAAACCCTTCTTGTTTAGACATAGACAAGAGAACTTTCGTCTGAGATAAATACTGATAAGGATTTTTTTGATAACCAAGGAAATGAACATAGTCCTCAAGTTCATACTCTTTGACCCGTTTTTTCAGTTCCTCTTCCATATCACCTGTACCTATGAAGTAAAGGTGGTAGTTTTTTCCTTTTTGGTGTAATAGTCGTATCACTTCCACCACACGGTCAGAACCCTTATTTTCCTCAATCCGTCCAATGGTACAGATACTTTGAGGCTCAATCTCGATATCGCTCTTCTCTTGAGATTTTTCTAGAATAGTCTTAAAATCATAACCATTGTAGACCGTCTGTAATTTTGAAGCATAATCTGGATAGACTTCCTTGATAGAATGACTGGTCTTTTTAGAAATTCCTACAATAGTATCCGCGGTATCCAACTGACGTCTATGTGATTCCCTTTTTGAACTATCCTTAAGAAATTCTTCAATACTTCCATGAATCCAAGATATCTTCTTGACTTCTTTTCTTTTAGAAAACAAAAGCGGGGGATTCATAATTGTAAAGGAAACTTCAACATCATAGTCATCTTTCACAAGCAAGCGCCGAGTCAATCTTGGAAAATAAATTCTCATTCTCCACAAAAGAGCTCGTAACCATCTGGCTTGGCGATAATCCTGAAGGGATTTTAAAATTCGTACATGTTTCGGAACAGATTCATATCCCTTGTCAAAATGCTCCATTTCAAGAATATCAATATCATACTTTTCTGGATCCAGATTAGAAACAATGGTAGATAAAATCTTCTCTGCTCCACCTCCGAGAGAAAAAGACCACATAAAAAATAAGATTTTTTTCTTAGCCACCATATTCTCCCTTGTATTCTGTATAAGACTTATCCATATCAGCGATGACAGCATCATGATGCGGTAGCTGCTTTTCTGCTGGTGGTGGTGTCATATAATCCCCAAAAGCAGTGCTGAGATAGGCATCATAGCCAACTGGAATAGGCATCTCAGTTCCTTCAAACGGCAAGAAAAGATTGTCTTCAAAAGATTCGATTGGGTACTTGTTTCTCATGTAGCCCGGACCTGAGCATAATTCTGTAATACCATTGCTCTCAGCCAGACTATATTTAGTCATTTCTTTCTCAGCTTTTTTCCAAATACGATAACGGAGAGATTTTGGAGTCACACCCAGTAAAATACGGCTTCCCCATTTCATAAGTGCACCATGCTTTTCTGGAATAGTTTGGGCACAAAAAAGTGAATAAATCAAGGCCCAGCGAACCTGTTTCTTCCGCTCAGCAGGATTTTTCGGATAATAATCCAAAGGCAACACATCCAAGGCCAAACCATGTGGTAAATTCAAATCCTGCTGATAAGGCTTTATACAGGTGGTTTCCTTGTCACGAATGGTAATAAAAAGATTGCGGTCGACAAAATCCTTGTGACTCTTTGACAAGAAATAACGCTCATCTGCATAACGAGGCCATAATTCTGCTAATTTCTCATAATCTTTACGGGGCATAAAAAAGTCTAGGTCGTCGTCCCAAGGAATAAAGCCCTTGTTTCGAAGGGCACCAATCGCACCTCCACCACAGAGATAACAGAGCAAATCATGTTCTTTACAAAAGGCCACAAAATATTCAGCCATCTCCAGACTACGAGCCTGAATTGCTTTTAAATCAGTCATATTGTTCATTATTCTTTCTATCGTATCGTTCCATTATACCACAAATAAGGGATGAAAATCTATTGCAGACTGTAAAAAATCAAAGCCTGACTGCTGGATAAAAAGCCTTCAAACTTTGATTTTTCTGTCTTAACTTATCTCATTCCCATTTGAGCTAGCTTGGTTTGATATTTATTTTGATCGACCAGCAAGCCCAAGCCTCCATAAACATCATAGGCATCGACCCAATCACCTAGTTCTGGAACTGTTAATCTCTCAATGCCATTTTGCGCTCCATCTAGGAAGGATAAACCATTGGTCAATAAGAAACTATAGGGAACATTCGTAGAGGTCATGCCAAAGACCTTACCAAGTGCTTCTGATCCAGTAAAGAGTTTGGTTGGATCCTTGAGTTGCTGCAGAACAGCTGTCAACACTTGCTGTTGTCTCTTGGTACGACCGTAATCACCTTCATCATCATCACGGAAGCGAGCATAATTTAGCAAGGTCGAACCGTTCATCTGCTGTTTCCCAACTTTGATAGTCTGGGTTGGTGACTCTGTTTCCGTAGCATGTAAATCATCTCCGACTGTAGCTTCGGTTAAAGGTTGACCTTCTAAGGTTGAGAATTTGGCATCAATCGTCACACCATCAGGAAATAGAGTGTCAATAGCGGTTGCGAAGGCCTGGAAATCTACCAAAGCGTAATATTTAATGTCCAAGTCAAAATTATCTTTCAATACTTGGCGAACCATTTCTGCCCCTTTTTGGCCTTCTTGTTCCCCTAGTTCATAGGCCACATTCAACTTATTATCGGATTGCTTTCTACCGTTAATGACTTGGCTATAACCGTCTATATAAACCAAATTATCACGCATGAAGCTGACCAGCTTAATTTTCTTATCTGAACCACCAACATTTAGTACCATAATAGAGTCCGTTCTCGTCTCAGCACTATTTTGGCCAATCCGTCCATCCGTCCCCATAATCAAAATATTAACCCCATCCTTGGTATCTTGACCATGAAAAACTTCTACTTGAGCTGCCTTAGCATTGGCAGGTTTATTTGGATCAGCATTTGAATAGCCTTTTAGGAACATAAAAATCATGCCAAAACCGACACAGGCTAGAAGAGCAAGCAATCCTGCAAAAATGCGCCCCCAACGAATCTTACGTTTTTTGGACTTAACCTTTGGAAGAGGATGACTTTTCTGGTATTTTTTTGCACGACTACGGTTACCATAGGATGGAAGAGGAGACTGATTGACTGGTTCCATGAAAGACTCTTCCATATCGTAATTTTCATTATAAATTTCTGGAGAAGCTTTACTACTGCTAGCCATATTTAACTTACCTTGCAGGTATGCAAACTCTTTTTTCTCTCGCTCATTGAGGTAATGAATGTTCTTAAAAAGATAGTCATAACGCAACTGCTCGTGATGGCTTAAGGGATTTTCTTTGCTCATCTTCTCTCCTTTCCATGGTCTGATATTGGATAAATGGGATAGGCACCCAGAACTTTATACTGGATTCCAATCGCTTCTAATTCTTTTTGGGCAAAGTGGACCAGATTCTTATCGGCATAGTCCACATCGATAATGAAAAAGTATTCTCCCAGTGCTGTCTTGAGTGGTCGACTTTCAATTTTTGTTAGGTCAATTCCTCGCCAAGCAAAGGTCGATAGAGCCTTATAAAGGGCACCTGGAAGGTTGTCAGGTAAGGTCAAGGCCAAACTCATTTTCTCAGTTTGTGCTTTCAATGGAATACTAGGCTTTTCAGCTCCCAAAACCCAGAAACGTGTGAAATTGGCTTCCATTTCCTGAATATCCTCGGCAATCAGTTCCAAGCCATATTCTTCAGCAGAACTTCTAGGTGCAATTGCTGCAAAGGGCTGGTCTGGATGTTCGGAAATAAAACGGGCCGCATAAGCTGTACTAGCTGTTACCTCGATTTGGGCTTCTGGATACTGTTCATCGATGAATTTCTTTCCTTGAGCCAAGGCCTGTGGATGAGAAAAAATCTTTTCAATCTTAGTATGGCCTGGAACCACCATCAACTGCTGATGAATAGGCTGAACGATTTCTGCTACTGCTTGGATGCGAGCCTGATGAAAAAGGTAGTCTAAGGTTTCATGAACACTACCCTCGATAGAATTTTCAACTGGCACCACAGAATAGTCCACCAATCCTTGCTCATAGGCCTTGATGACATCTGTAATATTGGCAAAGGCCTGCAATTCCTCATAAGGAAAAGCTGTCTGCACAACGTGGTGTGAAAATGATCCCTTGGGACCTAGGTAAGCAATTTTCATCTCAGTTCCTCTATAATTTCCTCTGGGCTTAACTTGGTCACATCCAAAATCCGACTAGCCACTTCCTCATACCAAGCCTGTCTTTCTTGGAAAATAGCTGCAAGTTCTTCCTTGCTATTATTTAGAAAAAGCGGACGCTGATTGTCCTTATCAGCTGCGATACGGTGGTAGAGGGTTTCAAAATCAGCTTTCAGGTAGATATTATCTGCATTAGTCTTGAGTAAGTCACGATTTCTCTGAGAAACAACCACTCCTCCACCAGTTGACACAACTCGGTCCGTTTTTAGTAAGTCTGTTAAAACCTCTGACTCCACCTGTCGAAAGGTCGCTTCTCCCTTTTCCGAGAAAAATTCCGCAATGGACATGCCTAAGCGCTTCTCTATCAGAGCATCCATATCGAGATAATCTGGGTCCAAGCCTCTTGCAATAGTCGATTTGCCAGCCCCCATAAATCCTAGTAATACCTTAGCCATGAATCAAGCTCTCCAAATCATCAAAGAAGCTAGGATAGCTGGTATTGATGGCTTCTGCACGGTCAAGCTCCACCTCTCCATCTGCAACCAAGAGGGCTGCGATGGCTGTCATCATGCCGATACGGTGGTCACCAAAAGTATTGACTCTAGCACCGTGAAGGGCTGATTTCCCTTTGATAATCATCCCATCTGCCGTAGGAGTAATATCTGCTCCCATACTATTCAAGGCGTCTGCCACAACCTGAATGCGGTCTGTTTCTTTGACTTTAAGTTCCTCAGCATCCTTAATAACTGTTACACCTTGAGCTTGGGTCGCAAGTAGAGCGATAACTGGCAATTCATCAATCAAGCGTGGAATCAAAGCGCCACCAATCTCTGTTCCTTTCAAGTCAGAAGACTCAACAGTCAAGGTAGCAGATTTAGCAACTGGATCAATTTCAGTTATTTCTAGTTTCCCACCCATGGCGCGAATGACATCAATGATACCTGTACGCGTTTCGTTAATACCAACATTCTTCAGCACCACACGAGAGTTTGGAACAATCAAACCTGCGACCAACCAAAAGGCTGCACTGGAAATATCTCCTGGTACGACCACCTTTTGTCCTGTCAATTTTTGTGGTCCTTGGACTGTGATTTTCTTACCGTCCACACTTAAATGACCACCAAATTGTTGCAACATATCTTCAGTATGATTACGAGTGCATTCTTTTTCGATAATAACGGACTCCCCCTGAGCCTGCAAGGCCGCAAACATCAAGGCTGACTTCACTTGAGCAGAGGCAATTGGCAATTCATAATGAATAGGTCTTAGGTTTTTCGTCCCTTTTAAATGAAGGGGAGGCAGGTCTCGTTCAGTTTGCCCTGAAACACTAACTCCCATTTTTTTCAGTGGAAGGGTCACACGATCCATAGGACGTTTGGAAAGACTGTCATCTCCAAACATTTCTACTTCGAAGTCGGCCCCAGCAAGGACACCTGAAATCAGGCGAATCGAGGTTCCAGAATTTCCCATATCAAGGGCATTTTGCGGCACTTTTAAGCCATCCATGCCTACACCTTGAATAGTAATAACCCCATCTTTGTCCTCAATTTCAACACCAAGGTCACGAAAAACCTGCATGGTCGAAAGAACGTCTTCACCTCGCAGAATATCATAAACCTTGGTCTCACCCTCAGCCAAACTTCCAAAGATAATAGAACGGTGACTGATAGACTTGTCACCTGGAACTCGGATACTGCCGTGTAAGTGGCGAATGTTTGTTTTTAGTTTCATACTAGACCTCATACTTGCAATACTTTTACCTATTTTATCATAAAAAGCCAGAAATTCCTTAAAAATTTCTGACTTTATGATAGTTATTTCTTATTTTAGCAATTCTGAAACTGGTTCGAAAACAATTTTTTCAATGTCAGAAAGGTAAATAGCCAATTGTTGTTGCTTGGTAAAGAATTCTGATAAGAGGCTATTCCCTTGAATCTGCTTGCCAAAGCCTTCCATCTTCGCTTGGAAGGATGCATCTGGCATTTGACCTGTCTGTGCTAGTTTTTGAATTTCCTCTTGAAAAGCAACATATTCTGTAAAGATTTTACTTGCCTCAGCATCTGCTGAAATCGCATCTTTAGCTGCTTTGACAGCCTTGTATTCTGGTAATTCGCGTAGACCGCGACTAAGTTCATTTGCACTATCGTAAATATTTGACATAATTTTCTCCTTATTTAATGACGACTGTGTAATCGGTGTTTTCTGTTATGAGATGCTCAGCTCGTTCCAAGTCTTGAGCATTTTTAAATGAAATTTGTAGAATCCCATGAATATCTTCACGGTTTTCCTCATTGATGTGAATATTAACCAAGGAAGTTCCACGTAGCAATTCTAAGATTCGTAAGATGACATCTTCTTCATCGGGCACGTCAACATAGAGGTCATAAGAGCTATCCACACCACCACGCTTATGGATTTCCATGGCCTGGCGTTGTTCACGCGCTTGGTTGAAAAAGTTCCAGATTTGGTTTTCATCACCCTTACTGATAGCTTGTCCAATCTCGTCCAAACGCTCCTTGAAATCCTCAATTCTATCTAAAATTGTTTCACGGTTGGACAAGAGAATGGAGGTCCACATACCTGGCTCGCTTTCCGCAATCCGAGTCATATCTCGAAAACCACCGGCCGCAAAGCGCCTTGCCATCTCATGTTCTTGAGCATAAACCGCGGTCTGTTCCATGAGACTAGAAGCCAGAATATGAGGAAAATGGCTAATCTGAGAAGTTACCCGATCATGCTCCTTGGCATCAATCTCGATAAAACGAGCATGAAGACCTGAAAGCAGATCCTTCATTTCCTCAAGCGTATCCTGACCTGTCAGACTCGAAGGTGTAAAGATATAATAGGCATTTTCAAAGAGATTGACATCCGCAGAGGCAGCCCCTGTCTTGTGACTACCGGCCATGGGATGAGCACCGACAAAGCGAACAGGTTTGCCAGCCAAATATTGCTCCGCAGCATCCACAATGGCTGACTTGGTCGAACCAGCATCTGAAATAATGACCCCTTCTTTCAAATCCAAGTTGGCCAATTCCTTAATGAAAGCAATGGTTTGTTTGATTGGCAAGCTGAGAATGATGATATCTGCCAAAGGAGCAAAACTGGCAAAATCATCTGTTGCACGGTCAATCATGCCTTCTTTCAAGGCGATATCTCTCGAAGCTTGACTACGATTATAACCTAAAATTTTATAATCTGGATGATCGCGTTTGATACTTAGGGCCATGGAGGCACCAATCAGACCAAGACCTGCGATATAGACTGTTTTTGCCATAGGAACTCCTTAATAGTTCTTTGTATAGTCTCGGTGTTTGGCCACTGCTTCTTTTAATTCCTCTAGGTTATCTGATGAGAATTTTTCAAGGATTTCTTGTGCCAGAACCGTTGCCACAACGGCTTCCATGACCACACCTGCAGCTGGAAGAGCAGTCGGATCACTTCTCTCCACAGTTGCCTTGTAGGGTTCATGGGTTTCGATATCCACACTCATAAGTGGTTTGTAGAGAGTAGGAATGGGCTTCATCACGCCTCGAACAACGATGGGTTGTCCATTGGTCATACCACCTTCAAAGCCACCTAGATTATTGGTACGGCGAGTATAGCCGTCTTCTTCAGACCAGAGAATTTCATCCATGACCTGGCTGCCTTTACGATAACCAGCTTCAAAGCCAAGACCAAATTCCACCCCTTTAAAGGCATTGATAGAGACAACTGCTTGGGCAAGTCTGGCATCTAATTTTCTGTCCCATTGGACATAGGAACCAAGACCAACTGGAACACCTCCAACGACTGTCTCCACAACCCCACCGATGGTATCACCGTCACGTTTGATTTGGTCAATATAATCCTTGATTTCCTGTTCTCTTTCTTGGTTGACAATAGAAACTTCAGACTGGGCAGCTCTTTCCTTAATCTCAGCAACTGTGAGATTCTCAGGAACATCGATTTCCTTGCCACCAAATACTACAACATGGTTGGCAGTCTCCATATTCAGCTCAGCCAAGAGGCGTTTGGCTACTGCACCAACTGCCACCCGCATGGTGGTTTCACGGGCAGATGAACGCTCTAAAGAATTTCGCAAATCGTCAAAACGGTACTTGATGCCCCCTACCAAGTCGGCATGACCTGGACGAGGATGGGTGATTTTTCGTTTGCTTTTAAGGCGGTCTTCAATGTCCTCCGCAGACATGATGTCCAGCCATTTTTGGTGGTCCTTATTGATGACATCCATGGTAATGGGAGCCCCTGTCGTCTTCCCGTGACGAACGCCCGAAGTAAAGACAACCTGGTCACTCTCAATCTTCATACGGTCACCGCGGCCGTATCCACCCTGACGACGTTTCAAATCCTCATTGATGTCCTCAGCTGTCAAAGGAAGTCCAGCTGGAATTCCTTCAATGATAGCCGTCAGACGGGGACCGTGTGATTCTCCTGCAGTTAAATATCTCATACACTCTCCTTATTTTACCAAGTAGTCTTTCATCTCTTCCAGAGAAACTGGGTAGATGGTTGCAGAACCAAGCTCTGGTACCAAGATCAATTTCAAGGTATTACCACGCGCTTTCTTATCATGAGTCAAAGCCTGATAAAGCTTGTCAACATCCCAGCTTTCATAGTCAACAGGCAAGCCAAATTTCTGACACATTTCTGTGATGGACTGGGTAATGCCAGCTGGCATGAGACCCTTTTTCTCAGCAACCTTGGAAATCTGTACCATGCCCATGGCCACAGCTTCTCCATGCATGACCTTACCATAACCGGCAGTTGCTTCAATGGCATGGCCAATAGTGTGGCCAAAATTGAGGTAAAGGCGTACACCATTGTCCAACTCATCCTCAACCACCATCTTGCGCTTGACCTGACAAGAATGCTCAATCAAAGTCTCTGCATGTTCCAAAATGCTCTCTACAGTACCATCTAGCTCCATCAAGAGAGCCCAAAGTACTGGGTCCTCAATCAAGCCATACTTGATAACCTCACCCATCCCTTCAATCAACTCTCTTTTTCCGAGCGTTTCAAGGACAAGCGGGTCAATCAGAACCCCGTCTGGTTGGGCAAAGGTCCCCACCATATTCTTAGCAAATGGAGTATTAACACCCGTCTTTCCACCGATAGACGAATCCACCTGGGCTGTCAAGCTAGTCGGAATCTGAACAAAGTGAATACCCCGCATATAGGTAGAGGCTACAAAACCAGCCAGGTCCCCAACGACACCACCTCCGAGAGCCACGATTCCATCGCTACGAGTCAACCCCTGCTTAACTAGAAATTCATAGACTTTCTGGACAGTGGTTAAATTCTTTCTTTCTTCACCTTCTAAAAAGTCAAAAACAGCTACCTGAAAACCAGCATCTTCTAGGCTGAGCTTGACCTTCTCTGCATAAAGAGAAGCTACATGGTTATCTGTCACAATGACTACCTTTTGTGGTTGCCAGAGTTCTCGCAACCATTGACCAGCCTGAGCCAGACAACCTTTTTCAATCTGAATATCATAAGGATGATGAGGAATATCGATTCTGATTTTCATAGGAGAGTCTCCTTTTCTTTATTGGTATTTTTCTGTTAAGGACTGCCAAATCTCTTCTGTTGGCATTTCCTTTCCTGTCCACAGTTGAAAAGCTTCTGCAGCTTGATAGAGCAACATTCCCAGACCATTGACAACTGGATTCCCCTGACTTCTAGCCCATTTCAAAAATGGTGTTTCAAAGGGTTGGTAAATGATATCTGCTACTAAAAGAGTTTCTGGTAAGACTATGCTTTCTGGAACTGGAGAGGATTGACCATCCATCCCTACACTAGTTGCATTGACCAGTAAATCCGACTCAGCAATCCTTGCTTGCAGTTCAGGAACATCTTCTAAAGCATACAGGTCCACCTTAAAACCTGTCTGCTCCTGTAACTTGTCTAAATAAGGTCTTGTTTTTTCCATAGAAACGGAACGAACAAAGACCAAAATCTGACTGACGCCATCCAAAATAGCCTGTGCCAAGATTGATTTGGCCGCACCACCTGCACCCAGCAGGGTCATCTTCTTACCTGTAATTGTAAAAGAAGGCAAGCTCTTAAAAAATCCCTTGCCATCTGTATTATATCCAATTAAATTGCCATTCTCATTGACAACCGTATTAACCGCACCAATCAAGCGCGCTTCATCGCTCAGCCCATCCAAATAAGGAATCACCTGCTCCTTATAGGGCATAGAAAGGTTAATTCCAAACATCTGGTAGCGACGTATATTAGCCACTGTGACTTCCAAATCACCCGCTTCAATCTCCCAAGCCACGTAAGCACCATTGGTAGCTGTCGCCTCAAAGGCACTATTGTGGATAAAGGGGGAAATAGAATGCTTAATAGGATTGGCAACAACGGCAGCTAAACGTGTATAGCCATCAAGCTTCATCCAAAATCTCCCGAATTTTTTTCATGTTGGCTAAGGAAATTTGACCTGGGGCACTTGCCTCATCTAGACTAGCAAAGGACCAGCTCGAACCTGTCACATCCGCAGTGATACGAGAGACCTTGCCCACCTTGCCCATAGAAATGGTCACATATTCCTGCTCAGGATTGAGGGTTTTAAAGCCTCGTGTATAGTTCATTAAGTCTAGCACATCCTGCTCCGTGTGAGCCATCACCGCAACCTTAACAAGTTTTGGATTTAGGCTCGTCAACTCTGACAAAATTTCCATCATGTTTTCAGGTGTTTCTTGGAAATTGTGGTAACTCAAAATGAGATTTGGGAAGTCCAGCATTTCCTCAAAAACATCCTTGTAGCTATAGTACTCAAAATCAATATAGTCTGGTTGATAGAGTTGCGCCACTTCCTTGATTAGATGAATATATTCTTCTGGAGAAAGGTCGATTTCTCCCCCTTCAGAGCGAGTTCGCAACGTGAAAACCAATTCACGACCTGCAAATTTTTCAAAAATCGCTGGAGCCACCTGCAAAATCGCTTCTTTAGGCAGATAGTCGGCACGCCATTCAATGATGTCGGCATCCAGATACCTCGTGGCATCCAGAGCCTGGGCCTCCTCTAAACTTCTTGGCATTACTGAAACGATTAATTTCATTTACTAACCTTCATACTAATCACCTTGAGGTAATTACTACTTTCATCTTTTTTATTATAGGCAAAATCTGCTGGAAGACCGTATTTATTTAAAATCTGATAACTTCTTCCTGCAAAGCCTTTATCAATTTGTTCTATAAATTTCTGGCGGGATACATTGGCAGCATTGGTGCTGGCAATAATAATACCGCCCGGATTTAAAATCTCAAGACTCTGGGATATCAACTTGTGATAATCCTTAGCCACAGAAAATGTTTGTTTTTTATTCCGAGCAAAGCTAGGCGGATCTAGAACAATCACATCGTAAGTCAAGCCTTTTCGCTTAGCATACTTGAAATACTCAAAGACATCCATGACTATAAAGCGATGGTCGCCTGTGCTGATTCCATTTGCCTGAAAATGCGCTTGAGACAATTCTCGTGAACGTTTAGCTAGGTCAACCGAAGTTGTCTGGCTAGCTCCACCCATGGCCGCAGCTACTGAAAAGGCTGCTGTGTAGGAAAACATATTGAGCAAGGATTTGCCCATAGCCAATCCATCCACTAGACTACCACGAACCTCGTGCTGGTCTAGGAAAATCCCTGTCATCAAACCATCGTTCATAAAGACTTGATACAAGACACCATTTTCTAAAACAGTGAAAAAGTCAGGTGCTTCTTGACCATAAACATGGGCAGATTCATAGTCCAAACCCTTAAAACGGATCTTCTCATATGCTCCTAAAACCTCAGGAAAAACCTGTCTAAAAGCTTCTGAGATGGTCTGACGAATCTGATAAACATAAGAGTTATACCAAGAAAAGACAGCATAGTCGCCATAAAGGTCCACTGTCAGACCGCCAAAGCCATCTCCCTCTTGGTTGAAGAGACGAAAGGCAGTTGTCAAATCATCTTGATAGTAGGCACTTCTCTTTTCTTTAGCTTGTCTAAACAGCGTTTCAAAGAAAGCTTGATTGAAGGTCACCTTGTCTGTGCTCACAAACCAGCCCAAGCCCTTGTTTTGCTGAGAAAGGTAGGCAGTCCCAAGAAAGGTTCCTTCCTGACTCTGCACTTCTACTTCCTGATCCTTAAGATTGACATTCTCAAGATCGCTGGCTTCTAGTAAAACCAAACCTTTGGCAAGCTTCTTTTCAACCCTTTTGCTGACTCTTATTCTATTCATAGTCCCTATTATAGCAAATTTTGTGACAATTCTCAAAAAAGAAACTACCCTTGCTTTTTTACTCTAGTTTTAAAAAATGGTATACTAATACTAATAAAAACTTAGGAAGTAATTGTGTGAGAATCAATTTTAGCAAAATCCAAAAAGCCATGGGTACAAGACTGGGTTTTGTCCTAACCCTTTTAATCCTCTATTGGCTCAAAACCTTACTAGCCTATACCGTTGACTTTAATTTAGATATTCAATTGGGCAAGCTGCAAGGGAATTACCTTGCCTTTATCGCTTTTTTCAATCCCCTTCCCTTGGGACTCCTCCTGCTGGCTCTAGCCCTCTATGCTCGGTCAACCAAGATCTTTTATGGCCTTAGTATAGCTATTTATAGCCTTTTGTTCATTTGGCTTTATTCCAATATCTTTTACTATCGAGAATTTAGTGACTTTATCACGGCCAATACCATGAAAGTGGTCAGCAAGGTGTCTGTTGGTACTGCCGAACTAGAGTTACTGCGCTTTTGGGATTTCATCTATTTTATGGATTTCCCATTGCTGGCTTATCTTCTCTATAAGAAGCTCATCCAGCTGGATAGGAGACCTTTCAAATTCCGCTCCAGTGTTGCCATCACTGCTCTCTCAGCCCTGCTCTTTTCTGCTAATCTTTTCTTGGCTGAAATCGAACGTCCCGATCTCCTATCGCGAGGATTTTCTAATTATTATATTGTTCGTGCCCTTAGTTTGCCAGCCTTTTTGGGCTATAGTGCCAACCAATCCTACAGCGCCAACAAAGAACGTGCCAAGGCTTCTGAGACCGACCTTCAACCTATCACAGACTATATTCAAGAACATTCTGCTAAGCCCAATCCAGACTATTTTGGCCTTGCCAAAGGAAAAAATGTTATTTATCTCCACTTAGAGAGTTTTCAGCAGTTCCTACTGGACTATAAACTCAACATAGATGGAACTGAGCATGAAGTCACTCCCTTCCTTAATTCCCTCTACCATTCGCAAGCAACCCTAGCCTTTTCGAATATCTTTAACCAAGTCAAGGCTGGTAAGACCTCAGATGCGGAAACCATGCTGGAGACTGGTTTGTTTGGACTTGACCAAGGTTCCTTTATGGTCAACTATGGAGGTACCAATACCCAGCAGGCTGCGCCTTTTATCCTATCAAAAAATGGCTACCAATCAAGTGCAGTCTTTCACGGTAATATCGGGACCTTCTGGAATCGAAATACAACCTACAAGCAATGGGGATACCAATACTTCTTTGATGCTTCCTACTTCACCAAGCAAGACAGTAGCAATTCTTTCCAATATGGTTTAAATGATAAAATCATGATGAAAGATTCTATCCAATATCTAGAGCACTTGCAGCAGCCTTTTTATGCCAAGTATATCACGGTGTCCAATCACTATCCCTATGCTAGCAATCTAACAGGCGATGAGCTTGGTTTCCCACTGGCTAAAACCAAAGATGAAACCATCAATGGCTACTTCCAAACAGCTAACTATCTAGATAGTGCTATCAAGGCCTTCTTTGACTATCTCAAAGAAAGTGGCCTCTATGAAAAATCCATCATCGTCATCTACGGAGACCATTATGGAATTTCCAACTCCCGAAATCCTGATCTGGCACCCTTGATTGGAAAGACTTCTGAGAACTGGTCGAATTACGACAATGCCATGTTGCAACGAGTGCCTTTTATGGTGGTCATGCCTGGCTATGAAAAGGGACAAATCATCAATACCTACGGTGGACAAATCGATATCTTACCGACTCTCGAACACCTCCTTGGTATTGAGTCCAACTCCTTCCTTCAAGTCGGTCAAGACCTCCTATCACCAGACCACCAAGAAATCGTTGCCTTTCGAACTGCTAATTCCTTCGTCACACCCAAATATACTAGCTACGACGGACGAACCTACTATACTGAAAGCGGTCTTGAAATCAGTAATCTTGATGAACAAGCTCAGACTGAACTAGAAATCGTTCGGCAGGCAGCCAGCCAACAGCTAAAAATCAGCGACCAGATTCAAACTGGTGATTTAATACGTTTCTACCAAGCAGATCATCTTGGAAAAGTTGATACAGAAAGTATTTCTTACCTCAATTCCTTGCCAATTCTGCAAAAGATTGAGCAGGAAAAGGGAAGTCAGTCAACTAGCCTCTTTAGCCAACGACAAGGTAAGACCAGTACTGACCTTTTCAAGGCACCAAGTTACCAAGAACTCCATCCAGAGTCGGCAGAAACCGAATCAAAATCACAATAAAAAATGCTCTTCCATCGTGGAGGAGCATTTCTTTTTATAAAATAAAATTCAACGAAAATCAATGAAGAAACTAGCCTCAAATTTACTATGATATTGTAGATAGATAGGCTGTATCAGTAATATGTGTCTGTCAAATTTAGTGACAAAGATAATAGAATAAAGTTGAAAAGTCATAGAGAGAAGATAAATCAGCTTCAGTAGATATCTGGAAAATTTGATTTTATAGAAAAGCCTTTTGTTACAAACTCAATATACTATCAATAAATAATATTATAGAAGCAACAATAATTAAAATTTCACCTATCTGCATAATTCTATTTCGAACTCTAAATATATGTTCTATCAAAAACACTTGGATCACACACATTATAGGAATTAACGTTTTTGAAATTGAAAAATATCCAAATAAATAAACTATAAACAACAATAATAGAACTATATTACATTTCTTATTCAAAACATTCCTCCCTATATTTTTAATTAGCAATCTTAATCATTTACAACTACATTCTAACAAACTATAAAAGCGTTTGTCGAATTGAATTTATCAAGCAAGCGATCAACTAGCTCATCTTTTTTCTATTTCTGCCAATATGCGTGACAGGTAATAATAATAGCTAAAAATAGCAAGACCAAGCAGGAGGATAAGAGCTCCTACTCCCAAGCTAATGGCAAGGATAGGGGAGAGAGACCGAACCAAGAATATGCTCCCTATTACAAGGGCCATTAAGATTGCACTATAAACCAAAATCAAAACAATTGCTACTATACGATTTGAACGGTTTACCAAGTCCGTAATGTTACTCCAATTGGTTGACAAATTTTTAACGTCCTTAAAGTAATGGTGGCAAGAAAGGATGACACTGGCAAGGGTCCAGACTACAAGAAGGTAAATCATCGAAAGGATGGGCAAGCCTAAATATAGAGAAAGACCAAGTAAAGTCAGAACTGGTAAAAAGGACTGGACAGCAAATATAATCCAAAATTTCACTTTTACATAACGAGCAAAGTCAAAGGGTAAACTCTTCAGAAAATCAACATTTTCCCTCTCCAAGGATAAGG
Source organism: Streptococcus mitis (assembly GCF_002096755.1). Classification (GTDB taxonomy): domain Bacteria; phylum Bacillota; class Bacilli; order Lactobacillales; family Streptococcaceae; genus Streptococcus; species Streptococcus mitis_AC. Next base: position 156,912 of record NZ_NCVF01000026.1, read on the forward strand.
CAATTGAATGCAGGCTGGTGATATTGTTATTGACAACAGCTAGAAAGAGACCTATAAAAAACAAGGGTAACCAGTATGGAGGATGAATGTCTGGAACTATCTGAGAATCTCGGATGTTGGAAATCAGACCGATCATCATGAGATAAGGAAGGAAAGCACTTGTAAAAAGCACTGTAATCACGCCAGTCCCCTGTCCCAAAAGGGTGAGGTGGTAGCGTAAAACCATACGGAAAAAGCCCTTTTTAGTAGTTGAGAGCCCCTCCTTACTGCGACGTTCTTTTTTGACCTTCTCCTCACTATTAAGTAGGATCACATCATAAAAACGAGGCAAAACCTTCTTTTTGGTCAGGTAAAGCAAGAAAAGAGTTAAAGCTATCCAAGCGAGCAGACCTAGGATGGCTTCTATCGAAAAAGGCTCCACTGCTATTTTGTAAAAGAGATGAATAGGATAAAGAAGAGGTGGAATTTCTTTAGTCTGATCACCTATACCTCTAGAAGTCGACTGTAGAAAGAAGACAAATATTAAAGGTGTGAGAACTCCTATCCCAATCATCACATTCGAAAAAATAGACTGATACTTTCTAAAAAGCGCAGTTTGAGCCAAGAAATGCACTGCCACTACCATCACTAGAGCCACAGAAACAAATAATAGAGCCAAGGACAGTAGCATCAAAGGCAAGCCAAGCCAAAGAGAAGGTGCTAGCCTAATGTAGAGGACTAGAAAATAAGCTAGGATTGGTACAATTCCAGGCAGAGCTGGCAAGAGGACAGACAGTCCTTTAGCAATTATAATCTCTGATTCTTTAAAGGCATAAGGCCTATACGATACCAAGTCCTTACTCTCATAAAAGACATTGTAAAAGGCAGTTAAAGAAGTTGAAAAGGCAATCACTAGTAAAATAGCAACCATAAAACTAAAATAAACAGGTATTTTATCAAAAGGAAAACGAAAGGCTATATTTATAAACATGAAAAGCATCAAGAGACTAGAAAAAATGTAAGAACTTAGGACTCTAGCGGAAACATTTACTTTTTTTCCAGGATTTTTAGCTTGCTTCTTTCGTAGGTTAGCCAGATTAGCTTCTTGAGATGAATAGAGGATATTGATATCAACTAATTTTTTAATGACTTTGAGACGCATCTGAAACCTCCTCTTTTCTACCAGCAAGGCTAAGGTAGATACTTTCCAAAGACTGGTCTGGGTGGTCTTTTCTCAAGTCCTCTACCTTACCACAATAAATCAAATGCCCCTTTTTCAAAATGGCAATCCGATCACAGACTTGCTCAGCTACCTCTAGGACATGAGTTGAAAACAAGACTGTCTTGCCTTTTTGTGCATGTTCCTTCATCATTTGCTTCAAATCAAAGGCAGCCTGGGGATCCAAACCAGTCAAGGGTTCGTCCAAAACCCAAATATCGGGATCGGATAAGAGTGCTCCGATGACAAAGACTTTCTGACGCATTCCGTGAGAAAGAGTTTCAATAACCTGATAACGATTTTCAGCAAAATCAAAAACACTCAATAGCCTAGCTAGACTAGCCTCCAAGTCAGAGCTAGTTAGCTCATAGGATGAGGCAATCAATTCCCAAAATTCATTGGCCGTTAAGCGTAAAAATAAGTCAGGCGAGTCTGCTACGTAGCCAATCTTTCGTTTAATAGCCAAGCGATTTTCAGATAACTCCTGACCGTCTACCAAAATACGACCACTGCTGGGTGAAATAATACTGACTAAGGATTTTATGGTGGTCGATTTCCCAGCACCATTATGGCCAATCAAGCCCATAATCTCTCCATTTTCAATCTGCAGATTGAGATTGCTCAAGGCCTCTTTATCACCATACAACTTACTAACATTTTGAAATTCAATCATGAGAAATCTCCTCTCTTTATCTATGTAATTTACTATAATTATAGCGCTTTCATTTTAAAAATCAACATTTTATATAAAATAGTCAAAAACTTATTATTCAGTTTTACGCAAACGTTTGAGCTAAGCAATACTTTATGATAGAATAAAGAACAAGATTGACAAGTAAGAGGAAACATCATGCAAAATCAAACACTCATGCAATACTTTGAATGGTATCTGCCCCACGACGGCCAGCACTGGACGCATCTAGCTGAAGATGCTCCACATCTAGCTGATCTCGGTATCAGCCATGTCTGGATGCCACCAGCTTTCAAGGCTACCAATGAAAAAGATGTCGGCTATGGGGTCTATGACTTATTTGACCTAGGAGAGTTTAACCAAAAAGGGACTGTCCGCACCAAATATGGTTTTAAAGAAGACTATCTTCAAGCTATTCAAGCCCTAAAAGCGCAGGGAATTCAACCTATGGCCGATGTGGTGCTCAACCACAAGGCTGCGGCCGATCACATGGAAGCCTTTCAGGTTATCGAAGTGGATCCTGTAGACCGTACAGTTGAACTTGGAGAACCCTTCACCATCAATGGCTGGACTAGCTTTACCTTCGATGGTCGCCAAGATACCTATAATGACTTCCACTGGCACTGGTACCACTTCACCGGTACAGACTATGATGCCAAACGCCGCAAGTCTGGCATTTATCTGATTCAAGGAGACAACAAGGGGTGGGCAAATGAGGAATTGGTCGATAATGAAAACGGTAACTATGACTACCTCATGTATGCCGACCTAGACTTTAAACATCCTGAAGTTATCCAAAATATCTATGACTGGGCTGACTGGTTCATGGAAACGACTGGTGTAGCTGGTTTCCGCTTGGATGCCGTTAAACACATTGACTCTTTCTTCATGAGCAATTTTATCCGTGATATGAAGGAAAAATACGGTGAAGATTTCTATGTTTTTGGTGAATTTTGGAATCCTGACAAGGAAGCCAATCTAGACTATCTTGAAAAAACGGAAGAACGATTCGACCTTGTTGATGTTCGTCTCCACCAGAATCTCTTTGAAGCCAGTCAAGCTGGCGCAAACTATGACCTTCGTGGTATTTTCACAGATAGCTTGGTTGAACTCAAACCTTACAAGGCTGTAACCTTTGTCGACAACCACGATACCCAACGTGGTCAGGCTCTTGAGTCTACTGTTGAAGAATGGTTCAAACCAGCAGCCTATGCCCTCATTCTATTACGCCAAGACGGCCTTCCATGTGTCTTTTACGGAGACTACTATGGGATTTCAGGGCAGTATGCTCAACAAGATTTCAAAGAAGGCCTTGACCGCCTCCTAGCCATCCGAAAAGATTTGGCCTATGGAGAGCAAACAGACTACTTTGATGATCCTAACTGTATCGGTTGGGTACGTTCAGGTGCTGAACATCAATCCCCAATCGCAGTTCTTATCTCAAATGACCAAGAAAACAGCAAGTCAATGTTTGTCGGCCAAGAATGGGCTAACCAAACCTTTGTAGATTTACTTGAAAACCACCAAGGTCAAGTTACAATTGATGAGGAAGGTTATGGACAATTTCCAGTCTCAGCTGCTTCGGTAAGTGTCTGGACTGCCAATACAATCTAATTGCCATTGATTATAAAGCCAGATCCAATCAGATTTGGCTTTTTTCTATTCACAAAAAGACCTACCCAAATGGATAGATCTTTATTTTCTTACAATTTACCTGCTACTGCATCCAACAATTCTTGGATCTTAGCTTGGTTGCTTCCTCCTGCCATGGCCATGTCTGGTTTACCACCACCACGTCCATCGACGATTGGTGCTAATTCTTTGACAAGGTTTCCTGCATGAAGGTCTTTTGTCTTGCTTGCTACAAGGACATTGACTTTATCACCAATAGCGGCAACTAGGACAAGAAGATCAGAGTAGTCTTTTTGTTTCCAGTTATCCGCAAAAGTACGAAGAGCACCAGCATCAGATACAGATACTTGGCTAGCAATGTAACGGTGACCATTGACTTCCTTCACATCCTTGAAGATATCGCCTGCGGCTGCAGCTGTGGCTTTTTCTTTCAACTCAGCATTTTCTTTTTGCAATTGACGAAGTTGTTCTTGAAGTCCTTCTACCTTGTGAGGTACTTCTTTAAGTTGAGGTGCTTTCAAGGTTGCTGCGACAGCTTTAAGAGCGTCCTCTTGTTCACGGTAGGCTTCAAAGGCTTCCTTACCAGTCACTGCCAAGATACGGCGAGTTCCTGATCCGATACCTTCTTCTTTGACAATCTTGAAGAGGCCAATCTCAGAAGTGTTACCAACGTGAGTACCACCACAAAGCTCGATAGAGTAGTCACCAATAGTAACAACACGGACTTCTTTACCGTATTTCTCACCAAAGAGGGCCATAGCACCCATTTCTTTAGCAGTGTCAATATCCGTTTTAACTGTCTTCACTTCAAGAGCTTCCCAGATTTTTTCGTTGACTTGCTGTTCAATCGCACGCAATTCTTCTGCAGTTACTGCTTGGAAGTGTGTAAAGTCAAAGCGAAGGAATTCAACTTCGTTAAGAGATCCTGCTTGTGTTGCGTGGTTTCCAAGGATATTATGAAGGGCAGCGTGAAGCAAGTGAGTCGCAGTGTGGTTTTTCATAACACGGTGACGACGATTAGTATCGATTGCCAAGGTATATTCTTGGTTCAAGGTAAGTGGTGCAAGGACTTCAACTATATGAAGAGCTTGTCCGTTTGGTGCTTTTTGAACATTTGTCACAGTAGCCACAACCTTACCTGACTCATCCAAGATTTGTCCGTGGTCAGCGACCTGTCCACCCATTTCAGCATAGAATGGCGTTTCCGCAAAGATAAGTGAGGCAGTTCCTTCTGATACAGCTTCTACCTCTGCATTATCAGCCACGATAGCCACCAATTTAGAAGATAATTGGCTAGCATTGTAGTTGAAGACACTTTCTACAGTGATGTTTTGAAGGGTTTCATTTTGCATACCCATTGAGCCACCCTTGACAGCTGACGCACGCGCACGCTCTTGCTGTTCTTTCATGGCTGCTTCAAAACCTTCACGGTCTACAGTCATACCAGCTTCTTCAGCGATTTCCTCAGTCAATTCAACTGGGAATCCATAAGTGTCATAAAGTTTGAAGACATCTGAACCAGCGATAACAGATTGACCTTTTTCTTTCAAGTCAGCTACGATGCCTTGGGCAAAGTGTTGACCTGAGTGAAGGGTACGGGCAAATGACTCTTCTTCACTCTTAACGATTTTCTCAATAAAGTCACGTTTTTCAAGCACTTCTGGATAGTAGCTTTCCATAATTTTTCCAACAGTTGGAACGAGTTTGTAAAGGAAAGGCTCGTTGATTCCCAATTTTTGACCATGCATAGAAGCACGACGGAGAAGACGACGAAGGACATAACCACGACCTTCATTTCCTGGAAGGGCACCATCACCGATGGCAAATGAAAGGGAACGGATGTGGTCTGCGATGACCTTAAAGCTCATGTTGTCGCCATCTTGGTCATAAACCTTACCAGACAATTTCTCCACTTCACGAATGATTGGCATGAAGAGGTCCGTTTCAAAGTTGGTCTTAGCCCCTTGGATAACGGCCACCAAACGCTCCAAACCAGCGCCCGTATCAATGTTCTTGTGTGGCAATTCCTTGTATTCGCTACGAGGAACAGCAGGGTCTGCGTTAAATTGTGACAAAACGATGTTCCAGATTTCGATGTAACGATCGTTTTCAATATCTTCTGCAAGGAGACGAAGACCGATATTTTCTGGGTCAAATGCTTCTCCACGGTCAAAGAAGATTTCTGTATCTGGTCCAGAAGGTCCCGCACCGATTTCCCAAAAGTTGTCCTCGATTGGAATCAAGTGACTTGGATCCACTCCCACTTCAATCCAGCGGTTGTAAGAATCTTTATCGTCTGGATAGTAGGTCATATAAAGTTTCTCAGCAGGGAAGTCAAACCATTCAGGGCTTGTCAAAAGCTCATAAGCCCAAGTGATAGCTTCGTCACGGAAGTAATCCCCGATAGAGAAGTTCCCCAACATTTCAAACATGGTATGGTGACGTGCAGTCTTCCCTACATTTTCAATGTCGTTGGTACGGATAGCCTTTTGGGCATTTGTAATACGTGGATTTTCAGGAATAATAGTCCCGTCAAAGTATTTCTTAAGGGTTGCTACCCCAGAGTTAATCCACAAAAGAGTTGGATCATTTACAGGAACCAAACTTACTGATGGTTCTACAGAGTGACCTTTAGTCGCCCAGAAATCAAGCCACATTTGGCGAACTTGTGCACTAGATAGTTGTTTCATATTGTCTCCTTATTACTTGTTTAATGTGATTGGCTTTCCAGCATTTCCACATAGTCAATCGCGACACAGAGGGAAATGACTAGGTCTGCATAAGCGTCCTCAAGAACCGTTACGCTATAGGTAGATGTCAGATGGAAGAGTTCTTTCTTGATTTCCGCAATCAGCTGATCGCGATCATCCAGCAATTTGAAATCCAAATCCCAGATATTGCCCTCGATACGAAGCCCCAGATTATCAAACTCATACTTATCTCGCCAGAAGGTCAACTTCTTGCGAATGACAAAACTCGAGCCATCCCGAAGCTGAATCTCAAAACGAGGAAGCAAGGTCAAGATTTCTTTACTGATCTGACTAACTTGTTCACCAGTCGCATCATAGATGGTAAAAGTTTTGGGAATCTTAAAAAAATGATCCCTCTACCTGATAGGCGATTTCTCCCCTGTCATCCTTGATAGCGAAGCGTTCGCCTCCAAGACGAAACTTTTGTTTGACAAGAAATGTTTTCATCAACACCTCCAAAAATTAAAAGACAAGCTCATATCACGAAGGGCGAAAAACCGCGGTACCACCTTCATTCAATGAACTTGTCATTCTCTTATTCTTATGCAATTGTATGATTGAGTAGCATGACTTTCTAGCTTAGATGGCTCGCAGCACCGCCATTTCTCTGGACTAAGACAACTGAAAATCAAATCTCAACTTTCTTATTATATCGTTTTTTTAAGCTTGCGTCAACTGGAAAAGCAAGCAGTTGCAATCTCATTATATCTATCATCAGCGAATTAGATTTATTGATAAAGTATATTATTGACGAAGTAAGTCAAGCATTTCATTATTGAGTGTTTGATAACAAGAGAAATAGCTATCATCAATCTCAAATGTATCTTGTAAAATAAAGCGTAAGGTATCTATTGTCTGTTGCAATTTCTTTGAATTGACTAGTTTACTATCAATCTCTGACAAGCCATGTGCCACCTTATTTCTCTCACCATTCAAGCTATTTATTAGCTTTATCGACTTAAGTAATTCAGGAGAAACTTGATAATAAGATAGAATATTTTCATAAGATAAGAGATTTAAGGTTGACTGAGGTGAATAGATTCTTTCCTTCTCATCTTTTATACCCTTGGCTTTCTTAAATTCTAGATCAATGAAATCTAAGATAGCTTCAAAATCCTTGTATTCTTCATTTAACTTTGGAAAAGTCCCATCATATTTTATCAATTCTGGATAATCTTTCTTTATCTTCTCCTCGATGATAAATTCAACATAAGACTTTGATTTGATTAAGACATCAGCAACCTGCCCTCTTTCTTTCAAAACTTCAATCATTAAAAAGTAATTAAGAGCTTTTTTCTCAACTTCTGTAAGTAAATATCCCTGAATATCTTTTAAAATCGCTTGAGTTTTAAATACTTTTACAAAATCATTTAATATGTCTCTTAAACGAGCTAATTTCTTTTTAGAAAGTAATTTATTGTATTCTTTTCTAGTAACTAATTCATCTGCAGCAAGATAATCATAAGAAAAGATTAAATTTCTTAAGTGGCGCTTGATAAGAGACTGATTAAATTTTTCAGCTTCATCTTTGATTGTACGATCTTCGTAATCCTTTTGGTTATCCTCGTTCTCGTCAAAAAGCTTCTGTTCACCTTCGCTTGAAAGTGGCACATACTTTCTATTTGCTGATTTGTTTGGTGTTGCAACCTGTATGGCCTGCGTATTATAATCATTAATTCGATTCAAGGCAAATAAAGCAGAAATAATCTGAGGTGTCCCTGAGGATAGATTTAAGATTAATTGATGATCTGTTCCAGAGTATTTTTCGATAATCTGTCCCATCACTTCATACATTTTATCAAATAGATAGACTTCATCATTTTTCAATATGATTGATTCAATAACCACTTTAGGATGATAACCCTCTATTGAACATAATGCTTTCTCAACAAGATCTTTTTTTACTAACATTTCTTCACTATAAACCAAAACAATTTGTTCAGGTCTGTATGTTCGAGCAATATGTAATAAAGCTGCATCTCGATTATTACTTATCGGATCTGTCGTTCCAACTGCTGAAATCAAAATTTCCAAGATATTCTACCTCTCATTATTTCAGTAATTCTAATAATTCCTTATTTAAGTCCTTGTAAAAGCTAAAATCCTTCTCAACGAGTTGATACTGTTCCTTGACTAGTCCCTTTAAGGTTTTTAGGACAGGACCTAACTGTTTTAATTCCTCAGAATCTAATGGATCCAATTTATGAGCTACAGTATTTCGAGTTGAATTCATGCTAATAACTGGTTTAATTTTTTTAAATTGATTCCACTCATGTTTTTCTTTTAAGATCTTACTATAATCCCAAATCCCGAGATAATATTTCTCTGATTCACTCACGTAATTATCCAAAAATCCTGGATAACGATTTTCGATATAGTCATCTAAGATAAACTCTGTAAGGTTTTTAATTCTAATCAGACCTTCACTAAAATTACCACGTTCTTTTTGCAAATCAATAGTCAAATAAGCATTTAATACTTTTTTCTGTTCTTCGCTCCATTTTTTCTTTTGGAGGACTTGAGGTACAGCTTGCCTATCTAATGAATCCACAATATCTTGCAACTTCTTACGACATTCTTTCAAACCAGGAAAGTCTGATAATTGATTAGCAACCTCTAAACTTGCTTTGTAATCATATTTCGTAATAAAATCACGTAAAGTTTTCTTCATTAAGCCTTGTTTAAACTTCTCTGAAGTATCTTCAATGGTTCGGTCGATATAGTCCTGTTTGTTATCTAAGTTCGTATCAATAAGTGCGTCAATATCTTCTGAATCATCATGTCCAACTCCTGCATTTGAATCATTTTCAGGACTTGAAACTTGCACTGCCTTGACATTAATTTCACTAAGTCTATTAATTACAAACAAAGCTGATTTTACTTGAGGAGTTGCACTTGAAAGATTAAGAATAAAATCATCGTCTTTTGTATAGTACTCTTGTATAATAGCATCAAATTGATCATACATGATATCAAAAACATGTACATCAGCATTTAAAATGATTGGTTCATGGTATACAATCTCTGGGAGGTATTCAGAATCAATAGAACGAATCACTTTCTCAATATCATCTTTCTTACTAATTGTTCTCTCTGAAAAAACAATAATAATCTTATCTGGACGATATTTTCTAGCAATATGTACTAAGGCTCCATCGTGAAAATTTCGTATAGGATCTGTATCACCCACTGCCGAAATCAAAACCTTCATTTAGTAATCTCCTTAATCATAAAGTTCGCCTTGCCCATTTCATAGAAGAATTCATCATTTTTTATTAATATGGAAGGCTGAACAGAGTCATCTTCCACAAGGATAGGGGCTTTTGTTAATTTCAAGACTCCCTTTCCAACCATCCTAGTGGTTCTGCTATTCTCATAACGTTCTTGTAAAATTCCATTTGCTTGTTTAAAAATTGTTTTCGTCCAAGCTCCACTACCAGCACCCAAGTAGATAGGATAGTCAATATTATCTTGAATCTTATCTTCCGGAAAATCCTTTAGGAAAAAGTTTTTATAACCCCTATAAAACTCTAGTGCCTTATCTTCAAGTTTTTCAATTAAAGTTGCCGATGCTGCTGTAGTTGTGGTAATTGTAAATTCTACTTTAGTCAAAGGAGCAATAGCTTCTCGATATAGAGGTAAAGGTTTTACTGTTGGCGATTCGGCTGAGCAGTCCCATTTTTGAACTAAAATAAGACTGTCATTTCTAAATGGTTTGCTATCACTAACACGAATGGCATTAAATATGTTATTGAATTCTTTACCCTTCTTAGGCACCCAAGGAATCATATTTTTATTTTCCTTAGGATTCTTACCTCTAGTATCAACCACCTTTTTATTGTTCCAGTGAGGATTTGTGTTCATTAAAATAGTTCGAATAGCTCCCTTTAACGAACTACCAGGTATATAAGGATTACCATAAGGATCTCTCATAAACTTTGCTACTTCATTAATAGTACCTAACTGGGAATCAATGTTGTTCTTTTCGGTTTCAAAACCAGTCTCTTTAATCCTATAACCACCAAAATCACGGTCAGAAATACGGTTATCCTCTAAAAAGGAAATCAAACGATTATTACTGGCACTTTCCTTCCTCTCTTGTAAAAAGCGCTCAAACTTCTGATCATAACCTTTCTCCACCATTCGATTATAAAACTTACCCATATCGGGGAAATAAAAGTACCCATCTTCATAGATAAATTCACGAGATGTGTACTTATCACCACTGCCAGTATGGATAGGAGCCATGGCTAGGAGGCTAAATTGAAAGGTTCTATACTCTGTTTTCATCTTTCTCCCTCCATCTTGAAAAATAATGGTTTAGCATAGCTTAATACTTCATGTGGGAAATCAAGAGGCCTTACATCCACGATCTGTCCTGTAAAGGTTTCAGAGAAAGTAGATCCAGAAGCAAACTTATATAAATCCTGCTTACGGTAATTTTCATTAGTTTCTGTACTAAAAGCAAAACCACTTGATTTACTTAGTAAATAGGAACCAGTTTCCATAGCATATTCAAATTCCTTTTCGACTGGTAGAGAAGTCGTCAAGGTCATGACAGGTCCTTGATGGGCCTTGGTGAGACGATTTTTGAAGCTATCTGGTAAATCTAATATAGTCAAATCAAATTGTCCATAACCACTAGAGCGTTTGCCCCCAATCCCCGTATACTGCAAGCTTGTCATGAGCTCATTTAAGAGTTCAGATTCGGTAGCAATCACATAGAGAGCAGACTTATCAGCAAATCGAACTGTAGAAACTTGATAAAGAGCCCCATCTTCATGAGGTTGGTTTTTAGTGATGATGTTTGTTACTCCATGTTCTGCGTCTTCAAAAAGAGTCCCATTTACATAAGAATCAAATTTATCTAGAGGAATAAACTGAAGTTTCTTTGCCATTTTCGCTTGGCGTCGCACTTCTTTGACATCTGTCGTTAAATCTGCCTGATCAAACTTTGGAAATCCTATCGGCTTAGGTAAAAATGGGCCTGACTGATAAGGAAAGGCATCAGTCAAAACAAATTCATCTTGACCCGCTATTGACACGAATTCCTCCATTTTCCCCATTTTTTTTGCTTCTATAGCTAAGGCTGAAAACAATCGGTCCGCTGCAAAAGTCATTTTAGAACTATCCAGAGTTCCTGCTCCGAAGTGAGCAGTATGGAAGTTCATAATATACATCTTGTAGGTCATACTAGACCTCCGTAGTTAAAAGTTCATTCAATCTACTAACATCATAGTTTCCGAAAACTGTATTTGCTTTAAGATCCTCAAAAACAACTTTACCATATCCACGAGAGCCTGAACCACCTAAATAATCAAGTTCCAACAGTTTTAATCCATCAAGAATCACTTTGAAGTCTTCTTCTACTTGAGCTTGACTCTTGTCTGTCACCTCATAGATCAACTCAAATCCAAAGACACTGTCTCGGATGGCACGTTCAATTTGTCTCGGTTTAGCTTCAGCAGTGATACGGTCAATGGTATTTTCGAATTTTACTTCAGTATAAATCTTTGCGCCTAAGCTATCAAGTTTATCTTTATTAGATAAAAATGCATCACGAAAAATTAAACGACCTATTTTATCGCGCTTAGATGAGCTATTTCCAAATAGTCGACTTATAATTTCCCCATCTTCTCCTGGTTGCTTTGCTAGTCTAGAATTATATACTTTTGCTAGAAGGGTACGCATTTTCCCTTTGATACTTGAACCCGGGATAATGGGTAAGTTCGTAATTGGATCTTTAATCACAGGTGAGTCCATAGCCCCAATTGCTGCAAAGGCATCACTTGTTCCAATATGAAGTCCTGTCTCTAGACGAATTTGTCCTGTTACTTGAATTTTTGCAAATGTCATTAATCTTTTCCTCCATAAAATTTGAAATAAGCTACTAGTGCTTCCATATAGCGACAAAAACGTTGCAGACTTTCCTTATTATTTACTTCCTTTAGTGCAGCTAGTATTTCAGCTTTTCTTACTAAGTCTTTCACAGAAGGTTCTCTTCCTGCTTGATAAACAAACTGCACTCTCAAATAAGCGATTTTATCAGCCAATTCCTTATACTCTCTAATCTTACTTTCATCAAAAAGATTACTAGTTAAATTTAGTAGATTTCGAATTTGTGTAGTTGTTAAAAGGAATGCATCAGGATTTCTAAAATTCCTAGTATTTCGATTCAATGATTTAATAACCTTTTCTGCCTTATCTACGTAATTATCATCTGTTAAAATTGCCATCTATGAATCCTTTCTAATCTCATAAATATATAGAAGTAAAGCTATCTCTGATTCCTTACGTTCATTGTCGCTACCTGTATACCAAGAAAAGAATAAATCTTTAAACTTTCTAAACTCTTCTTTTTTGTCTTTAGGTGTCTGGTCTTCCAAACGAGTCAAATAATAGGCTAATCGAGCAATATTCATACGATCGTAGTTACGAAGGAGCTCAATTAGTTTATAGATAAAGCTCTTACCACGTTCATCTTGAATATTAAAGTAGTAACGAATACTCTTAAGTTTTCCATTATAAACATTGTTAATGAATTGGTCGAACTTCAAGGTATAATTTTTTTCAAAAAGGGAAATACTATCCTTGTCGTTATCCTTGGCTACTCCTTCTAACTTACCAGTTTCTTCAGCCATGAGGCTAACTGGAGTCTTATCTGGAAAGAGTCCGATCCCTGCTGATAGGGTTAATTTGCCATTTGTCCACTTGATAAAGTTTTGTCGGAGACAAATAGTAAACTCAATAATATCCTGCCAAGAACCAATAGCAAATACATCATCTCCACCGGCATAGATAATTGATAGTTTTTTCTCTTTGGCAAACTGGTTGATATAGACCTTAAAGAAGAGACTCATACTTCTAGAGAAGGTCGCCGAGCGTGCCAGAGTATTATACTTGCCACCATCTTGATAGGAGAACCCAGCCATAAAGGCTGCTCCTAGGTCATCCACATCTAGTCGAACGACTGCCAGACGCTTGATACCTTGACCAGACTCCTGAGATAGTTTAGCATACTCATAAATCTCATCATACTTGTAATCTCCGACAAAGACATGGGTTGCTTTTAGGATATCTGTACTATAGCTATTCTTGACATAAACACGATCCCACTCTTCATTAGCGAGGTCGGCTTTGGAAATACCACTAATATAGGCTCCCGGACCTATCGGGAGGCCTTTTTCTTTTGTGACAATATAGTAGCTTTCTTGTATTTCCTTGGCAAAGCGATACATTCCAGCACAGATATGGCAGACCTCTTGATCTTTATACTTGGTAAGCTTTTCGACTGAGTGGCAAATAGCACATTCTCTCTGGGAACTTTTTCCTCCTTGGTTGAGTTCAAGGAGAGTTTTGGCATCATAACGAGAAATTTTCTTTTGGGAAATCATCCGACTAGTTGTTTGATAGACTTTTCGATAGTCGGCCAGTGTCGTTGTCATATCATTGGCAGAAAACGGACTCCAACCAAATGCTACGTACAGACCTGTCTGGAAATGCTTGACCAAAAACTGATTGAATTCTGCTTCAAAGCTAGCCAAGGTTTCTCTAGTTTTTTCGGTGTTTGGAAGGATAAAGTAGGCGTGCCCGCCACCGACGTAGAGAAGATTAGCCCTCGTAAGCTCTAACTTCTCCAGTAAGCTGTCAGCGATATGTTCCCCCATGAAATCTAGATACAAGGAACGTGCTTTTAGTTGCTTGGCTGCTCCAGCCGTTGCGATATTGTAGATAAAGTCTTGAATCCCTGACAAGTCAAAACTTGCTAATAAAAAGGCCTTCTCGCTATAAAAAGCTTCTAAATCTTGCCCCAATACCTTCTCATAGTCACGGCAATTTTTGTCTGCTAAATATTCCTCTATGGCTAGGGCAAAGCCAGCTGTCAGACGACTGTAGGTTGCTAGAGAAATATCCGATAATTCCTTGTTTCTTGTCGAAACAGGCACATAGGAAAGAGTAGACTCAAGGAGATTCAAAAGGGTATCTATCTCAGATTGGCTAAAGTCCAATCTCTCAAACTCTTTTTCTAAGGTCTCTACTATCAAGTCATAATCTGACTGGTCAGATGGCTCACTCGATTCCTTAGCATAGTTTGGTTCCCCGTCAAGCTCTAATGGTCGCGCGTCAAGATAACGCTGACTAGGGCTATCTGAAAATACATTGAAGATATCCGATTGTTTACTTAGGAAATCTTCTTTCCCTTGATGAGTATCTGCTGCTCCTTTTGGACCTGAAGCAATCTTTGCAACAGCTGACGTGATATAGACCAAATTATCAGGAGCCAAGTCCGTCAGCAAATCACTAGAAGTCGCCTTGGCTATCTGCTGGGCTATGTTTTCATTATCCGAAAAGCGTCTAAACCATTCGGACCCAATGGTACCTAAGTCTTTCTCATCATACCTGGAAGCTTGGATCACCTTGCCGATAGCGTGCAAAAGCGATCCATAAACTAAATCAATCTTTTCTTTCTTCAAGTTCTAAACCTCCCATCCCTAAACTAGTTTTCATACCGAGACCTGAGTACTCCCCAAATTTTAGAAGCATATTGGCATATGCTTTCAAGGTATTTGGACCTGTAATTTTAAAGGTAAATTTCCCCCTGAAACCAGGAATTTTTTTGCCATGGACTTTAAAATAGCTGGACTCCAATCGATAGCTGGTAATCCTACTATACTTGACCAAGTAGTCCAGGGTTTCCTCTTCGATGTCCTGACGATTCTCGACCAGACGTGCATACTTCATCATCAAACTCTGAAAGATGAGGCGCATGGTCGGAAAGAGCACATACTCTCCCTGAGAGCGAAATCCTGTCGGAGTTTGAAAATGAATGGTGTAGAGTGACCGATCTTGGCTTTCATTAAAAAACTCAAAGAGTTGCTCCGAACTGAGATCTTGCATGGACAGAGACTCTACCATGAGAGTCGGTAAATCATGAAGTTCTACTTTCTTGAGCTCCAATAGAACAGGCAAAATCTGCTTAACAGCCTCATCCGTCAGGAGATGAAGAGACCATAAGGTCTTGTCCTTTTGATGGATGATTTTTAGTGAGTAGGGGTTGGTCTCCTGCTCATGTAGCCAAGTCACATAGTCTGGTTCTAGGTTTTCCATGAGAAAACCTTGGAATTTTGTCGATAGGTCGCTCGGTGATCGGTCAATCCGCTTAAATGATAGATTAATGCGTTTCATATGCCTCCTTTATTGATACACTTGCGCTTTTGTTTTCTCATGAGCGCTTTTTTATTTTACTTTTGGAATCCTTTGCCCTTATAAAACTGTCCCCTCTCGAGGTAGATAGGTAGCTATAAATACCTTGCTGAAAAAGACTTGGTTTTTCCTTATGATGTGTTTCCGGCCCCTCGCGAGGTAGACAGGTAGCTATATGTAATCTGGGGAGAGCAAGCAGAGCGCTTTGCGAACTGGGTTTCCGGCCCCTTGCGAGGTAGATAGGTAGCTATACATGTCGAGCCAGACGGCTTGATCACAACTAAATAGTTTCCGGCCCCTCGCGAGGTAGATAGGTAGCTATACGTGCAAAACCTGTAAAAAAATTACCGCCAGTATAAGTTTCCGTCCCCTCTCGAGGTAGATAGGTATCTATACTCTCAATGCTTTAACTACGAGTTTCCAAGAGATGCAGTTTCCGGCCCCTTTCAGGGTAGATAGGTTCTTATACCTATCCGGCATCGTCTCCAGATTAGAGAGCAATCCCGTTTCCGGCCCCTATCGAGGTAGATAGGTAGCTATACAATGAACGAAATTTTTAACTTTCACGGACATGAAGTGTTTCCGGCCCCTCGCGAGGTAGATAGGTCCTTATACAGGGAAAGCTAACGTTTAAGTTTTTACGAACACATAAGTTTCCGGCCCCTATCGAGGTAGATAGGTAGCTATACAAAAATCTAGCAACGCACCCAAAAACACCATTGTTTTCGGCCCCTTTCAGGGTAGATAGGTATCTATACTGTCGAAATCACTTTCAGCTTTTTGTATATTTTAATTTGTTTCCGTCCCCTCTCGAGGTAGATAGGTAGCTATACGAATGGCTCCAAAAATATAGCTTTGTTTATCGGAGTTTCCGTCCCCTCTCGAGGTAGATAGGTATCTATACAAAGGTGAAACATTTGAAGAAGCAATAGCCTACCCGTTTCCGGCCCCTCCCGAGGTAGATAGGTAGCTATACTGATGTGAAAGTTGCTACAAATACCGTTCAACCAACAGTTTCCGGCCCCTTTCGAGGTAGTGAGGTAGCTATACATTCGCATGAAAGAGGCTGAAGCTCGTGAAAAACAGTTTCCGGCCCCTCGCGAAGTAAGAAGATTTCTATACTTTTCAACACCACGGTATTAAAGGAATGCGGTGGGGATCTCCGGCCCCTCTCGAGGTAGATAGGTATCTATACAGTGCAGATGGAATACTAACAGCCCCAAGAATTCCGTTTCCGGCCCCCCGCGAGGTAGATAGGTATCTATACTCCTAGATACACACATGCAGATAGTAGAGACTCGCTCATTTCCGGCCCCTAGCGAGGTAGATAGGGAGCTATACGACTGGATCACGATGAACAAAGAAATCTCAGACCGGTTTCCGGCCCCTCCCGAGGTAGATAGGGAGCTATACCAAATTAAGAAGGAGTTAGAAAGTGAAAATTAGAATTGTTTCCGGCCCCTCGCGAGGTAGATAGGTATCTATACTTCAACTTTTTGTATCTCTCAATTTTAACAGTGTTTTGTTGGTTTCCGGCCCCTCTTGAGGTGGATAGGTTCTTATACCTTAGGTTTAGAAAAGAATATTGATGTCTCAATTTATGCGTTTCCGGCCCCTACCGAGGAAGATAGGTTCTTATACAAGAGGAAATATATAATGAACATTGTAAAATTTAAGACGTTTCCGGCCCCTCGCGAGGTAGATAGGTAAATATACAGCTCACGTTAGAGACACAATTGATTTCTGCGAAAGAGTTTCCGGCCCCTCTCGAGGTAGATAGGTATCTATATAAGCGAGTCTTCCTGAAAAATATGTAGCGCCTAAGTTTCCGGCCCCTCTCGAGGTAGATAGGTATCTATACGTAAGTCGTGAAGCTCGTCAACTCGATACATACTGTTTCCGTCCCCTCTCGAGGTGGATAGGTTCTTATACTGGTGGTATCTCGGTATGGTAGTAGTATAATGGCATAGGTTTCCGGCCCCTCTCGAGGTGGATAGGTTCTTATACCCCATATCTTGTATGTAAACCTATAACAAGCACTAGATATAACCTATTGGAAACTACTATTAGTATATCATATTTTGAAAGAGTTTTCATTTCTGAATACCAAATTAATCACATACTTTTTTTATTCCTCCTAAATGTATAAAGGATACTATTTTATCACTAAAATTGCTTTTGGCAAGCCCAAATATTAATTTTTTAAGAACGAAAAAACGAAAAAAACGAACCAGCTTGACTGATTCGTTTCATAACTGCTAACTTCTACTTCCGATACATTTTAAACTGTAGGAAGAGGTCGCTATATTTGCCTGTCCATTTATGGTCAAATTTCTCATAAACTTCTAGGTGTTTCATGGTTTCAGCATCTGGATAGAAGGCCTTGTCTTCTTTTTTCTCCTCTGGGAGCAGTTCCTTAGCTGGTAGGTTTGGTGTTGAATAGCCGACATACTCCGCATTTTTAAGAGCATTTTCGGGTTTCAACATAAAGTTGATAAAGGCATAGGCTGCGTCTTGATTTTTGACTGTTTTGGGAATGACCATATTGTCAAACCAAAGGTTGCTGGCCTCAGTTGGTACCACATAGCGTAGGTTTTCATTTTTTTCTAGCATTTGGCTGGCTTCACCAGAGAAGGTCACGCCGATAGCAGCATTATTCTGAATCATGTAACCCTTCATCTCGTCCGCCACAATAGCCTTGATATTTGGAGTCAACTTGTAGAGCTTATCCACTGTCTCTTCCAATTGCTGAGTATCCTTGGAGTTGAGGCTGTAGCCGAGGGAGTTGAGTCCTAGTCCCAGCACCTCACGCGCCCCATCAAAGAGCATGATAGAGTTTTTATACTCTGGCTTCCAAAGATCATCCCAATGCTCAGGCGCCTCATCTACCATGGTTTCATTGTAGACAATTCCCAAGGTTCCCCAGAAGTAAGGAATGGAGAATTTATTGCCTGGGTCAAAGGACTGGTTGAGGAACTCTGGTCCGATATTTTCAAGACCTTCAAGTTTTGAATAGTCAAGCGGTACCAAGAGGTCTTCGTCCTTCATCTTGTTGATCATGTATTCACTTGGGATGGCAATATCGTAGGTTGTTCCACCCTGCTTAATCTTTGTATACATGGCTTCGTTGGAGTCAAAGGTCTCGTACTGGACTTGGATTCCTGTTTCTTCTGTGAATTGCTCCAAGAGTTCTGGATCGATATAGTCACCCCAGTTGTAAATGACCAGTTTTTGACTATCTCGACTATTGATTTTTCTGTCTAGATGCGTCGCAATCCCCCACAAGACGAGAATAATGGCTACAATTCCTGCTAAAAATGAATAGAGTTTTTTCATGCTTGCTCCTCCTTCTCACGTGAGATAAAGTAATATCCAACCACTAGGATAATACTAAAGAGAAAGACAAGGGCAGACAGAGCATTGATTTCTAGCGAAATCCCCTTACGAGCACGAGAGTAAATCTCGACTGACAGGGTTGAAAAGCCATTTCCCGTTACAAAGAAGGTCACGGCAAAGTCATCTAGCGAATAGGTGAAGGCCATGAAATAACCTGCAATGATAGACGGAGTCAGGTAAGGAAGCATGATTTCCTTGAACATCTGAAATTGACTGGCTCCCAAATCATAGGCCGCATGAATCATATCGCCGTTCATTTCCTTAAGACGTGGCAAGACCATCAAGACCACGATAGGAATCGAGAAGGCCACGTGACTAGATAGAACGGTCAAAAAGCCAAGTGAAAACTTAAGTTGAGTAAAAAGAATCAAGAAGCTGGCACCAATCATAACATCAGGCGCAACCATGAGGATATTATTGAGTGAAAGAAAGGCTTCTTGGTATTTCTTACGAGACTGGTAGATATAAATAGCTCCAAAAGTCCCGATAATGGTCGCTATCAAGGCTGATAGAAAGGCCAAGAAAAAGGTCTGAGTCACAATTAACATAAGGCGACCATCGCCAAACATGGTTTTAAAATGGCTCAAGCTAAAGCCTGTAAAGCTATTCATGTCATTGCCTGCGTTAAAGGCATAACCAATCAGGTAAAAGATAGGCAGGTAGAGGACAAGAAAGACCAGTCCCAGATAAAGGTTGGCAAATTTTTTCATCGTTCTCTCCTTTCCTTGGTCACCCACATGGTGATGAACATGGTCAAGATGAGAATTACACCGATGGTTGAACCCATACCGTAGTTGTCATTGGTTAGAAAATTCTGCTCAATGGCTGTACCTAGTGTGATAACGCGGTTCCCACCAATCAAACGGGTCAGCATGAAGAGACTCAAGCTGGGGATAAAGACCGATTGGACCCCACTTCTCACCCCATTCATCGATAGAGGGAAGATGACATGACGGAAGGTCTCCCACTTGGTAGCACCGAGGTCATAGCTAGCATTGATGAGATTGTTATCCATATCGTCCAAGACATTGAAAATCGGCAATATCATAAAGGGAAGCTCGATGTAGCTTGCGACAAAGATAAAGGAGAAATCGGTAAAGAGCAACTGTTGTGAACCAATTCCGATGAATTCCAAGAATTGGTTAATAGAGCCATTTTGACCAAAAATCCCGATAAAGGCATAGGCTTTAAGAAGAAGGTTGACCCAAGTAGGCAGAATAATCAGCATGAGCCAGAGTTGACGGTGCTTGAGACGAGTCAAAAAGAGGGCTGTTGGATAGCTGATAAGCAAGGTCACAAAGGTCACAATCCCTGCATAGAGTACAGAGTTGAAGCTCATTTTAAGGTAGGTCAAGTTTTGTGACGCAAAGTAAGACTTATAATTTTCTAAACTGAACTGGCCTTCGATATTGAAAAAGGATTGACCAAAAATCAAGACCAAGGGTGCCAGGACAAAGAGTGTAATCCAAAGCATGTAGGGCACTACAAAGAGTTTAGAGCTTGTTTTCTTCATCTCTTTCCTCCTCGATTGCATTGATCAAACCTGCTTCTTGCTCTTCGATTTCCACGTACTCCTCAATACGAGCATCGAACTCTTCTTCTGTTTCATTGAGACGCATGATGTGGATGTCTTCTGGTTCAAAGTCCAGACCGATTTCCTCACCCACAATGGCCTTACGGGTTGAGTGGATCATCCATTCATTTCCAAGCTCGTCATAGGCGATAATCTCATAGTGCACCCCACGGAAGAGCTGGGTATCGACCTTAACTTGGAGCTTGCCTTCTTCAGGAAGGGTAATACGCAAGTCCTCTGGACGAATCACGACTTCGACTGGTTCATTTGGCTTCATCCCACCATCGACCGCTTCAAAGCGTTTGCCATTAAACTCAACCAAGTAGTCCTCAATCATGGTTCCTGGCAAGATATTTGACTCACCGATAAAGGTGGCAACAAAATGGTTAATCGGCTCATCGTAGATATCTACTGGTGTTCCAGACTGGACAATCTCGCCATCATTCATAACGAAAATCCAGTCACTCATGGCCAGCGCTTCTTCCTGATCGTGAGTGACAAAGACAAAGGTAATGCCCAATCGTTGTTGTAGTTCACGCAGTTCGTACTGCATGTCTGTTCTTAATTTCAAGTCCAACGCTGACAAAGGCTCGTCCAACAAAACCACACGGGGTTGGTTGATGATGGCGCGGGCAATAGCCACACGCTGACGTTGTCCTCCTGAGAGTTTACGAAT
The DNA here is from genome assembly GCF_002096755.1 of Streptococcus mitis. Lineage (GTDB taxonomy): Bacteria > Bacillota > Bacilli > Lactobacillales > Streptococcaceae > Streptococcus > Streptococcus mitis_AC. Next base: position 178,032 of record NZ_NCVF01000026.1, read on the forward strand.
GGAACGTTTTTCGTAACCTTCCAACTGAACCATCTTGAGAACTTCAGCAACACGTTGCTCGATTTCTTTCTTGTCGATCTTACGCAAGCGAAGTGGAAAGGCAACATTTTCAAACACATTCATATGTGGAAACAAGGCATAGGATTGGAAGACCGTATGGACGTCTCGCTTGTTGGTTGGGATGTCATTGATACGGACACCGTCCAGCAAAATATCTCCTGTCGTCGCATCCAGTAAACCTGCAATGATGTTAAGGATAGTTGATTTCCCTGAACCAGATGCGCCTAAAAGGGTATAGAATTTCCCTTCTTCCAACTCAAAGTTGATATCTTTGAGAACCTTGGTGTTGCTGTCTTCAAAAACTTTAGAGACGTTTTTGAATTCAATAATTGGTTTTTTCAATTGTCATTTATTCCTTCTTTTTCATAGATTAACAGATCAGGGCTCTGTCAGGCCGCTACTACCTCGTGTAGGAGATTAAACTGCCTACATTCTTCTGCACTGACGATAGGCTTTCACCCCCTTTCCATGACATAGCAGCAGCTTTTCAAATACAGCTTCCTACTTGCTTTCACCCAAGATACGAACTTCTCTCTCAAGAGTAACGCCAGAGTGTTCCTTGACTTTTTCGATAACAGACTCAATCAAGTCCTCGTAATCTTTAGCCGTTCCATCAGCAACATTAATCATAAAACCTGCGTGCTTTTCTGAGACTTCTACTCCACCAATACGATAGCCTTTCAAGCCAGCTTCTGAAATTAATTGACCTGCAAAATGACCTACTGGACGCTTAAAGACCGAACCACAAGATGGATATTCTAAAGGTTGCTTGAGTTCACGTAGATGCGTCAAACGATCCATTTCTTGCTTGATAACCTGATGGCTTCCTGGAGCAAGGGCAAATTTAGCTGACAAGACAATTGCACCAGACTCTTGAATGGCTGAATGGCGGTAACCAAAAGCCAAATCTTTTGCAGACAGGGTCTTGATTTCTCCATCCTTGGTCAAGACCTTACAAGACTGCAAGATGTGGGCAATCTCACCACCATAGGCACCTGCATTCATAAAGACAGCACCACCGACACTTCCAGGAATGCCACAAGCAAACTCAAAGCCAGTCAAACTATGACGAAGGGCAATACGAGTTGTTTCAATCAAGTTAGCACCAGCTTCAGCTTCGATAGTATAGCCATCAACGGAAACATTATTGAGCTTGTCACACAAAATGACAAATCCACGAATCCCACCATCACGAACGATGATGTTGCTAGCATTTCCAAGAACCATCCAAGGGATATTTTCTTGATTGGCAAATTTGACAACGCGAGCCAACTCAAAACGATTTCGTGGAAAGACCAAATAATCGGCCTCTCCACCTACTTTTGTATAACTATAGCTATGCAAGGGTTCCTTGAAACGGATATCAATCCCTTCTAAGATTTCAAGCATTTTTTCTTTTACTGACATGACACTCTTCCTTTTACAAAATTCATTCCATTATACCATTTTTAAGACCATTTGACGACCCTAAAAAAAATCTCGTTTGGTTTTTGCATAAGAAAAAGAGGTTCCCCCCTTTTTCTTATGATTTTTTGCAAAAGATTGCCTTAGTTCCATAGGCAACCAGAACAAGTTCAAGTGCTAGGACAATTTCAACCAAGACTGGATTGGTCAACCAGCCAACTTGGGCAAGAGATGGTGTCAGGTCAAAGAAGGCATGTAGTCCATAGGCCGCTAGGAGATAAATCCATTTTTTCTGGCGAACAGCTTGGTAAACCCAAACAGTCAAGAGTAATTGGAAACCTAGCGCCAAGATTCTCTCAAAACCAAGCAAATAAATCTGCCAGACTGATAGCGACTGAATAGTTTTCAACATATTTTCAGACAGCAATTGCATGACCTGTGGATTCTGAGTTTGAACTGCTGAGAGAACGATGTAGAGATTAATCAAACTAGTAAGACCTAGGAAAATCAACTCCAAGCCACCATGCCCCAATCCATAAGCCAAGGCATCTGCCTTTTCCAAACTTCTCTTTTTCTCCAACCATTTGAAGAAAATAAGACGAGCAGTTTCCTCAAAAAATGCTGCCATGGCTAAACCATAGATGATATAGACAAGCGGATGGTCTTGCAAGAGGGCAATACTACCGTCTTTTTGAGGATGTAAAACGAAGATATGCACCAGTTTTTCCAAAATCTGTGAAGAGACAAAGAAGGCTACAGCCCCCAAGCCCAAAACAGCTAAATTAATCTGGTACTTCTTTTTGGCATACCAAATGCTCCCTATTAGAAAAGTCAGCAAAAACACAATGGTAATAATGATATGAATGTTCATTTTCTTCTCCTATTCTGCCTTTTCAATATCTTTTTTCATCTCATCAACATTGAACTTGGCAAACAAGTATTGGCGGTCTTGAACTGGGAAACGTTGGTCTAATTGGTCAACTGCCCCCACTTCGATGATTCCTTCTTTTATGACAAAATCCATGACATGCCCACCGAAGGTCAAGTCATCTGAGATGAAGTGCAGATGGTAGCCTGCCACACTAACTCCATGAAAAATCTCTGGCGTCCAGAAACCAACGATGGTTCCTGCGACATTGTCACGACGATATTCAGGTTGATGGGTTGCAACATCAGCAAACTTGGTCTCTGGTGTTGACTTGGGAATCATGCGCACATGCATATGCGAAAATTCCCCACGAATCTTGATAGAGCGGAAAAGATTTTCCCCATCATAATAAGACTCGATTCGCTCTTCCAATTCCTTGTCTGTCATCTCAAAGCGCTGGCGGAAAATGACCTCTGCCTGATGCGGTACTACTGCTGCGTAAGGAATAAGGGCATCTGGTGACACTTCTACAATTTCCGGTTGCTCTCCTGAGCCTTTGGCTTGATAAGCCTTGCCATCCAAGACAATCAATTCCCCATCAATAGAATCCAAGGTTCCCAAACCAAGGTCACCATGCTCTAGTAATTCTCCTACTGTCATAGTCCCACCATAAAGGCCAGCCATCAAGGCTCCAAGGGTATTGTATTGAAATAATTTCACTGGTTCCTGCACGTTCTTATCCATTCACTTTCTTGTCTGTTATTCTATAAATCTTACTCCTAAGTATACCACATTTGCCCCTAGATGTGAACGAGAGAAATACCCTAGACATTGCCAAGAAGGAAAAAAAAGGGTACAATGTAACAAAATCAAGGGAGGTCTGGAATGAAGAAACAAAGCAAGTACCAAGAGGTCGTTTCCTATCTAAAAAATGGTATCGAGTCTGGACGTTTTCCGACGGGAAGCCGACTGCCTTCTATCCGTCAACTGAGCCTTGACTTCCACTGTAGCAAGGACACCATTCAACGCGCCCTGCTGGAATTACGGCACGAGCAATACCTCTATGCCAAGCCCCAGAGTGGCTACTATGTCCTAGAACAAGGGCAACACCAGGATTTAGAAATCGAAGTCACTGACGAACATGCCAGTGCCTATGACGATTTCCGACTCTGTGTCAATGAAACCTTGATTGGCCGAGAAAACTACCTTTTCAACTACTATGACAACCAAGAAGGTTTAGAAGACCTAAGACAGTCCATTCACCAACTCCTCTTTGACCAAGCCCTCTACTGCAAGGCTGACCAACTGGTGCTGACTTCTGGGACCCAACAAGCCCTTTTTATCCTCTCTCAAATTTCCTTTCCTAGCCAAGCCAAGGAAATCTTGGTGGAACAGCCGACCTACCATCGGATGAACCGTCTCTTGATTGCTCAGGGATTGGACTATCAAACGATTGAACGAGGTATTGATGGGATTGACTTGGAGGAGCTGGAAGGCCATTTCAAGACAGGAAAGATTAAGTTTTTCTATACTATTCCTCGTTTTCACTATCCTCTAGGCCATTCTTACTCTGAGCAGGACAAACGAACTATTCTTGACTTAGCTGCCAAGTATGGTGTCTATATCGTAGAGGACGACTATCTGGGAGATTTGGACTCCAAGAAGGGCCAGACCTTCCACTATCTGGATACAGAGGAGCGCGTCATTTATATCAAATCCTTCTCAACCAGCCTCTTTCCAGCCCTGCGGATTACGGCACTCATTCTTCCAAATGCTATCAAGGAAGCCTTTGTGGCCTACAAAAATATCCTAGACTACGACAGTAACCTCATCATGCAAAAGGCCCTGTCACTCTATATCGATAGTCAACTGTTTGAAAAAAACCGTTTAGCTCGCTTGTCCAATCAGGAAGCTTACCAAAAACAAATCGAGGAAAGGTTAGCTAAATATCCTTGTCCCCTTCCTCATTTCCCGCTTCACGATGGTTTATTACTAGACCTGAGACAGTATCCTAAAATTGCTAGTCTCAAACACAGCCAACTGGGCTTGGATTTCTTTGAAGAGGCTTACTTGGGTGCCTGTCCTTATCAATTTGCCAAGGTGTCCTTAGACAATCTGGAAAAGGTTTTAAACTATTTAAAAGCAGAATTGGAATGACTTCCAACTCTGCTTTTTCTTATACTCTTCGAAAATCAAATTCAAACCACGTCAGCGTCGCCTTACCGTACTCAAGTACAGCTTGCGGCTAGCTTCCTAGTTTGCTCTTTGATTTTCATTGAGTATTATTCTTCAACTTCTGTTAAGGTTGCCGCTTTTTCAAGATATTTTTGGTAGGTACCGTCATCCTTGAGTTTTTGGATGACCTTGTCCACCACTTCTTTTAAATCAGCACTATTTTTTCTAAGGGCAACTGCATTAGCTTCGCCGTCCTTCATCTTCAAGCTGACAGTTGCGACAGCTAAGTCGGCGTTTTTAGCAGCATAGCTAAGGGCAACAGGCTCATCCATGTGAACAGCATCTACTTTTCCAGCCTGCAATTCATTGACAGCTTCACCCATATTGGTTAGGGAAGTTAATTGCGCTTTTGGCAATTGTTCCTTGACCATTGATTCTGGAACAGTTCCTTTTTGGGCTGCAATATTAGCACTTTCTAGGCTAGTCAAATCCTTGTATTTTTCTACATCAGACTTACGAACCAAGAAACTAATCTTGTTTTCATAGTAAGGGATTGAAAAATCAAAGACTTCTTTTCTCTCGTCAGTAGCGCTAATTCCCGCAACCGCTAGATCAGCCTTACCAGTTTGAAGACTGGTCAAGACATTATCAAAACTCATGCTTGAAATTTCCAACTTCACCCCAAGTTCATCAGCGATAGCTTGGGCCATATCAATATCCGCACCGACTACCTGATTTTTCCCGTCAACTAAGGATTGGAATTCAAAAGGTGCATAGTCAGGACTGGTCGCCACAACTAATTTCCCCTTTTGCTTAATGGCTTCAACAGCTGACTGAGAACCATTAGAACCTGACTGGCAAGCTACTAAGAAGAAACTTGCAAGAAAACTACATAAAACAAATATCCATTTTTTTGATTTCATAAATAAACAACCTTTCTGTTAATTTTGTATAATTATAACGCTATCCAAGTTGCTTGTCAAGTATTTTTCTTACATTTTCATAAAATATATTTACTAAAAAATAGAAATACAGTGGTTAGTTTATCTATCTATTGGGAACTTATTTTCAAAAAAATCATTTATCATATCTTGATGCTGCTGGTTTACAATTGCAATATTTTGTATGTCACTATGATCAAAAAATCCTAATTCTAAAGTTTCATCACTTGTAAAAAAATTTATAGAGATAGAAGTTTCAGATGAAACTAAATACAAGATTGTAAGAACTTGAGCCTCATCACCATTCGGATAACTGTCTGAATATTTTGTATAAACATTTAAGAGTTTTTCCACCCTCACTTCGACTCCTGTTTCTTCATAAAACTCTCGCACTAAAGCTTCTAAAGCCGATTCTCCTAATTCAAGAGCACCACCTGGTAATCCCCACGTTCCTTTATCTGCTCGTTTTTGTAATAAAATTTTTCCTGATTGACTTAATATTCCACAGGTAAAATTTAAAATAATTTTATCTTTTCCAACTTTTTTTCTGATATTCTGTATGTAGTTCATTATTCACCTCTGACAAAGTAAACCATCTATACAATGAAAGCTTACTGTATTAAAAAGTAAGCTTTCACAATAATTTTATCATTTGAATACTTTATAGTTCGACAATCTTACCTGTTTCAAAGTAAACAACCCATTCACAGATATTTTTGGCATAGTCTCCAATACGTTCCAAGAAAGCAATCACTTGGAAATAATCACGACCTGTAACGATGGCATCTGGATTTTTCTTGATTTCTTCTGTAGCTAAATCACGAATGCTATCAAAATAATGGTTGATTTTTTCGTCCATGGCTGCTACTTCATAGGCCTGGTCAACTGAACCATTGAGATAGAGTTCAAGGGCTGCTTCAACGAAGTTCTTGACATCGCGACCCATTCTCTTGATTTCTTCTTCAACAGCTGGGATGCGTTGCTCCCCTTTCATACGAATTGCCGCTTTGGCAATGGAAACGGCATGGTCACCCATACGTTCCAAGTCAGATACAGCCTTTAAGACTGTCAAAACAGTACGCAAATCTTGAGAAACCGGTTGTTGTAGGGCAATCATTTCAAATGATTTCTTTTCCAATTTCACTTCGTATTCGTTTACTTCTGCATCGTCTTCGATGACTTCCTTGGCCAAATCACGGTCATGCGTAACAAAGGCACGCACTGTCCGATTGATTTGGGATAGCACTTCTTGTCCCATAGCATAGAACTGGTTGTGCAATTTCTCTAAATCTTCCTCAAATTGAGAGCGTAACATCATTTATCTCCTTATCCAAATTTTCCTGAAATATAATCTTCTGTTTCCTTGTGTTGTGGGTTGAGGAACATCTTCTTGGTATCGTTAAACTCGATCAGATCTCCATCTAGGAAAAATCCTGTCTTGTCAGAAATACGAGAAGCTTGTTGCATGGAACGCGTAACCAAGAGCATGGTATATCTATCTTTTAGACCATACAAGGTTTCCTCAATCTTACCAGCCGAGATAGGGTCCAAGGCTGAAGTCGGTTCATCCAAGAGAATGATTTTAGGACTGGTTGCCAAGACACGGGCAACACAGACACGTTGCTGTTGTCCACCTGAAAGCCCGATAGCTGAATCATGCAGGCGATCCTTGACCTCATCCCAGATAGAAGCTCGTTGCAAGGCTTTTTCTACCGCTTCATCCAGAACCTGCTTGTCCTTAACTCCATTGATACGAAGCCCGTAAACAACATTTTCGTAGATAGACATAGGGAAGGGGTTTGGTTGTTGGAAAACCATACCGATTTCCTTACGCAATTCAACTGTATCTGTACGTGGGCTGTAAATATTGTGACCGTTGTAAACCACCGAACCAGTTGTGGTCACCTCTGGATTGAGATCCCCCATGCGGTTGATAGCCTTGAGGAGGGTTGACTTCCCTGATCCAGATGGACCGATCAAGGCTGTAATTTCCTTAGGTTGGAAAGATAGGGAAACACTATTCAAGGCCTTTTTTTGATTGTAGTAAACGGACAGGTCTGATACCTGTAAAATCGCTTCTGTCATACTGTTTCCTTTCTATCCAAAGTGTCCTGTTACGTAGTCATTGGTTGACTGTAGTTTGGCATTTTGGAAAATATTAGAGGTCTTATCATACTCGATCAAGTCACCCAAGTAGAAAAATCCTGTGTAATCACTAGCACGCGCAGCCTGCTGCATACTGTGGGTCACGATGATGATGGTAAAGTCCTTCTTTAATTCCAACATGGTTTCTTCCAGCTGGGCTGTCGCAATCGGATCCAAGGCAGACGCCGGCTCATCCATCAAAAGGATATCTGGCTTGACAGAGATGGCGCGAGCGATACAGAGACGCTGTTGCTGACCACCTGATAGGGTCAAGGCCGACTTGTGCAAATCATCTTTGACCTGGTCCCAAAGGGCAGCTTGACGAAGAGAGGTTTCTACAATTTCATCCAAGACTTGCTTGTCCTTTACTCCTGCACGTTCATGAGCAAAAGTGATATTGCGATAGATAGACTTGGCGAAGGGATTTGGTCGTTGGAAGACCATTCCAATGTGCTTACGCATCTCATAGACATTGATTTCTGGACGGTTGACGTCAATCCCTTGGTAGAGAATTTGACCTGTTACCTTGGCAATATCAATGGTATCATTCATCCGATTGAGACTGCGGAGGTAGGTTGATTTCCCTGAACCAGAAGGGCCAATTAAGGCAGTAATTTTATTTTTTTCAAATTGCATATCGATGCCCTTGATAGATTCATTTTTACCGTAGTAAACATGTAAATCCTTAGTAGAGAGGGCCACTTTCTCTTCAGGAAAGGTGATGATATGCTTTTCATCCCAATTATATTTTGACATGGCTTCTCCTTTAGGCAGCGGTTAATTTCTTATGTAGGTAGCTTCCGAGTTTGCGAGCTCCAAAGTTAAAGATAAGGATAAAGATGAGGAGCACGGCCGCAGAACCTGCTGATACGATGGTTCCATCTGGAATGGTTCCTTCACTATTGACTTTCCAGATGTGGACAGCCAAGGTTTCTGCTTGACGGAAGATAGAGATTGGACTAGTTACACTGAGAATATTCCAGTTAGACCAATCAAGGGCTGGAGCGGATTGTCCTGCTGTATAGATGAGAGCAGCCGCCTCACCAAAGATACGACCAGAGGCCAAGACGACCCCAGTCACAATACCTGGAAGAGCTTCTGGAATGACCACATGGACAACTGTCTCCCAACGAGAAATTCCAAGGGCCAAGCCGGCCTCACGTTGCGTATGGTGAACGTGTTTCAAGCTGTCTTCAACATTACGAGTCATCTGAGGTAAGTTAAAGACCGTCAAGGCCAAGGCACCTGAAATGATTGAAAATCCATACTCAAACTGAACTACAAAGATCAAGTAACCAAAGAGACCCACAACCACTGATGGCAGTGAAGACAAGATTTCAATACAGGTTCTGACAAAATTGGTCACAGGACCTTTTTTAGCATATTCAGCTAGGAAAATTCCAGCCCCCATAGATAAGGGAACAGAGATAATCAAGGTAATAACCAGAAGGAAGAAGGAATTATAGAGCTGAATTCCAATCCCTCCACCTGCTTGGTAAGAAGATGATTTGCCAGTCAAGAAAGACCAAGAGATGTGGGGCAAACCACGAACCAAGATATAAAGAATCAAGGATGCCAAGATGGCAACAATAATTCCTGCAATCGAGTAGAGGACAGCTGTTGCAATTTTATCTAATTTCTTAGCGTGCATAGTTTTTCTTTCCTCTTTCTTTCGTAATCAATTTAATCACACTGTTGAAGGCCAAACTCATCAAGAGCAAGACTAAGGCCAAGGACCAGAGAACGTTATTATCAACTGTTCCCATAACGGTATTTCCGATACCCATGGTCAACACAGAGGTCAAGGTCGCAGCAGGTGTTGTCAATGAAGTTGGGACTACGGCTGAGTTTCCGACCACCATCTGAATGGCCAAAGCCTCACCAAAGGCACGTGCCATCCCAAATACCACTGCTGTGAAAATCCCTGAACGAGCTGCCTTCAAGGTCACGCGCCAGATGGTTTGCCAACGAGTAGCTCCCATAGCCAAACTAGCTTCGCGGTAGTGACGAGGCACCGCACGCAAGCTATCGGTTGTCATAAAGGTTACCGTCGGTAAGATCATGACAAAGAGAACGAAAATCCCTGACAAAATCCCAAAACCAGTTCCACCAAAGACACTACGGACAAAAGGAACTACGACCTGCAAACCGATAAATCCATACACGACTGAAGGAATCCCGACTAGCAATTCAATGGCTGGTTGCAAGATTCTAGCACCTTTTGGTGAGACCTCGGTCATAAAGACTGCCGCACCAATGGCAAAAGGAGTTGCGATAAGGGCTGATAGGATTGTGACAATAAAGGAACCCAAAATCATGGGAAGGGCACCAAATTGTTTACCTGAAGGATTCCATGTTTGGCCAAATAGGAAATCAAAGATGTTGACCCCATTGACAAAGAAGGTCGACAAACCTTTTTGGGCTACGAAAATCAAAATCATAGCCACAATAATGACAATCAAAGACAGACAGGCAAAGGTCAAGCCTTTTCCTAATTTCTCTAGCCGGGAGTTCTTTGAGGGAGAAAGTAATTTTTTAGCTAATTCTTCTTGATTCATTAGTGACTCCCTTCTAGTGCTGTCACCGTTCCGACAGCATCTTTTTCAACCTTCATTTCCTTAACAGAAATATAACCCATCCCCTTAACGATTCCTCTTTGCGCTTCATCTGAGAGGACAAAGTTGAGGAATTCTGCCACCAATTCATTTGGTTGACCTAAGGTGTACATGTGTTCATAAGACCACAAAGGCCAGTTATTGGTTGTAACATTTTCTGCAATCGGCTCATAGCCGTTCAACTTCATGCGTTTAACCGAGTCATCCACATAGGCAAAGGCTAGGTAAGAAATGGCTCCTGGTGTCTGGGAAACAATGTTTTTAACCATCCCATTTGAATCCTGTTCTTGACTCTGCACAGCAGACTGACCATCCATGATAACACTATCAAAGGTTGCACGTGAACCCGAACTTGCCGCACGATTGATAATGGAAATGGCTAGGTCTTTCCCACCGACTTCTTTCCAGTTGGTCACTTGACCTGTGAAGATGCTACGGAGTTGTTCAGTTGTCAGATTTTCAACGTCAACTTCCTTATTTACAATCACTGCCAAGCCCGCTACAGCAACCTTATGGTCCACTAGAGCGGATGCGTTGATACCGTCTTTTTCCTCGGCAAATACGTCTGAATTTCCTACATCAACGGCTCCAGACTGAACCTGAGACAGACCTGTACCAGATCCTCCACCTTGGACGTTGACTGTTTTTCCAACGTGCATAGAGCCAAATTCATCTGCTGCTGCTTCGACCAAGGGCTGAAGAGCCGTTGAGCCAACAGCTGTCATGGATTCTCCACGATCAATCCAGCTAGCACATCCCGCCAAAGAACCTGCTAGCAAAAGAGCCGCAAGGGATAGAGCGAGTTTTTTCCTTTTTCTCACTGTTTTTCTCCTTGAAAATAATGGTGAATACTATGAATTTTTTTCAACTATTTATTTATGTTTTTCTTTTTTAAAATTGAGAGCAAACTGAAGTTGATAGCTTAATTTTACTAGAAATTTGCTCAGTTGCCGTCTCCACCAATTTTGACTTAAAATGAAAGACAATTTGAAAAAAATCCATACTTCCACTATAACATAGACAAGCTACTTTGACTAGCATTTTCACTTGAATCTGAGACCTTTTGGAAAATAGTTTTTCAAAACATTTCCAGTCACCTTTCCAAAGCCCAAACCATTTCCTTGAACCAAAACTTGGTACCAACCATTTGGCAGACTTTCCGCCAGCTGAACGGTTTCTCCAGCCACATACTTTACAAATTCCTCTTGATCAATTTCAACCGACTGCTTGACCTGACTCGGTTTCAAGGCTAGGCCAAGAGCGAAACTGGGTTCAAAGCGTTTCTTCTTAAAGGTACCCAGATGCAGGCCATTGCGAGCAATCTTGAGTTTCCCTAAATCTGGCAAGAATTCGGGCAGAAGATAGAGTTGATCCCCAAAAGTCTGCAAGATACCCGGTAGATTAACCTTCAAGTGTTTTTGGGCAAATTCCTGCCACAAGGTAACTTGTTCTCGGCTGAGATTGCTCTTACTTGCCTTACATTTTGGTGCTAGATTTTCACCCTTAAATTGCAAATGGGCTACAAACTGCCCCTCTCCCTTAAAATGATGAGGGTACATACGAGCCGTTTCTGGCAGGTCAATACCAGCTACCATTCCATTGATATGTTCAACTGGCAGCAAATCAAAATCATACTTTTCCAGTAGCCAATTGACAATCTCTTCGTTTTCCTCGGGGGCCCAGGTACAAGTTGAATAAACCAGACGACCACCTTCAGCTAGCATGGTTACTGCATCTTCCAGAATTTCTCTTTGCAAGCTAGCACATTGACTTGGATAATCTAAGTTCCAATAGTCCATAGCATCTGGTTGCTTACGGAACATCCCTTCACCAGAGCAAGGAGCATCAAGGACAATGAGGTCAAAATAGCCTTTAAAAACCTTGGCCAAGCGGTCAGAAGATTCATTGATCACCACGACATTTGTCGCTCCAAAGCGCTCCATGTTTTCTACTAAAATCTTAGCCCGTTTGCTTGAAATTTCATTGGAAACAAGGAGACCCTCCCCTGCTAGATAGGCTGCTAGTTGAGTGGATTTTCCACCCGGTGCAGCAGCCAAATCCAAGACCTTCATACCAGGACTGGGCTGGGCTACCTGAGCCACCATCTGAGCAGCAGGTTCTTGCGAATAAACCAAACCAGTAGCATGCTCAGGTGATTTCCCTGAAACCTTCCCATAATGTCCCCAAGGAGTTTGAGGAATGGCATCAGGAAAAGAAACTGGCGCTTCTTTTAAAGGATTGACCCGAAAGGCCGAAACCGCTTCCTCCTCAAAAGAGGCAAGAAAATCTCTTGCCTCATCTCCTAGTATCTCTTCATATTTTTCAACAAATCCTTCTGGAAATTTCATTTAAGTTCTTTTCCTTTCGTAAATATAGGACTGAATTTCCTCCTGCATCTTAAGAGGTAGCATCATGACCGGTTGTCTGGTTTGAAAATCAGGAGCTTCACCAGATAGGGTCACAACCCGATAGCCCAGACTTTCCCCTAAAATACTAGCCGCAGCATAATCCCATGGTTGCAGATAGGTAACATAGGTCAACAAACGCCCTGACAAAATCTTTACAAAACTAATGGCCGCACTCCCATAGACACGAACACCGAGGACCGCTCGACCCAAATCAGCCAGCCCCCATTCGTTGGTTTCCAACATACCACTATTTCCTGCAATGAGGAAATCTCCAAGTGGTTTTTCTTGAAAGGGAGCTAGGGGCTTATCGTTTCGACAAACTGGAAAGGCTCCACCACCATGGTAACAATCCCCTTTGACCACATCATAAATGATACCAAACTGTCCCTGACCATTCTCAAAATAAGCCATCATGACAGCAAAATCTTCCTGCTGGGCTACAAAATTATTGGTCCCATCAATGGGATCAATGACCCAAACCTTGCCCTCTTGAACCGAGGCTCGCAGACACCCTTCTTCAGCGCAAATCTTATCCTCAGGATAACGGGATAGAATTTCACCAACCAAGAGTTCCTGAACTTCCTTGTCCAGTCTGGTTACCAAATCTGTTGGAGAGGACTTGGTCTCAACACGCAAGTCTTCCTGCATATGGTCAAGGATGTACTGCCCCGCCTTCTTGACAAGCTCTTTGGCAAATTCAAATTTACTTTCCAAGAGAAATCTTTCCTTCCCCTTTTTCCTTGGCAGCCTGAACTGCTCGGTAAAGCGAATAGCCACTAACTGTTTCAAATTCTCGTCCCAAACGTTTCTCTTCGCTCTTGCTTGGCACGACCGCTTTGAATCCCTTATAGGAGTCCAGTAACTTTTTAGCCTCTACCTTGCCCTCATAGGCAGCTTCAACATCATTAAAAAAAGAAAGCACTGAAGCAAGTTCTTCAGTGCTCCACGACAAATCTAGTGGGTAACTATACTGTTTGTTCATTAACTAATACCAGCTCTCATTCTTGCTTCTTTTAGTTCTTGCTTACGGTAACTACGAGGGAGAAAAGCACGAATCTCATCTTCATTAAAACCAATTTGCATACGTTTGGCATCAATAATAATTGGGCGACGCAAAAGACTTGGATACTGCTCAATTAAATGAAGCAATTCCGATACCGAGATACTCTCTACATCAATATTCAATTTTTGAAAAATTTTTGAACGAGTTGAAATGATGTCATCAGTACCATTTTCGGTCAAGGAAAGAATGTGTTGCAATTCCTTTCTTGTTAAGGGACTGGTCATAATATTGTGCTCCTCAAAGGGCACCTTATGTTTTTCTAACCAGGCCTTCGCCTTACGACATGAAGTACAGCTCGGTGATAGAAATAGTGTAATCATGCTTTTCTCTTCTTATCTATACTTTGCTACTTCTATTATACAAAAAAATAAAGCGCTTGACTAGAGATTTTTAGAAAAAAAGCCTATTTTTTCAAGAAAAATAGACTGTTTGCGAACGATTGAGGTAAGGTAGATTTAGTTAATTCACTCTTGACAATAGTTTCGAATCACATACCTAACTTATTTACTCAAAATAAGAACATCTTTAGTATTATTTCCTAAGACTTTTCAGGTACAAAAAACCAAAGAAGCTCTCATAGAGGGCGAAAAAGAGGAGGAAGGCATGGAGGAAGAAGGTCTCTGGTAAAATCAGAATAACAGGATCCTTGGCTGGATCAAAAAGCCAGGTATCATCTCCCACAAAGAGAATTTGATGGAAAAGAGTAAAGAATTGGTCAAAACCAATCAAAACTCCTCCAAGACCAATCAGCACAGGCAAGACTACTAGAGTCAAAAGCCCCTTACTGAATAAAGATAAAAAGCCCTTTTTAACAATCCCTTTGACAAAGAAATAGAAACTTGGTAGTGTCACTAGAGCTACTAGCTGAACAAAGTGAAAGAGATTCTTCACCACCGCAAAATGGTGTAATCCAGCTGTTGACGAACGAAAATCTGGCATCTGCAAGACTTGAATAAAAGGATTAGTCAGGTAATTCATCAAGATATGAAAGTTATATTGAATGGTTTCTGGTTTTAGATAAACTCGATTCGTTAAGTTCAGCCACTGAATTTCCAGCGGATAAAAAATCCAAACCAAATAAATGGTCAAAAGGATTGAGAGGGAGAGGAGAAAGAGCATAGAGCTCCAAAAGGTCAGTTTAGTTTTCATCAAAGTTCCACTCCGCAAGGCTAGAAACCACATGAGTCGGTGCGATTGGCAGGTCTGCTACTTCTTCTGCCTTGGTAAAACCTGTTGTCACCAAGAGCGTTGGAATTCCATTGTCAATCCCAGCTCGAATATCAGTCAAGTAATTGTCCCCAACCATGATTAATTCTTCACGTTCCAAACCTAAGCGCTCAACCGCCTTGTTCATAATGATAGCATTTGGTTTCCCGATATAAACAGGCTTCACTCGTGTTGCCACTTCAAGAAGGGTAATCAGTGAACCAGCACCAGGCAAAAGACCGCGCTCTGTCGGGATGTTAAGATCAGGGTTGGTTCCGATAAAATGAGCACCCTTTTGAATCGCAAGAGTTGCTGTCGCAAATTTTTCATAGTCGACTTGCCAGTCCAGACCTACTACCACATAGGCAGGATTATCCTTGTCTTCCACATAGCCAGCCGCCTTGATGGCTTCCTTGAGCCCTGATTCTCCGATGACATAGACGGTCTTTTCAAGACCCAAGTCGTTCATATAGTCGATAGTCGCCAAAGTCGCTGTGTAGACAGTCGACAGGGGCGTATCGATATTAAAATTCTGAGCCAGCATCTCCTGAACACTCTCTGGAGTGCGGGTTGTATTGTTGGTCACAAAAAGATAGGGGATATCCCGCCTTTGCAATTCATGGACAAAAGCTTCTCCTGCTGGAATTCGATCCTTCCCCTTATAAATAGTTCCGTCTAAATCAATTAAATAGCCTTTATATTTCATATTTTTCTCTAATCCTTCTTCATTTCTTGCCAAGTGATGATGGCTTGAGCATTAGTCGCACCGTCGCTTGTAATCACATGCTTGCTTTCCAGTCCAGTCCGTTCAACAGACGATGTAATAACCCCACCTGGTCGAACTTCTTTGACATACTTGAGATTGATTTTCTTGGGAATATATTGGGTCAAAAAGTCCGCTCCCATGACCTCAAAAATCCAGTCCAGATATTTACTGTTATTGACATGACCATTCATATCCAAGTCGTAAAAACGAACATGGTAATCCTTGCTGAATGGTTCATCCAAAGACTCATACTTTGGTCCGCGGATAAGCTTTTTATCAAAGTCAGACTGGTAAGGAGCCACAATCTCAGGTTCAACAGCATGGACTTTTCGACTATCTCGATCCATGAGAACAAAGGTCGCCAACATGCGAATGATTTCTTGACCTGCTTCATCATAGATAGTGAAACGGCGATAGCAAAAGAGTCGATTGTAGCTCAAGGCTTCCGTTTCAATGGTGATTTCTTCCGCAAAACAAGGCAAACGAACCACCTCAATATCATAGTCTGTGATAATCCAGACCAGATTATAGTCTTCCAAAATGGCCTTATCACTAACTCCCAGCTCAATCGACTGCATCCCTGAAACTTGTAGGGATAGTAAAATCACATCTGGGAGTTTGATATGACCGTTCATATCAGCCATATCAAAAGGAATTTTCATTTTCATTTGATAAGTTAAGCCCATCATCCTACTCCAAAATAAATCGTTCTGCTACAGTGTCTCCCAAAAAGAGACCTCTTTTTGTCATGCGCACGCGATCACCGTCTATTTGCATGAGACCTTGTTGAATCAAGTCCTTGACAATTTCTCCATAAAGTCCATCAAAAGACCGTCCAAATTTTTCCTCAAATCGCACCATGGAGACTCCTGATTTCTTGCGGAGTCCCAAGAACATTTCTTCTTCCATTTGCTCTTTTTGACTCAGGTGCTCTTCTGTGATACGTGCATTGCCTTCCTCAACTGCACTGAGATAATGACGAATCGGACCATGATTTTTATAGCGCACTCCGTTGACATAACCAGAGGCCCCAGCACCGATGCCATAGTATTCAGCATTATCCCAGTACATGAGATTGTGGCGGCTTTCAAAACCAGGCTTTGAGAAATTGGAAATCTCATAATGCTCAAAACCAGCTCGCTCCAGCTCTGCAATGATGTACTCAAACATCTCAGCTTCCAGTTCCTCCTTAGGCAGAGGTAATTTCCCTCGTCGCATACGGTTCATAAAGACCGTATGGTTTTCTAAAATCAAGCTATAGAGACTCATGTGGGGAATATCCAGTCCAATAGCCTTAGCCACATTTTCCTTGACCTGCTCCATGGTCTGACCTGGCAGTGCATAAATCAAGTCTATAGAGATATTGTCAAAACCAGCCAGTTTCAGGCGGTCGATATTTTCATAAATATCCTTCTCCAAATGACTGCGCCCAATCTTTTTCAGCATTTTATCGTCAAAGGTTTGCACACCTAGCGAAACACGATTGACAGCCGAGTTTTTCAAAACAGCTATCTTATCTGCATCCAAGTCGCCTGGATTGGCTTCAATGGTCAACTCTTCTAAGACAGACAAGTCCAAGTTTTTAGTCAAGCCCTTCAATAACACCTCCAGTTGAGAAGCTGACAAAGCTGTCGGTGTGCCACCACCGATATAGAGGGTTCGCAACTTTTGAATATCATAAGATTGAAACTCTTCTAACAGATGTTCCAAATAACTATCTACCGGCTGATTCTTGATAAAAACTTTTGAAAAGTCACAATAATAACAAATCTGGGTACAAAATGGGATGTGCACATAGGCTGACGTTGGTTTTTTCTGCATAGTAATTATTATACCACAAAGACAGGCTACGAGAAAAAAATCACCATCCCCAGATACATAGTCCGTCCAGAGATGGTGATGGTTTATTCTTCTGTTATGTCAATAACAATCTCTTCTGATTCATCAAGAGTTTCGGCTTTTTCTTGCCATTGCTCCTTGAGATTATTGAATCGATCTTTTGATGCTTCTGTCGCTTGGCGAGCACATGATTTGGCTTGAGCAAGTACACTGTCCACAGTGATTTCACCTGACTCAACCTGTTCTTTGGTTTTAAGAACAAAATCTGTAGCCTGCTCCTTAACTTCTGTCAGTTTTTCACAGACCTGCTCCTTGGCATACTCAGGATCTTCTCTCAAATCATCTAGAAAATCTTGAGCCTGACTGCAAACTTGTTTGCCCTTGTCGCTTGTTAAAAACAAGGCAAGAGCTGCACCTGAAATGGTTCCTAAAAGGATTGAGGATAGTTTACCCATAAGAATTCTCCTTTTTTATTTTTTGAAAAATTTACTTGCTACACGAAGAGCTGACAAACTTGCACCAGTCTTAAGTGTTTTTGAACCAGCTGAGGAAGCTTTCTTGCTCAAGACACGCGCATGGTCATTGAGGTCGGAAACAGATAGAGATAAATCTGCAACAGCACTAAAGAGTGGATCAATCGTTGCCACCTTGACATTGATATCATCTGCCAAGACATTGACCTTAGCCAGCAATTCATTGGTATGATGCAAGGTCACATCCACATCTGAAGTCAAGGTTTTAATCGTCTTCTCTGTTTCATCGATAACACGTCCAAGCTTTTGTACAGTAATGATTAGATAGACTAAAAAGACAATCAAAGCTAGGGCAACAAGAATATATGCAACTTCTAACATTTAGTTTTCCTCCTCTGTAAAATAGTAAGGGGCCTTCTTACGATTTTGATAAAGAATGATAAAAATACCCAGTCCGATAAGAACAACTGAAAGCCTTTGAGATACTCGAAGTCCAAAGAACATGAGGCTATCTGTTCGCATGCCTTCAATAACCATACGACCGAAACCATACCAAATCAAATAGAAAGCAGTGATATGACCTCGTCTGAGACTCTTCCATTTTCGTCTGAATATCAGAATCAAGGCAAATCCAAGTAGATTCCATAGGGACTCATAAAGGAAGGTCGGTTGACGGTAGCTCCCCTCAATATACATCTGGTCACGGATAAAACCAGGTAGATAATCCAGATTATCCACTGCTGCACCGTAGGCTTCTTGGTTAAAGAAATTGCCCCAGCGCCCCAGACTTTGGGCAATCATGACGCTAGGTGCCGCAATATCTAAGAAATCCCAAGTATTGATGAGTTTACGATCAGCAAAGATATAGAGCACAAGGGCACCAGTTATCAAACCACCGTAAATGGCCAAACCACCATTCCAAATGGCAAAAATCTCTCCTAAGTTCTGACTATAGTAATCAAAACGGAAAATAACATAGTAGAGACGAGCTCCTAAAATAGCCAAGGGAAAGGCTATCAAGATAAAATCTAAAATATCGTCTGGTATGATCTTCTTTCTAGGCGCTTCTTTCATGGTCAAATAAACTGCAAGAATCAAGCCTGTCACAATACATAAGGCATACCATCGAATAGCTAGAGGCCCTAGATGAATAGCAATTGGATCAAGCATTAGGCACCTCGTTTTGAGCAATGAGATTTGTCAAGCGTTCTTCGAACAAACGAGTCGCATCAAAGCCCATTTCCTTGGCACGATAATTCATGGCAGCAGCCTCAATCACGACAGAGATATTACGACCTGTTTTTACCGGGATACGGATACGAGGAATGGATACGCCAGAAATTTCAAGTTCCTCTGCATTATTTCCTAGACGATCAAAGGTCTTATGCGTATCATAGTTTTCCAAGTAAACAGCCAGCTGGACTTGTGAAGAATCCTTGACGGCACTCGCACCGTAGAGGCTCATGACATCGATAATCCCAACACCACGAATTTCAATCAGGTGTCTCAAAATTTCAGCCGGTTCACCCCAAAGAGTAATCTCGTCCTTGGCAAAGATATCGACCCGGTCATCAGCTACCAAGCGGTGACCACGTTTGACAAGCTCCAGACCTGTCTCACTCTTACCGATGCCACTATCACCCTGAATCAAGACACCCATTCCATAGATATCCATCAAGACACCGTGCACACTGGTCCGTTCTGCTAAACGTGAATCCAGATAACTAGATAACTCTCCAGATAAACGACTGGTCGCCGTACGGCTGGTTAAAATGGCAATCTTACATTCTCTAGCTGCCTTTAACATCTCCTCTGGAACCACCAAACCACGAGCAACAATGACCGCAGGTGTCTCAGGTAGAAACATTTTTTTCAAGACTTGGTAACGGTTGTGAGAGGACATCGAAACGAGATAGGACCACTCCTTCATTCCCAAGAGCTGGATTCGCTCTGGCGTGTAGTAGTCAAAATAACCTGTCATTTCAAGACCAGGTCGCGTAATGTCCGCTGTATTGATTTCCTTTTCAAGTAATTCTGGTTCGCCATAGACAATGTCTAGTCTGAGCTTTTCAATCACTTCTTTTACTAAAACCGACATCATTTCCTCCTTCAAATGAGTTCTTCTCTCTATTATATCAAATTGTAGGAGGATATTTGAGATTTTTGCAGGCTTTGTAGTATTTATTTAAAAGAAAAAGACTAGATTTCTCTAGCCTTTCATTTCTAATTAGAATTTTTTACGTTTACGAGCTGCTTCTGATTTACGTTTACGTTTTACAGAAGGTTTTTCATAGAATTCACGTTTGCGTGTTTCTTGAAGAGTACCAGCTTTAGTAACCGCACGTTTGAAACGACGAAGTGCGTCGTCAAGAGATTCATTCTTACGTACTACTGTTTTAGACATTTTTTTCACTCCCTTCAAGTTCAAGATCTATTCTATTTTACACGTAAAAGGAATAATTGTCAAGAAAAAATGCGGGTTAATTTTGATTTTTCTGCCATTTATACAAGTCTTGAAAGCATTCAATAGAAAAAACTGAAGGGTTTCACTTTTTTATTTTTCTAACAAGCTGAGCGCTTCTGCATCTGCAATGATGGTCACATCAGGGTGATTTTGGAGGCTACTTGCTGGTAGACTCTCAGTCACTGGGCCAGACACTGTTCCGGCAATAGCTTCTGCTTTTGATGCACCGTATGCAAAGAGAAGGATTGATTTGGCATCCAAAATGTTTTTAATCCCCATTGAGATGGCTTGTGTTGGAACATCTTCAATCTTGTCAAAGAAGCGAGCATTAGCTTCGATAGTAGACTGGTCAAGCTCCACAAGATGTGTTTGACTGTCAAATGGAGTACCAGGTTCATTAAATCCGATATGTCCATTGCGACCGATTCCCAAGATTTGGAGGTCAACTGGATGGTCAGCCAAAATTTGGTTGTAGCGTTCAACTTCAGCTTCAGCATTGTCCTTAACCCCACGAGGCAAGAAACTTTCTTTAAATGGTTTTTGGTTAAACAAGTTTTCTTGCATGAAGTAACGGTAAGACTGTGGATTTTCTCCATCAAGTCCTACATACTCATCAAGGTTGACACTGGTTAGATTTGAAAAATCAAGGTCACTCTCAACAATTTCCTTGTAAAACTCAAGTGGGCTACTTCCTGTCGCAAGTCCTAGTGTTTGAGCTCCATTGGCCAATTTTTCCTTCAAAATCTCAAAAGCAACTTTTCCACCTTCGATTTGGTTTTCAACTTTAATAACTTTCATCTTTTTATCCTCCGTTTCAATCTATATTTATTATATGGTATAGACCAATTTTTGTCAAGTGAAAACGATTTAATTTCTAAAAAAAGAACGACTATACTTGAAACATGTTATAATGGATAAGATTAGAACTTAGAAAGAATGAACAGATATATGAATACTGCTGATTTTGATTTCCACTTACCCGAGGAATTGATTGCCCAAACGCCTCTTGAAAAACGGGACGCCTCTAAACTCCTCATTGTCAATCGTGAGACGGGAGAAATGCAGGATAAACACTTCCACTCTATTATTGATATGCTGGAACCTGGTGATGCCCTCGTTATGAACGACACCCGCGTTCTCCCTGCCCGCCTCTATGGTCAAAAGGAAGAAACAGGAGGCCATGTGGAACTTCTCCTGCTCAAAAATACTGCTGGAGATGAGTGGGAGGTTCTGGCTAAACCTGCCAAACGCCTCAAGGTTGGCACTCGTGTAAGCTTTGGTGATGGTCGCCTCAGCGCTATCGTGACAGAAGAATTGACCCACGGGGGACGTATTGTCCGCTTTGAATATCAAGGAATTTTCCTAGAAGTCTTAGAAAGTCTGGGTGAAATGCCGCTACCGCCTTATATCCATGAAAAACTGGATGACCGTGAACGCTATCAAACGGTCTACGCTAAAGAAAGTGGCTCTGCTGCTGCACCGACTGCTGGCCTCCACTTCACCAAAGAACTGCTGGCAGAAATCCAAGCTAAAGGAGTTCATCTAGTCTATCTGACTCTTCATGTCGGACTCGGGACCTTTAGACCCGTTTCAGTTGACAATCTGGACGAACACGAAATGCACTCAGAATTCTACCAACTTTCTGAGGAAGCTGCTACCACCCTTCGATCTGTCAAGGAAAATGGAGGCCGTGTCATCGCTGTCGGAACCACTTCTATCCGCACCTTGGAAACTATTGGTTCCAAGTTTGAGGGGCAAATCCAAGCAGATTCTGGCTGGACTAATATCTTTATCAAACCTGGCTATGAATGGAAGGTTGTGGATGCCTTCTCAACCAACTTCCACCTGCCAAAATCAACTCTGGTCATGTTGGTTTCTGCCTTTGCCGGCCGTGAATTGGTCTTAGATGCCTACCACCATGCCATTCAAGAACACTACCGCTTCTTTAGTTTTGGCGATGCCATGTTTATCTATTAATTTATATAATCAAAAAACGCATATTATCAGGCAATAAAACCTTGATAGTATGCGTTTTGTTATAGATAAAAAATAAATTAGTCTGTTCTCAAGCTCGTATCTTTCAAACTCTGGACACTGGCATTGATCACCGCACCGACAATCAAAATCTTAGCGATGAGAATAAACCAAAACATCATGACCACCACGACGACGGAACTGAAAAAACGGACGTCCACTAGGTGATTGACATAATTGTTGACATAGACTGAAAAGATATTAAGTAGTAAGACCAAGGTCAACAAGACAAAGGTACTACCTGGCAATACATGTCGAATCCGTCGGACCTTAACATTGGGCAGGAAATAGTAGAGCATGACCAAGATAGCAAAAATCAAGGCATAGACCAAGGGACCTGTTAGGTCTTGCAGATAATCAAAGAGAGGACTATCCGATTTCCAGTAGCTCTTGATAAGGTTGAGAAGCATTCGCCCAAAGACACTCAGAAAGAGAGCTAAGGCGAAGAGAATCTGCAGACCAAAACTGACAAACAAACTCATGAGTTGATGAGAAATCATCCCACGATTTTTAGCTACTCCGTAAGCTTTATTAAAGGCTTTCTGTAGGAAATTCATGGATTTTGAAAAGGTCCAGAGGGCTGACAAAACCGCAAAACTCAATAAGCCTGTTGAAGGTTGCGTTAGCACTTCTGTGATAATCTTTGCAACCACATCATACATGGTATCGGGCAAAAATTCATTGACAACCTTTAAAAAATTAGAAACTGGAATCTGAAAATAAGGGAGGATATTAACCACCACCAAAAGCAGAGGGAAAATCGAAATCAACCAATAGTAGGCTACTGCGACACTGGTCAACTCACTATCTGATGCTTGATAATAATGTAAAAAAGCTTTTAATAACGGCTTGTCTATCATCGCTTTCCACCACTTCTTCATGTCACACTCCTTCACTTACAATCTTGATTAATTTCTTCTTACCAATTCCACCATATCATAAGGCAGGGTATTGGCAGCTTCTTTCAGAGAATAGTTCTCTAAGTTATTCACATTTTGTCGTAACTTCTTGGCATACTTGGTTGTAATCAATCGTTTTTCTTCATATTCGAAAATCAACTTGCGCTCCAGATAATAGCCTCTCAACATTTCATCGATATTGTTGGGTTTGACACGATTGATAACCCGTTCGACAAAGGCACCACTGGTGATAATAGCTGTTTCTCGGAGACGAGAATCCTGCATGAAGCTGATTAAAGAACTCTTATAAACCCCTTTAAGGTTCTCCAGACTTTCGATAATCATCTCTGTATTTTCTAGATAGAGCTCTGCAATTTGATCATAGTCAAGGGCTCTGAGTTTCTGTGATTCTTCATTTTTCCAACTGCGAAAGGTCTTGCCTAAGGTAAAGACTTCGTGAAGGAGAAAACGTAAAATCCGCAAGGAAACAAGGAAATAATAGGTCACTCGTGAAGCAAACTTACGATTGATACTTTGTTCCATGTTTTTCAAATAACGTTGGTAGACTCGATAGGCACGCTCGCTCATCTTGTCCTCTTCGTAAGCCTGTTCTAAACCATCACTTTCAATACTGAGGATGAGAAGTTTTAAGGCCTCCCAGTCTTCTTGAGCCCCCTTATTTTCTTGACTCAGGATAAGATTTTCAATACGTCCATGATAATTGTCAATGGCTGCATAGAGAGGGAGCTTATTTCTGGTATCTTCCAACTCTTTTTCCAACTCTATCGTTACTTCATTCAAAATGGCGATATGCATGAGATAGTCCTTGCTTTCTTCCTGTTCATCAGAAAGATGAGGCAAGACCAAGAGACCTGTTAAAAAGCTTACCAGCGTCACACCTGCGACAAGGAAAAGCAAGAGAGGATACTCCTGTTCTAGATTACTTGGTATCAGAAGGATCGTAGCAATCGACACCGTTCCCTTGACACCTGAGAAGGTCAAAAGAAGCATGTCCTTCATATACTTATTTAGCTTTTTCTTGAGACGTCTAGTCCTATAGGCATAATAGCCATAAATCATGACAAAACGAATAGCAAAGAGGACAAAGGTAAGGGCTATAAGAGATAGCAATAACAGTAAGGGATTATAGATTGGATTGGTCAAGATAGGCTCTGCTATCATTTCCAACTCCATCCCTAAAATCACAAAGACAGAACCGTTGAGCATAAAGTTCACTGTGTGCCAGACCGTCTCGGTTACCGTATCCACTTGGGCTTCTAGGAGCGTAATTTTCTTAAAACGGCTTGCCTTTAAAATACCAGCAACCACAACGGCAATAATCCCTGAAACATGGACTTCTTCTGCCAGGAAGAAGGTTACCAAGGGCAAACTCAATTCCAGAAGGAGCTCACTAGCAATATCCGTTGCTCTCACACTTAGCAAGAAGCTATGGAGGAAACGGTTGGTCATGGCTGTTAAAAAGCCAATCAAAAAACCGCCTAGGATTGAAAAGATGAGCGAACTACTCGCTTGCCCAAGGGAAAAGGCTCCAGTTGTCCAAGCTGTCAAAGCTACCTGAAAGGCAACCAAACCTGATGCATCATTCAAAAGTCCTTCACCCTTAAGGATATTGGACACACGCTTAGGAAAGCTAAACCGCTCCGAAAGAGAGGCAAAGGCCACCAAATCCGTAGGGCCAAGTGCCGCCCCAACAGCCAAGCAAGCCGCCAAGGGAAGACTGAGCCAAAGAAGATGGGCCAAGCCACCCAAACTCAGGGTCGAGATAAAAATCACTGGAAATATGAGATAAACAATGATTCGCCAGTGTTTTAAAATAGCCGTAATATCTGCTTCCTCCGACTCTCGGAAAAGCAAGGGCCCGATAACCAGGGCCAAAAACAACTCTGTATTGAGATGAAAGTCGGTATTGGGTAAAAAGAGACCAATCACGATTCCCAAAAGAATCTGCACCAAAGGGAGAGGCA
Organism: Streptococcus mitis; assembly: GCF_002096755.1. Taxonomy (GTDB): domain Bacteria; phylum Bacillota; class Bacilli; order Lactobacillales; family Streptococcaceae; genus Streptococcus; species Streptococcus mitis_AC. The sequence continues at coordinate 203,377 of NZ_NCVF01000026.1, forward strand.
AAAAGGGCAGGAGCTTATTGGTGGTACTTGAGACAATCAAAACCAGTAAAAATAGGATGAGGTAAATCAGTAATTCCACGCACGTCCTCCTTAATCTTTTTTACAACAGGATTCAAATATCTCCTTCTGCTCTTTGATTTTTTGGTCAATCTTGAAACAATCTTTGTGCTCAATTTTTCTCTGGCACCGTTCCATTTCAAGAGCAACTAATTTTTTCTTGATTTTAAGCATTTTTTTGCTCATATGCGCTTGGTCTAACACACCCACCGCTCGTTCGTGGTGGGTTGATTCAACAAAATTCTGGCGCATGGCATCCAGCTTTTCACGTAGGTATTGTTTATCCATGTCTATATCTCTCTAATTTTTCAATCATCACTAAAAACGGTGGGTTGTTGACTTGGTTCAGGGTTCGGTAAATGGCAGCTGTGTACTCTTGTTGGTTCAACTGGCTAACAAAATCCAAGACAGCATCCCTCTCTAGGTCGCCTCCATCATGACCATAGTAGATCATGATAGCAATCCGTCCACCTTTGACAAGCAAATGACACAGCTTTTCTAATGCTTCAATCGTTGTCTGAGGTTGGGTAATGACAGATTTATCAGCTGACGGCAAATAGCCCAGATTAAAAATCCCTGCCTTGGCTTCTGTCACAAACTGGTTCAGTGTCTCATGACCTTGCAAGATTAACTGGGCATTTGTCATTCCAGCCTGGTTTAAACGTTCTTGGGTCTTTTCCAAGGCTTGTTCCTGAATATCAAAGGCATAGACTTTCTTGGCTAGTTTGGCTAGAAAAAGGGTATCGTGACCATTTCCCATAGTCGCATCCACTACTGTATCGTCCTGAGTTACAACCTCAGCCAAAAAATCATGTGCCATCTCAAGTGGTCTTTTCATTTTCAAACTCCTGTTTTACAGCCTTGCATCCTTGAACACTTCCACGACGTCGCATTTCAGTTTCAATAGCATTTAGCACTTCCCATTTATTGAGGCTCCACATAGGACCAATCAGCATATCTCTAGGTGCATCTCCTGTGATTCGATGGATGACGATATGTTTGGGAATGATTTCCAGTTGGTCACAAATAACCTTTACATATTCGTCCTGGCTCATCAATTGTAAACGTCCCTCATGGTAATCTCGTTGCATACGCGTATTGGTCATCAGGTGAAGCAAGTGCAATTTAATCCCTTGAATATCGTTATCCGTGACACAGCGGCGAACATTTTCAAGCATCATCTCATGGGTTTCACCAGGAAGTCCGTTGATCAAATGAGAAACAATCTCAATCTTGGGATACTTTCTCAAACGCTTGACCGTTTCCACGTACAACTCATAGGAATGGGCACGGTTAATCAGATCAGAGGTTTCTTCATAAGTAGTCTGCAAGCCCAATTCTACCGTCACATGCATGCGCTCCGATAACTCAGCCAAATATTCAATGGTTTCGTCTGGTAAACAGTCTGGGCGCGTTCCGATATTGATTCCTACCACACCCGGTTCGTTGATAGCCTGTTCATAGCGCTCTCGGATGACTTCCACCTTTTCATGGGTATTGGTAAAATTTTGAAAATAAACCAGATACTTCTGAACATCCGGCCACTTACGGTGCATAAAGTCGATTTCCTTATAAAATTGCTCACGAATAGGCGCATCCGGTGCTACGATAGCATCTCCAGAACCTGAAACCGTACAAAAAGTACAGCCTCCATGAGCCACAGTTCCATCACGATTTGGACAGTCAAACCCCGCATCAATAGGGACTTTAAAGGTCTTTTCTCCAAAGAGTTTTCGATAATAATCATTCAAGGTATTATAAGGTTTCATAACTTTCATTATAACAAAAAACATCTACAATCTCAAAAGCCTGACTTTCCTATAAATTCCTCTGTTTCTCGTTTCCTTTAGCGATTTTTTATGATACAATATGGGTATGATTTTAATGAAATTAGCATCTATTTTATTATTGATACTGACTTTAGTAGTCTGCATTATCATAACCAAACTTTTTAGATTAAAAAAACTAGGACGAAACTTTGCGGATTTGGCTTTTCCAGTCTTGGTATTTGAGTATTACCTGATCACAGCTAAAACCTTTACCCATAATTTTCTCCCTAGACTGGGACTAGCCCTCTCACTCCTAGCCATTATTCTCGTCTTTTTCTTCCTTTTGAAAAAACGCAGCTTTTACTATCCTAAATTCATCAAATTCTTCTGGCGTGCAGGATTCTTATTAACCCTTGTCATGTATATCGAGATGATTGTTGAATTGATGGCTCAGAAATAAAAAACTAAATCGAAAACACCTCAATCAAACTAAAATACAATGATTGAAGTGTTTTTCTTTATATCTTTTTTAATGATTCTTATTTTCCTTCTTTATCAGGAAAGAGATAACCAATACCTACACAAGCTAGTACACCCGCTCCAATCACCAAACCACTTGAAATCGGCAATAGATCCAAAATTGCATTCGCAATGATGAAGGCAATAATCAAACACATCAGACTAGCCTTGTAGTCCTTTTTCAAAAGATTCTCTAGTGTGAAAAAGAGGAACAATCCTACCGGAATCAGTGACCAGAGGTTGACATCTAAACTTGGCCAGCCAACAGAACCAAAATACACTACTGTCGCTGCTGCTACTAAAAATACAATCCCTAATAATTTTTTCATTTGTTTATCTCCAATTTCTTTTTTAGGAACTTGAGTTATCTGATAGTGACGCCTCACGTCCCTTACAAAAATCATTATAGCAGAGGTTAATTTCAAGAACAAGCTCTTTTGTCTATCTGGTCTCTATCTCGGTCTAAATGGTTCAATAGTTAAAATGAAAGAAAAAGAAGCCCTAATCAGCTTCTTCATTCTAGTGATTGCAACAGTATCTCTGAACTAAAACAATCGAAAGTTAGATTCTAAACTAGTTTTTCTAGTTCGTATTTTTCTTTTCCTTAGATTCTAGAGAAGTTTTGATTGCTTCGCGTTCAGCCTGTAGTTGAGCTAAATTCTTCTCCTCTTCCTCAAGTTTACTAGTATCTGGTTTTACACGATAATAAACATCTTCTGGTTTCGACAACATCGCTTCATACTGCTGTCCTGCAAACAGTCTATCCTCGTCATGATTACTTTTATCTGTCAGTTTTCCATCATCACCAGGTTTCATGACAACTCCACTTGGTACGGCAACTACCACAAATCCTCCTGCAACTGAATCTTTTACCCAAGCACTAATAAAAACTGTTTCTGGATTTTGACTATTTTTTCCACCTGATGCTTTCAATTCGACAATAGATTCATTCTTTTGACCATTCGACAGCCAAGAGGAACGCATTTCCCCAGACTCATTAATAACATATTCATTACCGGAAGCTGTACGCCATGTACCTTTCAAACTAGATAAATCATTATTTCTTAGTGATTCAATATCCAGTTTCGGAACAGCAGTTTCTTCTTTTAGCTTGCTAACAAGTGCTTCTGCTTCAGTAATCTTGGTGTCTAAATCAGTCAGTTGATCCTTGAGTTTATGTATCTCCTCCTCTTTAACTTTGGTATCTTTATCGCTTTTAGCCTGACTTCTGCTATCTTTAACAGAAACCGTTGATGATACTTGCTTTGAATCTTTCTTTCCATTAAATCTAAATAAGAAGATCGATGCTACTATCAAGACGACTAAAACTGAAAGTATAACTCCCATCAGCATTTGAATTTTTCGAACTTTTTTCATTATTTTCTCCTTTTTTTACCCACTAATCTATATTTGTTGGCTAAACTAATCCATCGCTATGAGGGTGCTTTTTTATATAAATAGCTGCATAAATAGCATCTACTATTACAGCTGGCAGGGTCAAAGTAAATAAAATTCCCAATAAAACACCAAAAGCAATCTGAATATAACCTGTTAGGAGGGCGGGAATGATTGTTGCCCCAGCAAAAGCTATAGCAAAATTATTCCACCATTTTTTCTTTCTACTTCCTCCTTTTACTTGATTAAAGGCCCAGACTTTCCCTTGATTCTTTGGGATATAGTACCAAGCATAGAGGCCACAAGCAAAGATAAAAAGGAACATCATCAATATTACATAAAATGGAGTGAGAGGGGATTGATATATCTCCTTAGCTCCTATAGAACTACCGTCTGAAATAACTATTAGTAAACAAATAAAATTTGTAACTATCACTAAGCTTAACACTGTAAGGGCTATCAAATAATATGTTAAAGCCTTCCATGCGTTTACCAAATAGGGAATAAAAGAAATGATAATACCTAATATATTCACAACACCGCAAAACAAAGAAAGTCCTTTAAAGATGCCTAGATTGTCTTCATAAGTTCCACCCACATACAGAAAACCAGTTAATGCTAAAGCAATCCATGGATATAATTTAATATAACCTAAACTGACACCCTGTGTGATCAAAGGCCCGTGGTATCTTTCTCGTTGTCTACTAGTAATCATTGCTCTATTTTTTCTATTTTTCTTTACCATCAACTCCACTCCTATCGTTTGCAAGCCTTCACCAATTTCATATATATTTTATGAAGACATCCTTAGCTGCATCCGTTACAGATAAAGGATAACTCTTAAAATAAACTGGGATATCTATAAAACATTTCCAGCATATCCTCTATAAGCTCCTAACATGAAGGATATACTTTTTGACAAATCTGTTCGACTGATACATTTCCCAACCCACTCAATACATGCAGTAGATAAATTTTTAATCCTTAGTTCTCTTTTGTAAAAATAACGGAAAAAGAAAAATACAAATGAACAGAGTAATAAAAGTGCAAATAGCAACAAAAAATAAAGCTTCAAATCTGTCATATAGTTCTCCTACTTCATCTGAATATCTGATATACTTAGGTTCATTTCTTCTGCTACATCTATACAAACTTTTGACATCTATACCTCATCTCTTTAACAAATAAGCAAGTACTACAATAGCATAGGTCATGATTAACAATATAGCACTACCGATGCCAAACCATTTATAAAGCTTGTTAATCCCACAGTATCGTTCTACATAAGCCCTGTTTGGTTTTTCAGGATCATACCATACAGTCATCGTTGAATAGACTGGAAAATGCGTTCGCATTAAGTTATTAAACGATATAAAAGAATTACGATAAAAGGTTAGGGAATTTGCCAACATGTCCTCTCTTGTAAAGTTATCAGATGTTTTTACAGGCCCCCATGGAAGCGAAATCGTTTTGATTATAAAATACCGTAATGGCTTGCTATAAGTAGTTCCGTCAACCGTATATTCAACAATCGGAGGATTCCCAGCCTGAAAATTACTATAGCCCACAACCGTTCCCTTAACAGACGATTTGGCAAGACGTACCATCTTTTTATCCCGAAAATAAAGGTAGAGATATGTACCAGATAAAAAGATCAAAGATAAAAGGATGACGATGGTAGCAAATAAAAATAAAATGGTTTCTGTTGTCACATTCAACTCCTATCTTATTCTACGCTCTTCACATCAGAGATTGAAAGTGTCATCTTGGATGGATCTGACATCGAGTCAACACTTTCCATTTGTTCTGAGTTAAGTGGTAACAAAATTAATGTAGTTGTGTAAGAAGGTAACTCACCACTATCCTTGATAGTATAGCTAATCTTTTGATTCTCAAAAATAGTTTTGCCATCATAGGACCAGCTTAGTGAAAACTCCAAATCTTTTTTGATATCTACGTCAGTTTTATTGACGAGCATCAGTGCTGCCCTACCATCTGAGACTGCTCCTGTAAAGTAGATAGCCATATTTCCCTTACTACCTAGTTCGGGATGTTCCTTAGTCAATTTTTTTCCAAGTTCAATTAAATCCGACGTTTGACCTTCATATTGTGGTGCTACTACAAATTTCAATTCTTTCTCTGTATTTACAACTGTCTCGCGTGTACTTTTCTCTGTTCCCCCTGCTTCCTTTCCATTAGAGCAAGCTCCAAGTATTAACAATAAAATTATAACAAACAGCTTCTTCATTTTTTCTCCTTTTAATAAAAATTATACAAACCTTTATTTCTTTTTAGACTTCTTAACATGTTCCTTATACATTTTTGACTTCTTTCCATACCATTCTTCGATGGTATATCCATACTCTTCACGGTATTTCTCTTGATTTTTATTGACTGCATTCAAGTTTTCTAGCGTTACTACATTGGACTTGAAAAATGATACCAAAAATAGTCCTAATAAAATAGGTGAAATTGGCAACAAAGCAAGCAAGAGATACGCTAGGAAATGATTAAGCCCATGGGTAAAGAGATTGATGCCATACATCAACAACCATAAGAATAAAATAACATTTAAAAACTTTTTATAATACTCTGAGGAGAAATAATCCTTACTAGCACGCTGCTTTGTAACGAGAATATAAATAAGGTAAATCAGAGATAAGACAAATCCAATCCAGTAGACGATACGAACTGCTACTAGAGGGATTAGATACAAGGCGGCTATAAACAAACTATAATATAAAATTACGAGCAAAAATAATTGAAAAATCTGAGTCATTAAATAGGCTTTAATGCGATTTCTTTTCGTAATGATATAACAACAAATAAAATAACACCAACAAAACAAGAATAGAAAACCAAAGAAACTATCTGGGGGAATGAGACCTTTTTCAACTGATGTCAATTGCGTAACTAGTTCATGTCCAGCTTCACTAGCCATTCGAAATAGGTTTATCGGTAAAGATGTCCCAAGCATAATCATCAATGAAAAAAAAGGCGCTACAAAAATTATCTTTACTAAGTTTAATCTTCGAGTTGGATCGAGTGCATCATTAATATCTTTTTGTATCTTATCCATTTATTCTCTCCTATTATCCAAACAAGGATGAGGCAGCCTTCAGACCACCATTGAAAAAATCAGAAACATTCTTGCCCACACTTTTGACAGTCTCCAAGCCCTGGTGGATTCCTTTCCCGATAGATTCCACTCCTGATTCTACCACGTCTACAGCACCATAAGCTAAATTTTTAGCTTTGTCATAAACTGACTTTTTAAATTCTGGTGCAACAACAGAACCGATAAGATTAAGCGTTCCCCAAGCGAGCCCAACGATAGCTCCAATAACTGTCTCCGAATTTTTGCCAAACAGAAAAACAAAGAAAAATGTCCTTGCCCCATTATACCACAATATCAAAATAGCCAATTGTACCCTCTTGATTGTACAATGGAAATCTACCTATAATCATCACATCAATCGTTCCATTATGTAGACGAACAATTGCACCAATAGGTAATAAGTTATATATTCTTCTCTCCTTTTTCTACTATTTTAATGATTTTTAACCATCTATTAAGTTGGTAATCAAATTTGAACATAAATATCACTAAAAAACTAACCGCCAAAAAGAGTACGGCAATGGTTTCATTTCCAAAGACAAACAAAAGAATAGCGACTACAGTTAGGATTCTAAAAAGATTAAGAAGACATTTAAAGTACCCTCTTCTTCTCTTCAAAGATTTGACAAACTTCTTACTCTGTTCCTCATCCAATTCTGATTTTTTTAATTTTAAAGTTCCGTGGTAAAATCTGATAATCAAAGTGGCTAAAAAATAAGATAAAATGCCTAAGATTGGAACCATCCCAACTCGGACTATCTGATTATTAAATATTCCTGCTTCGGCCAATATATCAGAAATTTTATTTATAATGTACAGCGTAACAGGCAGTAGAATATAAGACCAGTAATTAGGAGAAGATGTTTCCTCTAGCAATACATTATTCTCCCAATCAAAATGATAATTTTTGTTCTCCCATATCCCTAAATTAATAATTGTTTCCATATGTAATGTAAATCCTTTTAATTAAATGAACTATCTAATCCCGAGAAAAATCCATTAACTGCATCTCCCGCACTGTCCCATATTTTCTCAGCTGTATCACCAACAGATTTCATCGTATCACCTACTACATTCTTTGTACCATCCCAAACATCACCAACAAATTCCACGACTTTATCCCCATATTTATCATATAGATAATCAAAAGCCATCCATAGCGTTTTCGATAAGCTTCGAGCGCTTTCACATCATCCTCAGAGAGTTCTTTTCCATCTTTTATTTTCTCTGATAGTGTTCATCAATTTTAGCCTTCTTATCCCATTCGCCTTCAATATTTTTGGCCCACTCCATATCATTTGAATGACTTGAAAAAGTACCACTAAAACTTGAAAATTCTGTTTCAAGTTGACTTAAGCCCGTTTGGAGATTTTGAGCTAATCCGTCAAATTCTGATTTATCAGATGTAACATAGACATCTATGTCAACAGTATATGAAACTGCACTAGTTTTACCTTTTAGATAAGCCTTATCAAAAAGAATACTTAAACGTGCTTTTGCACCGGTTGCTGAATCCATTATTCACAGTTGTAGTTGCTGTATGTACAAATGCACATCTCGCAATTTCCTTATTCAGATTATCCAAAAAGAAGAGAGGTAAATTAGTCCTCTCCTAGACATGAATTCTTGTTAACTTGCTACAGTTAATATAGAGAAAAAACAATTAATTAGTTATTTTCACCTGACCTTTTTCATATCCCGAATACCAACTACTTTCAGGACTGACATATTCGGGCAATTCCTTTTGTGGCTGTTCTCCTAAAAGAATTAAGGTCCCATCATGTATCAAACAAGAATAATGAACCGAATCTCTAATAAATTCTTCATTCTCAGTATCAAATGAGTAAGTATATTCTTTACCACCTTCCTTTATAGTGATCTGCTCACCTTCTATTTTTATCCATGAAGTTTTATCTAGTGAAGCCGTTTTAGTAGATTCATTTTTGACCACCAGATAGTAAATTCCATCATCTGATTTCATATCATCAAGAATAGTAGTAATGAGCCCTAGAATCATAAATGCAGGAATAATCAAAAGAAACCATTTCCATTTTTTTGATTTATTTTTCATCAGTATCAATTACCTCCATTATCGATAATTTTTTTAATTCAGTACTTTTTTCAAACTTGTCAGATTCGTTAAGAAAATTTTGAAAATCAACATCAATATATCCAAGGAAAATGACCCTTTCTATATCTTCTTTATTAAAAAATACGGTATGTTCAGCATCAAAACCTACAGGTAGAATGACACCTGCAAAATCAAAATAACCTTCCCTTACTTCATTTTTAACAATAGGATACTGTCCTATAATAGCAATATTTACAGATTCGTTAACTAAATTCACAACTGTTCCTACAGGTAATTGTTGCCGTTGATCTTTCATCATTTTACATTTCCTCCAATATGGTTTTTGAATTTCTCACTATAAAAATATCTAAGTTCTCATTAGAAATATCTGTTAATAGTTCTTTTGCCTTCTTTTCATTTCCTTTTAACTGCTCATTCAAAGCATCAAAATACATTGACTCCAATATATCGAATCTAAACTCGCTTACTTTTTCCTTAAAGTAATCATTTGCTTTCTTTTTAATTACAATATCCAATATTGCTTCGTATCTTTGAGTGAGTTCCATCATATCAGAATCATTTATATTGCAATCTTTTAATATTTCTTCAATGTCTACTATCGAATTAATTTTATTAGAGAGCAGCTCAGAATTTACTTGATAAATTGCTACTGATTTATTTTCTAGTTCACTTAATTTGAATGTGGATTTTAATTCAACTATTTTATTAATTACATCTCTAAAATCTCCTTGCATATAGGTGTAAATAATTTCATATATATTAGACACTTTTCTTGCCCTTTTTAATTTAGCATTTCTATTAATCTGAATGTATTGTCTCCAAGATTCAATATCAAGATCAAAAAATAATAATTTATTAAGTAATTTCACATACCACTTCTCTATCCCTCTAATAACAAGATAGAGAATACAAATATAGCCCACTGTTATATATAAACGATATTGAAATAGTTGTCTAATACTTACTAAATATATGAGTAACATTGTTATCACTAAATATGCTAATCTGAGATAAAGATCATATCTCTTTCTCAAGTATTTGTATTGTATCATAACATTATCCTCTTTATTTCTATTTACTGCCCACCTGCTAGTTTCCCTATAAATGGCATAGTAAAAGGCGCCAACTCTGGTTGAACTACTGTCAGAATAGCTGCTCCTACAGCAATCACTTCCCATGTATTTCCTATCTGAATTCCGCTTTCACGCTCATTAGAAGTCGTCCAGTCTCCCTTTTTCTCAGATTCTGTATGTTGATTATAAGCTGCTAAAATCCCATCATTTATATCCGTGCTCAGTTTTAATCCATAGTAATCCGTTGTTGTCTTTTTACCTTTAGTTTTACCAGCTCCAGCCGCCACATCTAATTCCAAACCATGGTCTTCTGAAATACCTAAATCAGTTTTTATTCCCCCTTGGTATCCAAATGCGGACACTTCAGCTTTGGCATTAATATGCCAATCTTCAACTCCTATTTCAAATGAAATAAATTTTAAATCAATCCCTACTCCTGAAATTTGGCCATTATTTGTTTTTAAATTAATGAAACCTTTTTTCTCAATTACAGACTTAACTTTTTCTTTTGCATAAGTTGAGTGAGTAAAATATCTACCTTGAATATTTTGTTTTTGCTCTATAGATACAGTATGCTCATAACCAAAAATTTGAACATTATTTATAGAACGTTTAAATTTTGATTTTGCTTCAGAGAATTTCTTATACTCTATAATAATATTTTCAATTTCTTTTGGAATTTCTCTATTAGGATACCAGTTTTTATAAGCATCGATTTTCTTCACATCATCGTCAGAGAGTTCTTTACCATCCTCAATTTTTTTGAGAACCTCCTTATAATCTCCGTCAATCTTAACCTTATTTTCCCACTCACCCTCGATATTCCGTGCCCATCCCAGAGTATGCACAGAGTGCTTGGGGAAAGTACCACTAAAACTTGAAAATTCTGTTTGGATTTGGCTTAATCCCGTTTGGAGATTTTGAGCTAAGTTATCAACTAAGCTACTACCTTCCCCTGCAGAAAAAACGTCATTAGAACTTCCAGCAAATAGATTTAACTTGCGGAGCTTATCCATTTTTTCATTTCTTTGTCCAGTTAAAGAATCCATGCGGTTTAAAAGACTACTTAAAGTGCTTGCACTTACAGATTCGTCTCCAACCATTGCATTGTACATCCCTCTAATACTGTGAAGACTAGCTTCAAGGTTACGAATTTCACTTTCAAGTACCTCTGAATCAAGATCCTCACCGCCAACTTCTGATTGATATTTTGATGGTAGCTTTGGAACAGCTTCGCTCACCAATTCTGTATACATGATAGCTCCCTTAAGCAAGGGAGTGATTACATTCATACCATATTGCTTACCACTATCATAGGCTGCCCCTTGCAAATCTCCTGCATTATCAAATGCTGATAATGCAGAAATTGCCTCATTGTAGGAAGCTATTCTGGCTTCTCCCACAGAAGCCATTGTCTGACCCTGCGTATCAGAAGATCCTAATACCATTTTTACCATATTACTTCTGCGACTCCTGTTCTATCATTAATTTCTTTCGAGCATGGCAGAGCTCATCTAACTCCCTTTCCAATCGTTGCTCTTGCTTCTTAATCGTTAGTTTTAGTCTTACAATTCAAGTTGAGATACGAATTATGAAGTTTTATTCACTTAACTTTAACCTAGTGTACTTTATATTTTCTCTTTCCTCTTCAAATTTCTGTTGCATTAGTTCTTCAGAATCATCTACATAACCTTCAAACAAAATTTTAGCAATATTTTCTTGATTAAAAAAGTACGCATGAGCATCCAGACTTCCATTAGGATAAATACAAGCAGAATAATCAAAATAGCCAATTTCCCCATTGTTATTATAAAGAGGGAAACGATTTATTATCATTAGCTTTACTTCTCCATTTTTCAATTGTACGATACTTCCAATAGGTAATATTCTATTCACTTAAAATTATTCCTTTCGCTCTTATTTTAAATTATAATTTTATACTATTTATAGTGTAATAGTTTCCACATTTTACTTTGAAATACATTTTACTTCTAACAGCCTATTTTACAATACTTTTTATTCTACATAAATTGTTTATAAAATATAGATTTATGATAAACAAGAAGACATAATGTACAAACAAGCATAAAGAATTCCAAAGCTATACTAATCTAATGTCACTTTCTATCTATTTTTTCATTCATTGAAAGTTATTCCTTTCGCTATATTTCATAGTCTCTTCTATTCTTTTTATTGCCTTAAAACGTCTGAGAATATGTAGATTCTTTACGATTCCAGTTGATAACAATAATCCAAAAATAAAAACAATTAATCCTATTAGAATTGAAAAACTTAAGAAGAGTATAAGTCCTAGTGTTGCCCCTACAAATGATAGTATAGAAATATTCCTTAAAACATGCACCAATTGTATTGCATGAACCATAATATCCTCTAATTCCACTTCATCTAAAGAAATAGGTGTGAATAAACAATCAGATATTTTTTGCTTTTTTATATAGTTATTTAAAATACTATTAAGGACAAAAAAGGAAATCATAGCACCTACAAAAAGAATCGAATTTAGATAAAAATTTGAATTTAAAATATACCATCTATTAATAACAACTGAAAAGATAGCAATAATGAGTGAAAATCCCGACGAATTAACTAATAATTTCTGACTTAGACGTCTATATTTCAATGTATTTCTTTCTAGAATGTACCATTGATTTTCTGAGATGTTATAAAAGTAACCAACCTTCCCATCATGATACAATTCAATTTTAAATTGATTACTCTTCATACTCTAACCAAAAACACTTCCTAAACCACTTAAAGCACCTGATATAGCATCACCCACGCCATTAACAATATCCTTTGCGGAATTAAATGTATCTATTCCCCATTTTGCTATCTTATCTTTATTATCGTAAATTGCATCAAAAATCATTGAACCACCAACTGAAATTACTGAAGTCACAACAAAATCGGTAACCACACCAGCAATCGGAGCTAATGGAGCTAAGACAACTGTTGACCCCAATGCCGTTGTAACTGCTGCTCCCGATACTTTACCTACAGCAGCTCCAATTAATCCCATCGTAACATGTGCACCAGTTTTTATACTTGCATCAACAGGATCTGTTCCACTGTCAACCTGCATCGAATAATCCACAGCAGCTCCTAGTAAAGGAACTCCATATTTAGCAACACCACTTACAAATCGACTATAAGCAGGATTGACATTAATAGGAATAGTAGCAGTTCCTCCGCCTACCAAAGCTCCTACTAATGCATTCTGCATATTTTGAGATCTATATGCTAAAGTTTCCCAAGCATATTTTATTATTTTTTCAACAGCCTTATCTGTAACTTTACTTTTTACCAATTCGCTAAAGAAAGCTACTCCACCACTTAATAAACCACTCATAATAGACTGGTTTATATCAAATGGAATTCCCTCCTCTTCAGATTCTTCTTTAGCTTCTGCTTTTAGCTTTTTATCTTCGATAGCCTGTTTATGTTTATCGAGAGCTACTTGAACTGTTTCCGGCAATTCTCTATTTGTATATCTCTTCTTATATGCCTCTATCTTCTTCACATCATCCTCAGAGAGTTCTTTTCCATTTTTTATTTTCTCAAGAACCTTCTGATAGTCTTCATCAATCTTAGCCTTCTTATCCCATTCGCCTTCAATATTTTTGGCCCACTCCATATCATTTGAATGACTTGAAAAAGTACCACTAAAACTTGAAAACTCTGTTTGGATTTGGCTTAATCCCGTTTGGAGATTTTGAGCTAAGTTATCAACTAAGCTACTACCTTCCCCTGCAGAAAAAACTTCATTAGAACTTCCAGCAAATAGATTTAACTTGCGGAGTTTATCCATTTTTTCATTTCTTTGTCCAGTTAAAGAATCCATGCGGTTTAAAAGACTACTTAAAGTGCTTGCACTTATAGATTCGTCTCCAACCATTGCATAGTACATCCCTCTAATACCGTGAAGACTAGCTTCAAGGCTACGAATTTCACTTTCAAGTACCTCTGAATCAAGATCCTCACCGCCAACTTCTGATTGATATTTTGATGGTAGCTTTGGAACAGCTTCGCTCACCAATTCTGTATACATGATAGCTCCCTTAAGCAAGGGAGTGATTACATTCATACCATATTGCTTACCACTATCATAGGCTGCCCCTTGCAAATCTCCTGCATTATCAAATGCTGATAATGCAGAAATTGCTTGATTGTAGGAGGCTATTCTGGCTTCTCCCACAGAAGCCATTGTCTGACCCTGCGTATCAGAAGATCCTAATACCATTTTTACCATATTAATTATTCGACTCCTGTTCCACTAATAATTTTTTTCGAGCATGGGAAAGTTCATCTAACTCTCTTTCCAATCGGTCTTCTTGTTTCTTGATTGAATCTTTTCGTTCCTCCGACCACGCTTCAACTAATGCACCTACACTGCCTATGTCCATTATCAAATCTTGATAAGTTTGATAATCTTTTGACGATAGAGGCAATTCTAAGATTTGTCGCAATGGAAGCAAACTTTGTCGATGCATTTCAAATAGTTCATTTTCTTTTCGAGTAACTTTCTTCTTCTCCAAACTTAGTTGATTTAGAAAATTATCCAGTTCTTTTGATTTATTATCGATTTCTTCTAATGTTAGTTTCTTCATTATTCTTCTGAAAAATAGCTCCTATTTGGAACAAATGTAGTATTATTCTTTGGAACTGCACTCGTTTGAGGTAGCGCAGAAGTATTGGTATCTATGTTTGCAGCAAGCTGACTATCCACTGCTACAAATTCAGCGGCTGTACTCTGTATCCTTGAAACAAATCCATTTAAAACCTCTGCAATAGAAGACGCATACTCAGCTTCTTTAGGAATCTTCTCCGCAGCTGTACTATTTCCTGGATACTCACTCGATTGGTCTAGAACAACTTTATTTCCAGATATAATACTACTAGATGAGCTAGCTATTCCAGATGCAATAGAACTAGCTACTTCTTCTTTACTTTGTATTAGTGGCATACAAATCCCTCCAAATTAGTCATTTTTAGTAATTTTTAATTTAACGGCTTGTTTACGATCATGCAGATACACCTCATCCAACTCTAGTCGAGCCTCTCTATTATTATAAGGTTTATCTAAAAACATTTGATCCATTAAACGCATACCCAACATAACCCACTGCGCATTGGATTTAAGATATTTCGGAACTTCATGGATGTTATTTCCAATATATGAATGCTCACCACCAATTACAAAATGCAATCCTACACGCAAACCATTTTTGAATAAAAAGTCCAAATCTTTTTCTGACAGACCATGCTCAACAATTACTTTTATATTTGGCATAAAAATCAACCAATCAGAGTATAAGTCTCCTTCTAGTCGGCGATTAACCTCAAATATTAATTGTTGAGCTATTTCAGAAATTTCTTTTTTACTACTAATATACGTTGACACTTTTTCACTATAAGACCTATATTCCTCCAGTGAATCTACAAGCATCACTCGTAATTTCTTACCAAAACAGAGTGATGTATTTAATAAATGATGTGTTTGATTTTCTAATGACTCAGCAGAATCAGAAAGATAAATCAAGCTTTTTAATTGATTAAACGAAATAGCAACACTCTGTACCATTTCAAACTCCAGACCAATCGGCAATTCATGATTTTGAATCGCCTCTTGAGTTGTAGGCAGATTGAGAAATACATCCATGGTCAACTCCTCTGGTACCATCGGGATGGCACTTGGGCGTTGTCCTGTCCAGGCTTCTTGGAGGGAAGCCACTTCCTGACGAAGGTTATTGAGGACTTGGTTTTCGTTGTCTCCAGAGACTGGGAGTGCCAGCTGGATGACATCCACCTCTTCGCGCTTCATGAGGGCACGGCCCTTGATATCTTCCATAGTCATGGCGAGTGGCGTAGAGCCCACGATGGCTCGCACTTCACTAGCTTCATTTTGTGGTAGGCTCAACTGGTGCTTGAAGGCAGAAATTGCCTCATTATAGGATGCTATTCTAGCTTCTCCTACCCTTGTAGTCAATCAACAAGAAAGCCACATTATGAGGGTGGAACTTGACGGCAAGAGACAGGATTTTTTTGTAAATAGCATAGCAGATAAATAATCGAAAATATAGAATTTTCAAGGTACTAGAAAGAAAACGTTCTCGTTCTATTATACCACAATATCAAAACAATCCTCGTCCCATAGGAACAAAGCTATATTTTTGTATCATGAATTTAGGCTTATGACCACGCTAATTCATCTTACGAAATGGAACAGACAAAAAACGAGGAGTTTCTTTAATGTCAAAGCAGCTCCTCGTTTTTGATTTTTATTTAAAGTATAGTGATTTCTTAAACAATCTCTAAAAATATAGCTTATTCGAATTTTGTTACACTTTTAATGGTTTTAAAGCTTTCAGCAAAAAGACAGAATTAACATTACTACATTCAATATAGATGAACTATGATAGTTACTCCTTTGTAATTCTATTTTATCTCTTTCTTAGGAACCGTGAGTGTTTTCGTCCATTCTCTATAAATTTCTGAAAAACGTTCCTCTTCCTCATCTGAATAGCCTACAAAAACGACTTTGTCAATATTTTCATGTTGAAAGAAAAGCGTCGATTCCGTTTGAAAGCCCATTGGGTACAAAATACCCATATAATCAGCAAATGCTTTTTTTCCAGTTTCCTCGTCGTCAAAGATAACTCCACGACCAATAATCATTAATTTCTGCGTTCCTTCTTGAAGATAGACAATACTACCTAACGGTAATAATTCTTTATTTTTATTATTCATTTTTTAATAACTCCTTGTGTTTTTTTAAATATTTCATTCCATACCACTCTTCTACAGTTTTCCCTTCCCACTCGCGGTATTCTTCAGGATATTTCCATTTGTAATAACCTTCTAAAAAGAAAGGAAACTCCATGAATACAATCATGGCGATTACACCAATATTTGATAGAATCCAAAATATAAAGAGACCTAAAACAGTTACGGAAGAGGAAAAATTAATAGAAAAAGCTTTGAAAATAAAATTAACAATCACAGCCAAGCCCAATATACCTGCTCCATAAATAGCAATACCTTTGGCAATTTTATCGAGTAAGGTAGGTGACTTAACTTCTCCATACATTCGTTTTTTCAAACTTCTAAGCTCCGTTCTTAACATTACATAAGCCAAGAATGCTAGAAGTCCAAAAAATACCAAGATCCCCCATATTGATAATATAGGTAAAGACATAGTTGTTGCCAGCAAATTAAATTCAAACACAAACCATATTATAAAAGTTATAATATGAAATCGATAACGATAAGGGAGAATAAACGTCCGTTTAAAGAATTTACCCATTAATACCAATAACAACCAAATTAACAAGCAAATTAAATAAAGCTCGACTGTTAGCAAAGGATACTGAGAAACTGGTAACCTTAAATCTTTAGGATCAGAATTTTGCAATGATAGGGTAACAGCAAGGAGCATGAAATTTGCACCTATCGGAAACAACAGACTAAGAATAAAAGTTTTAATACCAAACCAAAAAGAGGGTCTCCCTTTCTTAAAGGCTTTCCCAAGTTTATTATAATAATCTTTTTTCTGATACTGTAAAAACCCATCATCTAATAAATTTAAACTCTCCTCAAAACTTGCTTTAAAAATTGATTTCTTCATACTTTTCACCCAAATCCTAGTGCCTTACCGATTCCACCTATACCATTAGATATATTTTTAACAGTTCCTTTTATACCGTTACCAATATCATCTATCATCTCTTTCGTTCCTTTAACAGGATCATCAAAAAATTGCGGCTTCCATGCTTTTATACCTTGAATAACACCTCCAACAAATACTCCAACAGCTGCTCCTGGGATACCACCTATCGCAGCTCCTATTGTTGCACCTTCTAATGGACCAACACTAGCTATAGCTGAAAGTGCACCTTTCCCAGCAGCTTTTCCTATATCCTTAGTTTTGCTATATTCGTCTACTCCACTAGAAATCGCTGTAATCCCAAGATCAGCAAACGTCGTTACTGTACCTACTTTCCCCATAACCTTAGCTACTTTTGGGAAATATTTGAGCCCTTTTCCTAATAAGCCTGTTGCCTCTTCTCCCCCTTTTATATATTTACCAAATTTCGCCATTCCAGCATCTCTGGCACCTTCCAATCCTGTTTTAACAATAGTTTCTACAGGGCTTGCGATATCAGAAATACCATCGAAAATCTTTTTCAGTGTCCCTCCCTTATTTCCTAATGATTCATACCGAGCCATGGCACTCATTACACCACTTACAAATTTCCTACCTTTTGTCCCCTTATCAACCGATCCCAGCAATTCTATGACGCCGTCCGATTGTAGAAAAGCCTTAGTCAAGTTTTTCGGTGTTAGTCCAAGTATTTGGGCTCCTCTCTTAAACCAGTCATTATCTGAGATTGTCTTAATTGCATCATACAAATTAATTGTATTGTACTTAACACCATCATCACCAAGTACTTCAGCTAATATCTTTTCATAGAGGTGTTGCTCAATAGCATTAACTAACGTATCTGGCAACTCTTTACCTGGATACCGTTTTCTATACTCTGCAATTGATTTTATATCATTCTCATCTAATTCGGTTTTATTTTTAATTTTATCTAAAACATTTTGATAATTTTGAACTACCTCAGAACGTTTCTTCCACTCACTATTAATAGTATTAGCCCAAGAAGCTTGTCCCTCTACTTTAAAAGTTCCATCAAACTTTCCAAAGTCACCTGTGACTTGTTCGAAACCTTGGAAAACTAAGCTCTGTAAGCTTTCTGAATCTGAAAACTGACCACTAGTAGAGCTCGCAAACGACTGCAATTTTTCTAATTTCCTTTGTAACTCATCTCGCTTACTCGTCGCATTTGAGATAATTCCTCGAACATTACTTATATATATAGGATCGACGTCCTTTAGATTATATAAACTATATAAAATAGATTCATAAGTCGAAATGATTGTATTCTTCGCTTCAATTTGCTGTTGAAGTATCTCCTCATCTAGACTTTCTCCACCGACTTGTGAATGGTAAAGAGTCGGTAGTTCACCGGCTTTTCCTCCTAGACTCTCTGAAAAGAGGATAACTCCTCTAAGTAGGGGAACCATTATATTTTCCGCATAGGACTTAGCGCTATCATAGGCTTCCCCTTTCAACTCCTCCTCTGTAATCAAATTATTAAAGGCACTAATGACATCGTTATAATAATTCACACGGCTACTTAATACACTATTTGCTGTACTGCCCTGCGAATCTGCTGAGCCTATATCTACTTTAATCCCCATTCTTCTCCTCCTTCTCCTCATTTTGTAATTCAAGACGGCGTTGTTGAAAAAGAAGTTCCTCTTTTTCGCCCTCTAGCTTGCTCATTGCTTTTTTTAATTCTTCTTTCCTCTCAGAGATAAAATCATCAAGTAGCTGTTCATTCCTTTTTAACATCTCTATATCTTCAAGACGATCCATCTCATCTTTAACTGATAACGGATAATAGCCTAATTCTCTATATGGAATGAAGTTCGTTTGACAAAGATCTAAGATCTCCGTCGCAACGGAAAGAAACTGATTTCTTTCTTCTTCTAGCTTTGATAATTTCGTTTGAATCTGTTGAACACCACATTGAATATCTTCTAATTTTCTAGTTTTTTCCATCCTCACTCCTTAAACAAATTATTTTGAGGAACAAATGACGGATTTGTGTATGGCGAAGATAGACCAGTTGTCCCCTTATTTTGAATCGACGGTAAATTATTCTGCCACATTGTACTTATATTCTCATCTACTACTTCGAATTCATTTGCGACACCATGAATTAATTTTACGAATTCACTTATTTTCGATTGAATATTTTGAGCAATAGATGCCTCATTGATGATCAATTTTCTTCCTACCGTATTAGCGGTATAATAGCTTGTCTTATCTCTAGTAACTGTACCGGCAGTTGTAATGCTATTGCTTGCTGATACAATTCCAGTTGCAATAGTACTTGCCTTGCCTTTTTCACTTTTTACTTGTCCCATGTTCAATAACCTTTTCAATTATCCTTTCTACTATCAAATCGTCAAGAGACAGGGTTGAATCTTAAGTATCAAATAATATTGTTACTTATTCTTACTAATTTTGAGTTTGATGATTTCTTTCCGAGAATGTAAATAAACCTGATCGGAATCTGGAGCCACATCTCTGCTATATATTCCTTTATCTAAGAAGGTTTGATCCATTAGGCGCATACCAAAGATGACCCATTGGACATTTGTTTTGAGGTATCTTGGAATTGGGTCAACGCTTGTTCCAATATAAGTATAATCTGTACCAATAATAAACCTCATCCCTACTCGATACCCCTTCTCAAACATAAATTGAAGCTGTTGAACATTTAAATCGCTTTCGGATACAAGTGCTCTCATATTTGGTATAAAAACAATCCACTCAGATGAGATTCCTTTTTTAAGACGGCGCTCTATTTCGTAGATTAGCTGATTTCCTATGTCCGATAGTTCCTTTTTACTCCCAACATAGGTTTTCACCTGCTTACTATATGATTCATATTCTTGGAAAGCATCAATCAACATCATATGAATTTTAGGCATTTTAAGAATAGTTCTTAATAAATGATGAGTTATATTATCAAAAGCATCTTCTGCATTTGATACATAAGCCATGTGTTTAAATTTGCTAAGAGAAATATTGACACTTCCAACCATTTCTAGCTCCAAACCGATAGGAATCTGACCATTCTCAATAGCTTCTTGTACACTAGGCAATTTCAAAAATTCTTCCACCATCAACTCCTCTGGTACCATCGGGATGGCACTTGGGCGCTGTCCTGTCCAGGCTTCTTGGAGGGAAGCCACTTTCTGACGAAGGTTATTGAGGACTTGGTTTTCGTTGTCTCCAGAGACTGGGAGTGCCAGCTGGATGACATCCACCTCTTCACGCTTCATGAGAGCCCGTCCCTTGATGTCTTCCATGGTCATGGCAAGAGGTGTAGAGCCCACAATCGTCCGCACTTCACTAGCTTCATTTTGTGGTAGGCTCAACTGGTGCTTGAAGTTCGAGTAGAGTTGAGCACGAAGGTTGGACTGGCGACCCGCTGTCATCAAGAGATGTACCCCAATGCTGAGACCTTCACGAGAGATGCGCACCAAGAGCTTGAAGAGTTCTGCCTCATAGGCTTCTTCCTTGAAAGCTTCATAGCTATCTAAGAGGATGACAATAGCCGGTTCTTCCTGACCACTAGCCTGACGATAGAGTTCCAAGGTCCCAACTCCATAGTCCGCAAGGAGTTTCTTACGGCGGTTGAGTTCTTTCTCCATGATTCGCACAAACTTAGAGATCTTCTCCGTCTGGTCCAGAAGCATGGTATCCGCTACCTGAGGAAGCTTAGACAATGGAGCCAAACCATTGGTCCCAAAGTCCATCAAGTACATAGTAAGGTCCTTAGGACTGAACTTACGAGCCAAGTCCATACCTGCAGACTGAAGGAAGGTTGTCTTTCCGGTACCCGGACTTCCATAGAGAAGGACATGTCCGTCCTTGGCGAGATTGATAGAGACGGCTTCCTGCTTCTGAGCCTGCGGGATATCTGCCATTCCAAGTAGAATTGAGAGTGATTTCTCTTGTGCCCAGGCTATTGCTGGTTGCACTTCTTCCAGCTCCTCCAGCGCAATGCGCTCCTTAAGTGGTGGCAACCATGGCTGTGGTACTGGAGGAATTTCTTGTTCTTCACATAGGAGATGGATATTGTGCACAATAGCATCTAGCTCTGTCGGAACTTCCTTGATTTCGTCCGCATCCTCTAAGCCCGATAAGTCTTCATTTAGGATTTCATATTGCCCCAATTCATTGATCAGATAGATGGTATGGTCTTCAATTCCCATATCATCCTTTTCTGGCTGGTAATCTGCGCCTGACCAGGCTGACTGGAAGAGCTCATAGACTTCATTATTTCCGACTTGCAGATAGGCGCGTCCCGTCTGAGTGATCTCAGCCGCATCCGGTGTATGAAGCATTTCATTGGAGTCCGAACGATCTGCTACCTTAAGGGCAATCTTAAAGCGAGAGTTGGACCAGATCTGGTCATCTACCACACCTGATGGCTTTTGAGTAGCTAGGATCAAGTGAACACCGAGGGAACGCCCGACACGCGCAATAGATACCAACTTCTTGATAAAGTCGGGCTGGTTAACCTTGAGCTCTGCAAACTCATCTGAGATGATGAAGAGATGAGGGAGAGGTTCTGTCGCTTCTCCGTTTTTAAATTTCTTCTGGTATTGGTTGATATGGTTGACTTCGAACTCTCCAAAGAGTCGTTCACGACGATGGATCTCCGCATTGATCGAAGCCAAGGCCCGCATGGATTGGACACCATCCAAGTTGGTAATGGTTCCCAAGAGGTGGGGTAGATTTTTAAAGAGATTGGCCATCCCACCACCCTTGTAGTCAATCAGCAAGAATGCCACATCATGTGGGTGGAAGTTGACAGCGAGGGATAGGATGTAGGATTGGATCGTTTCTGACTTCCCTGATCCAGTCGTCCCTGCGATCAAACCATGAGGTCCATGAGCTTTTTCATGTAGATTGAGCTGAACCAGGTCATCCTGACCACGCAGACCAATCGGCACAGCCAAACTCTTGTAGGGTGCGTTCTTTTTCCAACGGCTCGATACCTGCAAGTCCTCAAAGGTCTCCGCACCATACATTTCCATAAAGGTCACGGAATCTGGAATCGAACTCTTAAGGTTTTGGAGGTGATTGAGCGGTGCCAAGGTACGAGCGATCCGCTCCTTATCATAATCTGTTGGGAAATGATCCAAGCGGAAGTCCGTCTCTTTCAAGACCCCTTCTTCCATGACCAGTTGGCCCGTATTTCGGTCCTTGATATTGATCACTGTCTGGATATTCTCAGACAAGGAACTCATGACATCCTCTACAAAGATGAGAGAACAGCCTAATTCCGTTGGATCTTCGGTAAAGAATTCCATGATAATATGGTCCAAAATCAGCTTCTCATCGGTTACTAGAACCACGTAATGAGGATGGAAGAGGGTGCTCTCCTTGTGGGATGCTTCTTCCTTTTGACTACGACGTAGTTTCAAGATTTGGTTCAAACTATTGAGAACCTGGTCTCGTGTCCGTTGATTGTAGACAAAACCGCGAACATTGAGCTCTTGCAGTTTGGCATGAGGGAGCCAACGCATCCAAGACCATTGTTCTTTTTCCTCTTCTGGCAAGATCGTAATAAACTGCACATCATGATAAGAATGAAAAGTCGCTAACTGCATCACCAAAAGCTGCAATTGTTCTAGGACGAGATTTCTAGGTCCAATATAACCAACCGGTCCATGGCTAAGGTTTGCCGGAATCGGCATATCTGGAATTTTTTTGTGACGACTATAGAGAGCGTAACCCTCTTCTTCCAGAGCATCCTTCTTACCACTGCGCTCCTGTTGACCATATTTCAAGTCATAGCTAGTCGGTATTTTCCCGAGTCCCAAACGATAGTATAAGAAGTCAAATTGTAAGGGAGTTTTTTCGTAAATCCGGTGATTGTAACTCTCAACCAAGTCCGTCAACTCTAAAATAGTTGGAAAATGATAGTGCATCCCTTCTTTTTGTTCCCGTTCCAGACGAGTCAATTCCTTTACCTTATCTTTCAGGTAAAGACGATAAAGATCGATCCGTTCCTTCTTATCAGCCTTGTACTTTTTACGATTTTTGATAAAACCACGGATAGAAAAAATCATTGTGGTTATGGACATCCCTACTGTCGCAAGAATATAGATCCCTCGAGGTTGAACCAAGGTGATCAAGACGGTTACCCCGACCATCGTAAGAGGAGGAACGATTAACTTTAACAGTTCATCACTCGGCTTCGCTGGTTCTTGACCTGGAGGGTTAATCAAGATTTTATCTTCACTTCCACGATAAATGATTCGTGGAGAGCGGTGATAATCTGGATAATCTTCATAAAAAACATATCGAGAGGGTTCTCTCAGCGTTAGTTGTCTCCCTGCTTGAGCTGGTCCCAAAACCCATACTTCGTCTGGAAAGAGCTTTATTGTCACCGCTCCTAAACTCAACTCATCTCCAAAACCAATCAATTGCTGGTCCATTTGTTCCAGATGATTGTTTCGATAAAATGCGCCTTTTAATCGAGTTAGCATCCATTGATTCTGAGATTTTTGGAGTAAGAGTTCGACATCTTCATCTAGTGTGATCAACGCACCTTTATGAGAACCAATCTGAAACTCTGATAAATCCAAAAGATCATAAACCCTTGGACCCCCTTCTCGGAGATAAAAGAGAACCTCACCCAAACGTAGACCATCTTTCAATAATCCTGCTTCGTTCTCATACTGATAAAAGATCTTGTCACCGTCAAGCTTGAGCTGAATCGGACTCTCCTGTTGAGAAAGGTAGACTTGGGCCTTTTCAGTAGCCCCAACCAAGACCGTCTTATCTGCACTCAGTTCTACTTCATAACGCAGACCTTGGCTGTAGAAAATGATTTGTTTTTTCATAGTTTCTCTCCTTGGTCTACTTTAATTGCTAGAGGAGCTGCTAGGGCTAGTTTTCTTCTCAGATGAAGGTTTGCTTTCAGAAGGCTTTTCTTGTGAACTAGGACTAGAACTAGTAGATGCATTAGAGCTAGAATCACTTGTTAATAGCTGACTTCGGCTATCCCAGTATTTCTTATATTCACTCTCCAAAGTATTCAGTTTACTTTCACGATCTTTCCCTGACAACTTACCATCTTCCCGAACCTGCTTGATTTCCTGAGTCAAAGCATAGAGAATCAAGTCACTGTCGTTAATCCGTTTGGCAATATCAAGTGCCTCTTCAAAGCGATTGCGCCCAACTTGAATCCAATAAGTCAAATAAAGCTCATCAGACTTGAGGGTTACATTATTCAGGATGACCTTCTTTTGTTCAGAAGAAAATTCCAATCCCTGAATATAAGAGAAGGCTAACTCATACTTCTGCGTATTAGGCAAGCTAGCAGGAGCAATTCCCTCTAATTCTGTAATAACTGCGCTATAATCTACTTTAATAAAAGCTGTATCCGCCTGCAACATCTTTTCTTTGAAAGGATTTTGCATGAAAATCAAATAGATAAGCGGAACGATCAACAAAACAACACTCGCTGTCAACCAAATCGTTGCCAATTTAAACACTCGGTGTCGTC
This sequence comes from Streptococcus mitis, assembly GCF_002096755.1. GTDB lineage: Bacteria > Bacillota > Bacilli > Lactobacillales > Streptococcaceae > Streptococcus > Streptococcus mitis_AC. The sequence goes on from NZ_NCVF01000026.1 coordinate 228,585, forward strand.
TGCTTGGAACCAATACCAAATCCGCCTGTTCTTTCGCAGATTTCTCTACATAATACCGTTCCAAAATAGTAACTGCTGTTGCAATATCTTCTGCCTGACACAGGTCATTTAAAAAGTCTGGTAAGGTCTCTAATTCCAAGGAACCATTGTAAAGGTCCATAAAGTCAAAATCACTAAATAGTGTTACGGTAAAACACTTAGCCTGACGTAGAAAATCTTCTGAGGATAGTGATTGAGGAACCATCAGACCAGGAATGCCACGATAAGCAATCTTAGCCTGAGCATCTTTGGTAATAAAGAGATTTACTGGATGCAAAAGGAAGGTCACTGGCAACTCCAAGGCTCCTTCTAGACGAAAAATGTTTAGGGCCAAACGAATTCTCTCCGAAATGGTACGACTCTTTATTTCTTCATAAGTCAGTCCATGAGCTTCGACTTGATAGGAGAAGGTTACACTGTCCTCATCAGAGACCATCGATTGCTCCAAAAAGAACGGATGATGCAAATCCAACAGTAACAGTTCCCGTAAATCTTGACTCGCTACATCTGAACGCTTGAGGCTCAATTTCCAAGTTGTTTCATTTTTTTCATATACAAACGGCTGTTCGCCAAATATAAATTTTTCCTCAGTCACCTAAATCTCCTCTATCTCTACTAAATCTCCTGTCGTCATTGGATAATCAGATAGTTGTTTTCCTTCATCAATCAATAATCCTTTGTTGACAATTCTAAGTTGATATTTTTTTCTCTGTTTACCTGGAGTAAAAATCGTATCCACTTCTCGGATTAACCGTCGCACTTCAATCCGACTAGGAATGCGAATATCCACATCTTTTTCTCTCAAGCGTAGAGTAATATTGATATGTTGCTCCACTGTTTATATACCTCCTGTATATGATTTTGTTCTTACTAAATTGTTAAGACGGACCTGCTAAAACATTATTCTATCCCTTCGGCCATAAGGCGATAACTCATCACAGCTGTAGCTACGAAAAGCAATAAAAACAATGATACATAGGCTAACTCCGGAAGAAAATCACTCAAACCATCTTTTTCTAACTGACCAATATTTGTTTGAAATTTAGATGTTATTTTTGAATTTGGCTGAAACAACTGCTCTACAGGAGATTTTTTCACTGGATCCTCTATAGCAGAAAACAGTTGGCCCCCTTCTGTGATCAACTGTTCCTCTTGATACTGTTGCACTTCTTGCAATTTCTTTTGAATCGCTTCGTTAAAAAGCTCCTTGGTTTGTTCAGATTGTAGACCAAAGTTAAGTCCCTCTTTTTTCTCAAGTCGAGAATCATCAATCTGTAAACGATTATCCTTCAAATCATCTGCAGCAGCCATTGAGACTGCTGCACATGCTACTAAGGTAAGAAGTAAAAGAATTATTTTTTTCATTTCCTATTCTTTCTCAGTTTGAAATACTTGAGGCCAAAAGCTTCTTTCTTTGATAAAAATATTCATAACAAGTAATCCAGCTACGACAATCGTCATTGCAACAAATGCTAAAATATTTGCTGGTTGTCCATCAAAATATCCTGAAAGGAAAGCTTCTAATATTGATAAAGCATTAAGATTTTTGATGAAGGCTGGGAAACCTGTTAGACTGGCCGTCGTCCCAATTGCATTTGATAGATACACAAAGCTAATCATCATAAAGAAGGCAAGACCCATTCCAATCACTCGGAAATGTTTAAGTAATAAATACTGCCCTTGAATCAGTACCAAAGCAGCTAAAACAATTAGCAATACCCATGACGGTTGATATTCACGACCAACGTGAAGTTGAGCACTCGATACAATACCAACGACTAGACCAACTATTATAGCTAAAATAGATAGTAAGCCAACTGTCATAATATCTGTATCATGCAACTTGTCTAGCTTAAATTTATCTTTGACCTTACGAACAATATTTTGCGTTGCAAATAAATAGCCTGTAAAGAGACTAACAATTTCAAGTAAGAGAATCCATGTAAATGGACGATAAACGTTGACAGTCGCTTTTACCGAGGTAGAATTTTGGACAACAGGGTTTGATAAGAAGTTAAGCAATACTTCGTTTGGTACCCCATTATCATAGGCGTTATTCAGAACTTTCACGAAGGACTCTACAAAGTTACCATTGTTAGACAATTCTTCATTGAACTGTGTCATCAAAGATTCCGCATCCTGCGACAACTTTTCAGTACTTCTTTGAGCGTTTGATAATTCACGATTGAAATTTCCTAAAGTTTCATTGACAGATTCAGCGGCCTTAACATTACTTTGAGAAGAATCCTTCACAGCAGAAGAGTTAGTGAAGAGACTTCTATAATCTTCATTGAGTGATTCTAACTTACTATCTATATCTTGAAAAACGGTACTCTCTTTCGCTTGTTTCTCAAATTCGTCCAGTTTTTTGTTAAACTGTTCGAATAGGTCTAATTGTTTATTAATTTTTTCATTCAAATCCTTGTTAGTATTTAAAACATCCTGAACATTTTTTTCTAGGATAGGCTTCAAATCAGTCAGTTTAGCCAAGGCTTTATCTACCTTATCCTTAGCACCATCTGTATCTGTATCGCTAACAGGTTTAGTTAGGCTTTCTTCGTATTTCTTAAGATTTGAACTAATAGCTTCGAACCAAATATCTGATAGAGCATTGGAAACATTACTGTGTTGTAATTGTTTAACTGTATTATATGCTTGTGTTAATGAATCTACTTTTTGGTAAGCAGAAGCTACTTTCTGAACTTTTTGTCCGTAAGAAACCGCTGCTTGCTGAACGGCTAAGACATCTATAGGAGCACTGACTGCTTGAACATCATTCAAGGAAATATCAACAGTCTTTGGCTCCTCTTTTAGAGTTGGGCTTGGAGCCTCAGTTGAACTTGTAGTTGGAGTTGGAGCTGCCTCTGCAACACTATAGGCTACTTTGAAAGTCCCACCATTCTTCATATCAATCTCTTGACCTAAGGCAACTGGTGTGCCATCATAAGTGACCGAATGAACCGTCACTCCTGTTCCAGCCTTCCATGATACCTTATCCTTTGTTCCTGTTCGTCCAACAGCACTTGTACTAGTAATTGCTTGATTTTCCAGATTCTTCAAGTCCGCCAAAGAAATCTCGTCGCTAGGCTCTTTAATCGTTTTTAAATATGTATAGTCTACAGAAGGAATTGTGATTGGTGTCATACCAAAACCACTAAATTCTTTTCCACTAAAATCTTCTTTTGGTAATTCTGAGATTGCAGAAACCAACAGCTCTTTGAGAGATTCTTCAGCCTTCTCTAGGTCCTTGTTTGCAGCTTTATCCAAAAATTGACCAAGAGTGATTGTCTTCTCACTTGTTCCATAGTAAGAAGCTAGTTTCTCATCAATGAAGTCACGAATACCTTTTTTATGATTCTCAAACTTATTTCGTTCGTCCGTTAGATTTATCTGTAAATGATCAATTTCTTTGCTAATGTTATCTGCTACCGTTTTATAGGAAGATCCAGCTTCAGGCAGTATTACATCAGAGGAGGTTACTTGACCTTCTATCTTGGAATTTAGAATCTTTTGGGTTTCTATTAATCCATTTTTATAAGAATCAACCTGATTCTTTACCTCATCCCTACTCTTAGATATAAATTTTTCTATGACGTCCGCATAAGTCTGCTTTGCTTGTTTCTTACTATCAGACAATTTTCCGATAGTGTTGTTATATTTAACCTGCGACTCATCAAAGCGATTAAAGGACTGTAAGTAGCTTTCCAAACCTGTCTTTAAGACACCGTTTGCATCAACTGAAGAACTAGACATACTGTAAAGAGTCGGGAAAATATTTTTAGAGTTAATTGCTATTCCATATAAGTTTGTACGGTAGTTTCCGATATTAGTTGCTTGTATCTGTGAACTAGCTTGCACATTTTTTTGCGCCGTATAAAGATTGCTCAAAATGCTCGCCATATACATGTCAACTAATTGACCATTTAAATCAGCAATAATGTCTTTCGCTAGTTTATTTGCATCATTTTCCACCTGCAAATTTCCTTGGGCATTGACCTTATAATTGATAGTCGTCTTATCAACATTAATCTTATTAATATCTAATACTTTTTCAGAAAAATCACTTGGGATGGTTAGTACGAGCTGGTATTTCCCACTTTCTAATCCGGTATCTGCTGCTCCACGAGGCACAACAAACCAATTTTGAGAATTATCCCGCTCGATGTTTTTTACATAACTAGCCCCCAAATTATACTCTTTTGTATCGACATAGACAGGCTTATCTTCATTTACAATAGCCACATTTAATTTGGTCTGCTGATTTACTTTCGCGTTATTCTCATTGTTAATTGTCGTATTCTTTTGAACAGAAAGATTCAAAAAAACCATCATCAAGAGCAACAATAGGGCTAGCAAACTACTCCCTACATATTTATATATTCTATTCTTCTTCATTTGCCTTTTAATCATCTCCATTAAAAAAAATAGGAAGGCTCTCGCCCTCCTAAAGCCACTTATAACAAATTAATGAATTTGTGATGCAAGTTCTTGGTCGTTTTGCTCAACAATTTCAGCAACTTTATACAATTGCGCATTGATTGCATCAAGTAAAGCTGCAAACTCTTCAATTTTTGGAGATAATTCTGTAAACTGTTGATCAAAGCTCTGAAAAGCAGCACCTTTCCAGTTCTCTCTAATAATCTCTTGTTCGTTACTCAATGTGCGAAGTACTTCTCTTACTTCTTCAGCACCATTAGTATATTTTTGAGCAGAAGTACGTAGTTCCTCTGTCGTTAATTGAATTAAAGCCATATTAAACTCCTTTAAGTTATTTTATAAATTTATTATATCAACAAATGTCACAAATTACAAGTGCTTACACCATTTTTTACTAATAAATTATCAAAAAAATCCTCTTGTATTAGATTAAGGGTCTATTCGTTAAAAATCCTTTTCCTCTAACTTTCGATAAAAGTTTTTATTCTCTTGGTGTCGAGTTTCCAGTACATTCTCTATACGATTCTTATAAAGTTGACGATAGCTATCTAAATTGTTCTCTATCTCAAAGATATATGGTTGAATTTCAGCAAAACTACTATCTCTACATGCATAGGAAAGCGCCTCCAGGAGATGATCCGTCTCCCTACTAAACTTGTGGAAATCATCATCCAAATCCATCTCCAAACGTTCTAAGTCTCGTAATTTACGATTATGCTCATCCTCTAGTTTCTGAAGCCCCTTTTTATCCATAACCAGTTTTCTCCTAGCTCTTGATCGGACTCTGTAAAGTAGGTGTTTGCAAGGTCTGTGTCAAGTAAGTTTCTGCAGCATCTGCAGCCTTTCCCTCAAATCCACCCTTAATATTGTTCACATAGGTCTTAGAAGCGTACTCTTGCATATCTGTGGCTGCTTCCTGCAACTTTTTAGCTAACTCAGCTCCTTTAGCAAGGATTGACAACTCTTTTGCAGTTACCAAGGCCCTGACTGCTTGGCGTTCTTGTTCCCTCATTCTTTCTTTGAAGGCTCTGTCGAGTTGCTCTCTTGTAATTAAAGTATCCTCATCCGTTAGGACTACCATTTTTTCCCCTCCATGTTTGCTTTACATCCGCCAATAGATTATTAAAATCTTCAGCACTATCTCTATCTATGGTCTCAAAGGAGCCACTAGCTTTGACCAAGCTTTCCCCCAGTTGCTGAATTTGTGTCAGGAAGGATGTTGCTGCTGTCTTCGTGTCACTAGCAACGCCTTCATCCCAAAAGCTTGTTGTATCAAAACCAGAAAGCAGATTCGTAACTTCTGAGCTTGACAAATATCCAACCATGTCAAACGCTGTTGACCTTGTCTCCTTTACTATATTTTGAATGTCTTCCTTAGCGTCTGAAAGTAAGGTTTTAACAGATTTAACTTTGTCTTCCATGTCAAAATTTGCTAACTGGGCTGCTGTCTGAAGCAACTGAGCTCGAACCAAAATCCTCTTTTCTCCTGTAAGATTGCCATTTCTCAGTTGTTCCTGGTAACGAGGAATAGCTTCTCGATCCCACTTTATAGATTCCTGACGAGCTTCTTCGACGATCTTACTATATTCAGTTGTAAAATTCTCGTAAACGCCATAACCAATAGCTGCCTTTATTTTAAACTCACCTCTCATAATGGAATTTAAAACATTGGTTGCTACATTTTCATCAACTCCTAATGCCCTGAGAGAATCCAAAGATGTCGCAATCAATCGAGCTAGCTTTTCACCTGCCCTGAGCAATTCTGGGTGAAAGTCCTCAGAAGCGGTCAACAAGTTCCCCTTTCCATCCGATTGGAAAACACCAAAGTCATGGGAGCTTTCCGGATCAGTAATCTGAGTATAATGCAAGGGGACGAGGACATTGACTTTACCGACGGGTTTCTTAAGGGGTTCATCGGAGTCCCCAGGTAATTTGGCAATGGTGTGTTCTCGATTAAGCATCCCCACGATATCAAAAGGATTGACATAGTACTCGATCTTTTCGCTAATCTTTTTGATTTTCTCATCGCTGAGGCCCATTTCCTTTAAGCTCTTTGTCGTGTCTGGACCGTCAAAGAGAACCACTTTGCCTATTTTCTCCAGTTCCTCATCGCTGAGGCCAGCTACTCCTTGCGCAGAAACTATGGTCCCTAGGGAGTGACCTGTGATGTCCATCGTGGCATTTGGAGCCTTTTCGCGCATCTCTGCGATTTTAGCTTTCATTCCTGCCGTCGCTAACTTGGCTTGCGGGGTATGGATGTGGTTGAGGGCAAACTTGGCATCGAGGTAAACCTTACCATCATGAGAAAGGTGTTTACCTCCGGGAGTGATTTCCCATTCTTTTTTATCTTTATTATAAAATTTATTATCTCTAGAGAAATCAAATAGCCTAATATCTGTAGAATTATTGTATGGTGGAAAATTACTAGGACGGTTTGTATAGGCAGATTGTGCTAAATCTGAATAAAAATTATCAAAGTTTTTTAAATTACTATTAGTCATAATAATACCAAACCCCGTCCCTATAAATTCTTATAGGTTGCATTTCATAAATCCCAAATTCCCTTGGTGTGCTATTTCTATCATTATTTAAGGAAAAACCAACCGTAAATTCTGTTTTATCATTATTATTTACCTTTCCTCTAAGTGTCAACATATAGCCTCCACCTTGAGGAGTTCCATTTCCTACCTGACCAACCTTCATACTATCCCAATCAAACTGAACACTTTCCACTTTAGGACTTAAAGCTTTTACAAAATCAGCCATATCCTCTTCATGCTCCTTCAAATAAGCCAACTGCTTGGCTCGCGGACTAAGAAATACTCCTCCGAATAAATTTGTTTTCTGTGCCATCCATGCGCCTCCTCCAAATACTACAAGGGCTAAAACTAGCCAAAGTAAGGTACGTTTTTTCATGATTATCCTCCTTAAACGTGGATTCTAAACCTATTATATCATGAATGTAAAAAAAAATACTTATATTAAGTATAGTTGTTCATTATAGATTACCCAGGTAATTTGGCAATGGTGTGTTCTCGATTAAGCATGCCCACGATATCAAAAGGATTGACATAGTACTCAATTTTTTCGCTAATCTTTTTGATTTTCTCATCGCTGAGGCCAGCTACTCCTTGCGCAGAGACTATGGTCCCTAGGGAGTGACCTGTGATATCCATCGTGGCATTTGGAGCTTTTTCACGCATCTCTGCGATTTTAGCTTTCATTCCTGCCGTCGCTAACTTGGCTTGCGGGGTATGGATGTGGTTGAGGGCAAACTTGGCATCGTTGTCTATCCAATCGTTCCAATTTTCATAACTAATAGCATCACTTCCGCGGATAGCCATATAAGTTTTCGTAGTATCTTTAGTCAAGGTTGGTGTATCCGTTAAGTAGTAGGCATTGAAACCAGCTTTCTCATCCGTTAAAAGCCCTTTTTGATAGAGCTTGATAGGAGGCTCTTCTTGGTGAACCCCTCCGCCAGGATCACCAACTTGGAGTTTTATCGTATCTTCCACAGTATGTAACTCAGGATCCGGCTGCAAGTAGACTTTCCCATCATGAGGAAGTTTTTTGCCTCCTTTAGTGATTTCCAACTTCTTCGTAATCTTATTATAAAACTCCGCATCCTTAGAAAAATCAAATTCAAGAGATTGACCCGAGTCTAACACATCCCTATCGTATTTCTTTTGAGACTCATAAGGAAATTTAACCGGTCTCCCCAGATAAGCTGACTGTGCTAAATTCGCATAAAAATTATCAAAGGTTTTTAAATTACTATTAGTCAAAAATCCTTCCCCCCACTCGTAAATAATTGGCTAAAGCCATTGAATTAGGAATAATTTTATCATTCTCAATATCAAAAGTAACATTCCAAGAGGAGGACTCAATATGATTAAAACTTCCATATACATTTACAATTTCCCCTCCCCCTTGAGGGGTTCCATTCCCAACCTTTTCCCACCTAGTTTCATCCCAATCAACCTGAACAGATTCAATCTTTGAATTTTTAGATTTTACAAATTCCTTAATCTCTTCTTCATGCTCCCTCAAATAAGCCAACTGCTTAGCTCGCGGACTAAGAAATACTCCTCCGAATAAATTTGTTTCTTGTGCCATCCATGCTCCTCCTCCGAATACTACAAGGGCTAAAACTAACCAAAGTAAAGTACGTTTTTTCATCTCTTTCCTCCTATATAGCGGAATCTAAGTATATTATATCATGAATGTAAAAAAAATACTTATAATAAGTATAGTTTTTTATTATAGATTACCCAGGTAATTTGGTAATGGTGTGTTCTCGATTAAGCATGCCCACGATATCAAAAGGATTGACATAGTACTCAATTTTTTCGCTAATCTTTTTGATTTTCTCATCGCTGAGGCCCATTTTCTTTAAGCTCTTTGTCGTGTCTGGACCGTCAAAGAGAACCACTTTGCCGATTTTCTCCAGTTCCTCATCGCTGAGGCCAGCTACTCCTTGCGCAGAGACTATGGTCCCTAGGGAGTGACCTGTGATATCCATCGTGGCATTTGGAGCCTTTTCGCGCATCTCTGCGATTTTAGCTTTCATTCCTGCCGTCGCTAACTTGGCTTGCGGGATATGGATGTGGTTGAGGGCAAACTTCGCATCGTTGTCTATCCAGTCGTTCCAATTTTCTTTACTGATGGCATCACTTCCGCGGATAGCCATGTAGGTTTACTTGGTATCATTAGTCAAGGTTGGTGTATCCGTTAAGTAGTAGGAACTGAAACCAGCTTCATCATCAGTTAACAGTCCTTTTTGATAACGTTTGTGGTGAATATCCTGCCTCATCCCATTCGCATCAGGAACTGGTATCGATGCGACTTTATAAGTATCTCGCAACTCAGGATCTGGTTGCAAGTAGACTCTACCATTATGGGGAAGATGTTTACCTCCGGGAGTGATTTCACCATCATCATCTATATCTTGGGAATAATCTATCAAAGTCCAATTCACAGCATTATTATAGCGTGATAAAGTATTTGGTCTCCCTCTATAAGCTGACTGAGATAAATTTGCATAAAAATTGTCATAATCTTTTAGATTACTATCCGTCATACTTATCCCAACCTCCATTTTTTAACACTCTAGGGGGATTATACATGCCAATCCGTTCTATTGAAGGTACATCATTTTTAGTTTTTAATCGAAAATCTATTGTAAAGTCAGAATCCTTTATATAATTAAAAGAACCCTTCACTGATAGATTATAACCTCCACCTTGTGGAGTTCCATTCCCTATCTGTTCAACAGTTAAACTATTCCAATCCATCTGAACTGATTCAATCTTTGAATTTTTAGACTTTACGAATTTTACAATCTCCTCTTCATGCTCCTTCAAATAAGCCAACTGCTTAGCCCGTGGGCTCAGAGTTATTCCTCCAAATAGATTTGTTTCTTGTGCCATCCATGCGCCTCCTCCAAATACTACAAGAGCTAAAACTAACCAAAGCAAAATACGTTTTTTCATCTCTTTCCTCCTATATAGCGGAATCTAAGTATATTATATCATGAATGTAAAAAAAAAATACTTATATTAAGTATAGTTGTTCATTATAGATTACCCAGGTAATTTTGTAATGGTGTGTTCTCGATTAAGCATACCCACGATATCAAAAGGATTGACATAGTACTCGATCTTTTCGCTAATCTTTTTGATTTTCTCATCGCTGAGGCCCATTTCCTTTAAGCTCTTTGTCGTGTCTGGACCGTCAAAGAGAACCACTTTGCCGATTTTCTCCAGTTCCTCATCGGTCAGGCCAGCTACTCCTTGCGCAGAGACAATGGTCCCTATGGAGTGACCTGTGATATCCATCGTGGCATTTGGAGCCTTTTCGCGCATCTCTGCGATTTTAGCTTTCATTCCTGCCGTCGCTAACTTGGCTTGCGGGATATGGATGTGGTTGAGGGCAAACTTCACATCGTTGTCGACCCAGTCGTTCAAATTTTCATAACTGACGGCATCACTTCCGCGGATAGCCATGTAGGTTTTCTTGGTATCATTAGTCAAGGTTGGTGTATCCGTTAAGTAGTAGGAACTGAAACCAGCTTTCTCATCCGTTAAAAGCCCTTTTTGATAGAGCTTGATAGGAGGCTCTTCTTGGTGAACCCCTCCGCCAGGATCACCAACTTGGAGTTTTATCGTATCTTCCACAGTATGTAAATCAGGATCCGGCTGTAAGTAGACTTTACCGTCATGAGGAAGTTTTTTACCGCCGGGAGTGATTTCCCATTCTTTTTTATCTTTATTGTAAAATTTATTATCTTGCGAGAAATCAAAATAGAGTGATTGACCTGAGTTTAACAATTCCTTATCAGAATCACGTTGAGAATCAAAAGGAAAATTTGATGGTCTACCTGTATAGGCTGACTGAGCTAAATTAGCATGAAAATTACTAAAATCCTTTAAATTACTATTCGTCAAAACCTCTTCCTCCTACACGCAATGGAGCCCCACTTCCGATTCCTTCAATAAAATCTTCTTCATTGGCCTTTCCATCTTTTATATAAACTAAAACACTCCAACTTGAATCTTTAATTTGGTTAAAGCCACCGAAAACTCGAATAACTTTACCTCCACCCTGTGGTGTACCATTTCCTATCTCTTCCCAGCGTGTTTCTTCCCAAGCAATCTGAACCGATTCGACTTTAGGATTTAAAGATTTTACAAACTCCTTAATCTCCTCTTCATGCTCCTTCAAATAAGCCAATTGCTTGGCTCGCGGACTAAGAAATACTCCTCCGAATAGATTTGTTTCTTGTGCCATCCATGCTCCTCCTCCAAAAATTACAAGTGCTAAAACTAACCAAAGTAAAGTACGTTTTTTCATGAATGTTCTCCTAAATAAGCTGACTGTGCTAAATTCGCATAAAAATTATCAAAGGTTTTTAAATTACTGTTACTCATAAAGATCCCATAAATTTCCTTTCAAAATTCTTATTGGTTGCATTTGAATAATAACAAGTTTCTCAGGGATTTCATTTAAATTACGTTTTAGTGGAAAACCTAATGTAAATTTAGTATCCTTATTATTATTGATTCTACCGTTCACTGTCATCATATAACCTCCGCCTTGAGGAGTTCCATTTCCTACCTGACCAACTTCCATACTATCCCAATCAAACTGAACACTTTCAACTTTAGAATTCCAAGATTTAACAAAATTCGCCATATCTTCTTCATGCTCCTTCAAATAAGCCAACTGCTTGGCTCGCGGACTAAGAAAGACTCCTCCAAATAAATTTGTTTTCTGTGCCATCCATGCGCCTCCTCCAAAAATTACAAGGGCTAAAACTAACCAAAGCAAAGTACGTTTTTTCATGAATATTCTCCTATAACATGTGAATATAGCCATATTATATCATGAATGTAAAAAATTTTTTATCATGAACCGCCCCTCAAAGCTTAACCAAAAATCTAACGCTCTCAATATCTGTACTTTATCAGTATTTTATTTGAAAAAAATTTTCTATAAAATTCCTTTTACACTATCTTTCCAATAATTCCTATAATAGGAATCAAAGAAAAACCTACAAGATCTGATTCTAAGGTGCTATCCCATCTTTTTCATTCATTTAGACTAACTGCAATTGAATTACATCTTATTGCTTCTTTTTTCATCTAGTTTAACACTCTAGAATTAGCTTCAAGGCATGTTCCTAACATATAAAAAAGCCCTGTCCCAAGACAAGGCTTTGAGCTTCTTCACTTTGCCGATTGCAGGGATTGAACCTATGACCTAGGCTTTACGAGTGCCTTGCTCTACCAACTGAGCTAAATCGGCGATTACACTTACAGTATAGCACTCTGAGAATAGATGTCAAGGAATTTTCATCTCTATTAGAAAAAGCCTGTCCTGAGACAAGGCTTTGAGTTTCTTCATCTTAGGACCCAGCACTTTCATAAGAATCCAAGCCCCTATCCCAGAGTTTAAGGGAAATGATAAAGAAAACAAGAGAAATCAATATCAAACCTCCGATGTTAAAGAATCCATCCTTGTCCTGCAAGAAATAGCTGGCAGGATAGTAGGCCGTAAAGGCAAAAGGTATAATAAAACTGATTAACCAACGAAGAAGCGAATTGTAAATGGAAATCGGGTACTTGGCAAAATCATTGAACATATAGAAAATGTAAATCATTGCTCCTGACTGCTTGGTCCAAAAAGCGATACTAGCTGTCGCGATTTTCAAGGAAGTATAAATCAAGGTTGCAAAAGGTATGCAGACTAGGAAAATCAGGAATTTGGGAAGAGTCCAGGCAATGCTAGTCACAGTTGTTGCTAGTAGAATGCCTCCGACCAAAAGTTCGCCCAAGGCATCAATCTGAAAGGTCTCAACTAGGATGTGAAAGAGAGGATTGATAGGACGAGTCAGGTATTTATCAAACTCTCCTTTTCTCACTAAGCGCTGTCCCAGAGCCCAAAGATTGTCAAAAAAGAGATGGTCCAATCCCTTGGGAATCAAGGAAAAGCCATAGATAAAAGCAATTTCTTGAAAGGTCCAACCTTCTAAGGAAGGGATGTGTTGAAAGATGACATTAAGAAACAAGAGATTCAGACCTTGAGTTAAAAAAACTCCTAAAACACCCACCACAAAATCAACCTTGTACTCCATGATTTGCTTGATATATTGTCTGATAAAAATCAGATGCATACGTTGATACTTTTTCATCCTAACCTCCTTGAATGGTGATGAATGACTGGACTCGTTTCCAAATCAACTGAGACAAGCCCACCATCACTAAGAGCCAGAAAAACTGGAGCAAAAGCGCCTGAAGAATCTGACTGGAATCATATTTCCCAACAATGATCATGACTGGGGTATAAATCAAGGATGAAAAAGGCAAGAAGGACAGAATATCTGAAACCACCTTTGGAAAGAAAGCCAAAGGAATCAAACTTCCCGACATAAAGGCCACCAAGGAAGTCTTAAGGAGATTGGAACCCCATAGATTTTTAAACACAAAGGCTGAAAATCCAAAGCAGATATTAAAGAAAAAGTTAATCAGGTAGGCTAGGGTTAAGCTAAAAAGATATAGGACAGTTAATCCCAGCACTTCTACAATCCCTTGACCCGATAAGATTTTCATCAGGACAATGACACTTAAAAATGGCAGACCAACAGATATAAAAATCAACCATTTGGAACCAAGCTCAGTAAAGAGATAAGATGCCGCAAAATGCACTGGTCGCAACAAGCGCATGATGATGGAACCATCCTTGACCTCCTCCCCAATCATAAAGGACGAATCTGACCTAGTCAGAAGATTGGTCACAAAACTCATGATGATATAAAGGGTGATATCTGCCATACTAAAGCCCTGAATCAAAGACTCCTGTGAGGAATCAAAGACAGCCTTCCAGAGATAAAAGGCCACAAAAGCCCCCATGACATCCCCAATCCGATAGAGAATAAAGTTGACTCGATAGGTGATCAATTCCTGAACACCTGCATTTATAAAGGGATTATAACGTCTCCACAATTTGACCATCTTAGAGCTCCTTTCGATAGAAGCGACGGATAATATCCTCGATATCCGTATCCACCATCTTCAAATCGCGGATTTCAAAATCAGACAGGGTTTGCTTGATAATGTCAGCTGACTGGTAGCGAGAACTATCGAATTCAATGTTGAGACTATTCCCTTGTCTATCAATGCTCATATCCGAAAAGCCTTCATAGTGAGAAAGGAGATGACTTTGATCTGGTAGCAGTTCAAAAGAAAGAGTCTTCATCTTGCCAAAGGTCTCCTTGAGCTGGCTAACCGTTCCATCAAAAATCTCCTGCCCCTTGTCAATCATGAAAATCCGATCACAGAGTTGCTCAATATCACTCAGATCATGAGTGGTCAAGAGAATAGTAGTTTCTTCCTCTTGATTGATCTGAGTAATTGCCCGACGAATATTATCCTTGACCGAAACGTCCAAACCAATGGTCGGCTCATCTAAAAAGAGAACCTTGGGATTATGAAGCAAGGAAGCTGCAATATCCGCTCGCATCCTTTGACCCAGTGAAAGAGTCCGCACGGGATCCTTGATAAAGTCCTTCAAATCCAAGACTTCATTCAAAAAGTCCATGCGCTTATGAAAGAGCGAGTCTGGCACATCATAAATCTCCTTCAAGACCGTGTAGGTCTCTTGTAGAGCCAAATCCCACCACAACTGGGTTCTTTGCCCAAAAACAACCCCAATATCCTTGACATAATCTTGGCGATTGTTCTGTGGAATCTTGCCATTAATCCGACAAAAACCAGATGTCGGTTTCAAAATCCCAGTCAGCATTTTAATGGTTGTCGACTTCCCTGCACCATTGGCTCCTATAAATCCTAAAATTTGTCCTTTTGGAACCTCAAAGGTCAAATCCTTGACCGCTTCAAAGGTCTGCTTTTCAGGATGAATAAAGGAGCGCAAAGCCCCCTTCAAGCCCGGTTCCTTAACAGTCTTCACAAAATTTTTCTGAAGATGTTCCACTTCTATCATTGCCATATCTATCTCCCTATGCAAGGAATAGCAACATTGTATTTTTGACTACAAGTCTTCTAAATCCTTACTTTCTATACCTTCTACATTTTATTACTACAAAAGGCTTTATACCAACCTATTATAGTCCAATAAAAAACAGAATGCAAGCGTTTGCCTAAAGTTTATAAAATTAGAGATTCCTCTCTTAAAATAATACTTTTATTCAAAAATTCTGGCTTGATAGTTTCCTTAAAACACAAAAAACCCACCCAATGGGCAGGTTTCATCTGTATTATTCAGCTAGATTAAGCTTTACCTTCTGAACCGAATACGTCGATACGTTCTTCAACTGATGCTTGGATAGCTTTTACACCATCAGCCAAGAATTTACGTGGGTCGAAGAGTTTTTTCTTATCGTATTCTGCTTCGTTTGCTTCGTAGTCACGAGCAAATTTACGAGTTGCGTTAGCGAATGCGATTTGGCATTCAGTGTTAACGTTAACTTTCGCAACACCAAGTTTGATAGCTGCTTGGATTTGCTCATCAGGAATACCTGAACCACCGTGCAATACGATTGGGAATCCTGGAAGAGCTTCAGTCAATTTTTGCAAGTGGTCAAGGTCAAGACCTTCCCAGTTTGCTGGGTAAGGACCGTGGATGTTACCGATACCAGCTGCCAAGAAGTCGATACCAGTTTCAACCATTGCTTTAGCGTCTTCGATTGGAGCCAATTCACCTTTACCGATGATTCCGTCTTCTTCACCACCGATAGTACCAACTTCAGCTTCTACTGAGATACCTTTAGCGTGTGCTTTTTCAACAACGTCTTTAGCCAATTTAAGGTTTTCTTCAACTGGAAGGTGTGAACCATCAAACATGATTGAAGTGTAACCAACTTCGATACACTCAAGTGCATCTTCGTAGTGACCGTGGTCAAGGTGGATAGCTACTGGTACAGTGATACCCATTGATTCAACAAGGTTAGCGATCAAGTTGCGAGCAACTTTGTAACCACCCATGTATTTAGCAGCACCCATTGAAGTTTGGATCAAAACTGGAGCTTTTTTAGCTTCTGCTGCGCGCAAGATAGCTTGAGTCCACTCAAGGTTGTTTGTGTTAAATCCACCAACTGCATAACCGTTGTCACGAGCTGCTTGGACAAATTTTTCTGCTGAAACGATTGCCATTTTATCAGGCCTCCTGTATATTTTTATGGGTCATCCCATTTACATTGTTCATTTTATCACTTTTTGACAAAAAAATCTAGTTTTTCCCGCAGTTTCGATTGAATTTCTTCTAGCTTCATCTATGTAAACCCTTTCTCTCCCTAGTCTTGGACAACTTTTGGAAAAGCTATAAAGAAGGTCAAACGATTCTCCTTCATCTCAAAATGATAAGGTAATTTTTCATGTTCTAATAGACTCTTAACCACAAAGAGCCCCATCCCAGACCCTTTGGCCTTGCGACTAGCATTATCAGAAAAAGATTGGGCCAGTTTTTCTTGTTCTTCTGGACTACAGCTATTTTCTATAAAAAGTTCCCCTTCTCTTTCTCCAATGCGAACTAAGCCACCTGGAACAGAGTGCTTGATAGCATTACTGATGAGGTTAGAAAGAATCAACTTCATAACTGATGGGTTTAGATAAGCCTGCTGATGGGTTAAACTATTGTCTATCTGGAGTTCTCTTTCTTTGGCTAGTAAGGCATAATCCTTGACCAGACTTTGCGTCATCTGGTGTAAGTCAATTTGTTCCCTATCATCTCGCAATTCCTGCACAGAAGAGAGGGAAAGTATCTGCAGAACGTGGTGATTGAGCTCATCCACAATTCCTAAGGCAACTCCCAGATAGCGGTCTCTATCCTTATAACGACCGACATTTTCTTTCATGTTTTCGATCAGGATTTTCAAACTAGCCAGCGGTGTTTTCAATTCATGAGAAGCCCCTCGCAAAAATTCGACCTTCATCTTTTCCAGCTGGAGAATGGCTTCATTCTTGTCATGCAAGTCCGCAATGACAGTCAAAAGATGCTGGTAAAGGCTATTGATTTGTTCCTTGAGATTACCAATCTCATCCTTCGAATCCACACGCAATCGCACTTGGGTATCTAGTTCCATCATCCGTCGGGTCACCCGCTTGATTTCCAAAATCGGGGCAACGATAGTCCGAGCATAGATATAGGCCACCAAGAGGGAAATCAGAAAGGATGCCAGCAAGGTATAGGGAAGAAATTGGAGACTGATCTGCTCTGCTTCCTTTTGCAAGTCCATGGAAGCTAGGAATTGCAGGGTCATAGTACCACCGTCCTGCGTTGTCACCTCCCGCTCCTCAATAAAGAGAGAGGTGGTCTGGCGGTCTGTATCCAGAGGAAGGCTGTCCTTGACTTCTAACTTGTCCTCGGTCATCTCGCCCTTAACGGCCCCCTTGATATCACTAGTCTGGGAATACAAGTCTAACACTTGCTCGATGCTCTGCCTATCCTTTCCTTCTAGTGACTGGGCAATGGCTGTCGCTTTCTGACCAATGGTTTCCTGACGATGACTCAGATAAGTCGAAGGAAAAAGAAAATAAATAGCTAAATGAAGACAAATGACTAGAACACTAAAAATCGAGAAGGTATAGATAAATATCTTTGTAAATAAACCTGTTCGTTTCATTTTCGCTCCAATTTATAACCAACATTGCGCACAGTGAGGATGCAATCCAAGTCTAGCTTTTTCCGCAGTTCCTTGATATAAACATCAATGACACGGTCAAAGGGAACCTCATCTGTCGCTTTCCATACGGCATCGATTATCTGAGATCGAGTCAATGCCCTTCCTTCATTTTTCACCAGATAGTCCAAAATTTCCAACTCTTTAGCATTAACAGCCACTTCTTGACCTGCTAGGCTGGCACTGTAGCTCTCAAAGTCCACCTTGGTATCCTTATAGGAGAAGATTCGTCCCGTATCGTAGTAACGCTTGAAAATCGCGTCCACCCTCACTTTTAAGAGGGAAAGGGAGAAAGGTTTTTCCAGATAGCCATCTGCTAGCGAAGCAAAAGCACTCATCTTGTATTCCTCATCCTGAAAGGCTGTCAACATCAAGACAGGGACCTGGCTGGTTTTACGAATCTCAGCTAGAACTTCCAGGCCATTGAGCTTGGGCATCTGGATATCCAGTAAAACTAAGGCTACTTCATAGCTAGAAAATTTTTCTAAGGCTTCTTGCCCATCTACAGCCTCAATGGTTTCATAACCACAATCCGTCAAATAGTCACTGACCCCCTCACGGATCATCTCTTCATCTTCTACAATTAAAATTTTCATAGAAAAACGTTTCACATTCCTTTAAATTTCTTGTAAATCATCTCAATTTCATCTTGAAAGAAAGAGGCCTTATCAAGATAAAATAGATAAAAATGCTACCTATATTATACCCCATTTAGGAGAGAATAGGTAGCAAGTTTGTTATTCACTATCCAGCAGAAGTTCTTTTGGTTGTTTTCTAAGGAGATTGCTTGAAGCAAGCGCCATAACGATAACCACTAGAACCAAGGCAAGGACAAAGACAATGATAAAGTCCGATGTCTGAATAGAAATGTCTAGGCTCGACAAGGTCTTACTAAAGCCATCTACTTCTGCACCACCACCAAGGTTAGAAGCTTGAGCAGCCTTGCTAGCTTGCTTGGCAACACCTGAAGTGACATTGGCAAGAACAGTGTTTCCGATTGCACGAGCTGTGTAGTTGGCTAGGAAGTAAGCAGAAATAAGAGCAGGGATGGCAATAAAGATGGATTCAGTGATAAATTGCCCCAAGATACTTGCCTGCTTGAGACCGATAGAGAGGAGAATTCCCACTTCCTTGCGACGGGCATTGATCCAAAGGCTGAGCAAGAGGGCAAGGAGAAGGACTGAGAAGCTTAAGCTACCCCAGAAGAGGAGGTTGGCCATCTTGTACATACCAGAGATGGATTGCTCAAGAGCTGGGTAGTTAGATGAGCTCTTCACCAGTGTATAGCTCTTCCAGTTGATACCACTGATGCCATTCAACTCTTTCATAACATCATCCAAGTTCTTGTCCGCTGTTACAAAGAAGGTTGCGTCCCCATAAATAGCTGTGTCTTCTGTATAACCATATAGTTTAGCAGCTGTATGGATGTCTGTGATAGCTGTGTTCTCGTATAGTTCTTGTGAGTAGGTTACTGCTGACTTATTATGACCATCAAAGAGTCCCTTGATTGTCACTTCAACTGTTTCCTTGGCTCCTTTTTCATTGTCTGCATCGTAGATATTAGAGTCCAGTTTGACCTTGTCCCCTACTTTCCAGCCGTGTTTGGCTGCCAAGTCCTTGTGCAGGAGGATCTTGTCCTTGTCGTCGTTTGTTAGGTGCTCACCTTCGACCAGCTTATAAGAACCAGAGACAAACTTGTCTTCTTTAGAGGAGTCATTGACACCTGTAATCATCAAGCTACTTCCAAAATGTTTAGCTCGGTCAGGTGTCAGATTTTTCTTGGTATCTGGCGTTTCGATAAGGTCATAGCCAGTCAAATCTCCGATAGCATTGATGCGTTTCACATAAGATTCAATGGCCTTGTTTTCGGTGATTTTTTTGATGTCTTCACCCTTAATATTTCCAGCACCACGAGGCGTTCCTTGATTGACGCGACGATTGATTTGCATGGAGAAACTGTTGGTGATATTTTTAAAGGTCTCCTGAGAAGCCTTGGCAGTAGCTCCCTTGATTGACAATCCAACCAAACTCAAGCTCGCCATGAGGAGAATAATCAGGAAGATGACAATCGATTTGAAAAACTTCCTTGTAACATAGGCAAATGCGTTGTGTAACATAGGTTCCCTTTCTAGATTTTGTTCTATTTTATAGTTCTAACAGAAAAAGTTCATATTATTTCGTAGTATTGCGAGTTTCAGTTAGTTTCTTGTTCTTCAACTCAAGTGTAATATCTGACGCTTGTGCTACTTCTTTGCTGTGAGTTACGACGATGACACATTTACCTGTTTTCTCAGCAAGTGATTTGAGCAGTTCGACAATATCTCCAGCAGTTTTAGGGTCCAGATTTCCCGTTGGCTCATCCGCTAGAATAACTGGAGCTTCTGAGACCAAACTACGAGCAATGGCAACACGTTGCTGTTGACCCCCTGATAACTGGAGAACATTCCGCTTGATCTGACTTTCATCCAAACCAAGCTCAAGCAGTGTATCCTTGCTTGCCTTTTTGTTGACCAAGCGGATATTTTCCAGTGGAGAAAGATAATCTATCAAGTTATAATTTTGAAATACCAGGGAAATATGGTGCATGCGATGGTAAGAATAACCCTTCTTACGAATATCCTCTCCTTGGAAAAGGATAGAACCTTCAACCGGACTATCTAGACCAGCAAGTAGGGACAAGAGTGTGGATTTTCCTGCTCCTGACTCCCCAATAATACTGTAAAATTTCCCGGGTTCAAAATGATAATTGATCTGATATAGGACTGCTTCAGCAGTGTTCTTATAACGGTAGGTAACATCTTGTAATTGTAATAAAGTCATGATTTCTCCTTCTTAACTAATAGATGATAAAATTTCTTTCGGTGATTTTCTAAATAAGAATAGGAAACAAAGGGCTACAGACAAGCAACTAAGCAGAACTAGAAAAACATAGGATTCTGCAAAAGATAATAAACTACTTGATAGACCACTTGCTTTGGCTAGCGTGTCTTGTAAGACTGCTTGATCTCCACTTGCTAGTAGAGTTTGGAGTAGGTAGGATGTGATTGTGTTTCCTGCAGCAAATGCTGGAAGCAAAGCACCGAGAGATACCAAAACTACCTCTAAACAGAACTGTAGGAAGATCGAGCTCTTGCCTTTTCCAAGTGCCAGTAAAATTCCCACTTCGTAGACCCTTTCTCTCAACCAGAGAGACAAAACCAGAATTAAGGCCCCTGCTCCTGCTATCAACATCCCATAAAGGAAGATGGTCAGAAAGGTTTGGAAGGTTGCAACTGAATCCTTGATTTGTTCAAAGGCCTTATTTTCCTTCTCAACTTGGTAACCTTGATTTTCTAAGGACAAGTTTTCCACCTGCTCCATGAGTTCGTCCATTTCCTTAGGATTTTCTACATAGAAGCGAGCTGCACTGACTAGAGATTCACCATTTCCCAAAAGACTTTGGCTACTTTCATAGTCTGTAAAGACCTGGTTTTCACTGAAGTCAGAAGACAAGCCTGTGAATTCCTCTTGTTTTTTACCAGAAAAGATGCCAACAATCTCAAACTCTACTGTTTGCCCTTTTCCAGATTCTGACTGTCCAGCATCTAAGACAATCTTGTCATGAAGCGAAAGACTATTCTTCTTAGCCAGCACTTCGTGAATGATGATTTTCTTTGCATCCCCTTTTTGAAGGTGTCGCCCTTCTTTTAGATTGAAAGCCGAGCTGGTAAAGGTCACATCCTTGGATGAATCCTCAAGAGCTGTTAAGCTAACCAAGTTCTTGTCCGCAGCTGACAAATCATCACGCTCCACGCTCTGCTCGCCACTCACTGCTTCCTTGTCTTTTAGTTTTGCGACCGTCTCCAGTTCAGGAGAAACAGTTTCCAGTCCCTTAATCTTGCTGACAGATGCTAGATCTGACAACTTGAAGGTCTGACCATTTTCTATCTTCTTAATAGAAAAAGATGTGTTGAGTGATTTGTAAAGATTGGTTTCAACTGTTTTGTTGGACTTCATCAGCGTCAAACAGGCTGAAATTCCAGCCAATAGGACAAACAAAATCAGAAATAAAATAAAACTTCTCAGTCGTTTTCTGCTGACATAAGCCCAAGCTCTTTGGATTGGATTCATTTGTCACCTCCATATTTGTAAGACTATTATAAAACCCAAATATGAAATGTTTATGAAATACAAAAAAAGAGCAAAATTTTTTTGCTCTACTTGAATTAGATGAAAACAAAAGAGCTAGCCTAAGCTAACTCTTATCCTATGCGGAGAGAGGGACTTGAACCCTCACGACCTAAAGCGGTCACAGGATCCTTAGTCCTGCGCGTCTGCCAATTCCGCCATCCCCGCGTCGATTACTTTACTAGTATATCAACTTTTAGGATGCTTGTCAACACTTTTTTTCAATTTTTTTCATTTCATCAACCAAATTACTCAGAAATTTCATTTAGATTTTCATCTACTAACTTAGCTCCAAGTGTATTTTTGAAATGTCCAAGGGCAAATTGGTGATTTTCAGGCCAGATGGAAGCAACAGCTGGTTTAACAATCTCGATGTCATATCCTAGATTATAAGCATCTATAGCTGTATGCAGGACACAGATATCCGTCAAAACTCCGGTTAAAATAACTGTAGAAATTCGACGCTCTCTCAAACGGATATCCAGGTCAGTCCCTGAAAAAGCTGAGTAATGGCGTTTATCCATCCAAAAGATACGACTGTCTGAACCATGCTCTTGATAAAAGGTCCCCAAATCTCCGTATAAATTCCGTCCACTAGTCCCAATCAAATTGTGAGGAGGAAACAACTTGCTTTCTGGATGGAAACAATCGTTTTCTTCGTGAGCATCGATGGTAAAGAAGATATAATCTCCGCGTTCAAAAGCTAATCGAGTCACCTTGCTAATAGCTTCCGAAATCGCCTGAGCTGGAGCACCTGCTGTCAATTTTCCACTATCTGCAACAAAATCTTCTGTATAATCAATCGAAATCAAAGCCTTAGTCATTAGTAATCTCTTTTCTTCACTTCTTCAAAAATATCTGAAATCAAGACCTTAAGATAGGTTCCCTTCATTCCAAGTGAGCGACTTTCAATAATTCCTGCAGATTCAAGTTTACGAAGGGCATTGACAATCACAGAACGGGTGATTCCGATGCGGTCTGCAATTACAGACGCAGTCAACTGCCCTTCATTTCCATTTAATTCCCCTAAAATTGCTGAAACAGCACGGAGTTCGGAATAAGAAAGGGTATTAACCGCCATGGTAACAGCAGTACGGCGGCGGATATTTTTCTCATCTTCTTCACGTTGGAAATTAAGGAGTTGAATCCCAACAACGGTACTCGCAATCTCAACAAGAATCAAATCCTCGTCTTCGAATTTTTTATCATTGCGCCAAATAATCAAAGAACCAAGGCGAATCCCTGATACATGAATCGGTGCAATAGTCGTCAAACCATCTGGAAAGTCGGCACGACTTTCCACAGGGAAAATACTCAAATCATGATCAACTGTCAGATTGGCTTCTGTATCGTAAATCATGTTCGCACCTTGAATGTAGTCATCCGGGAAAATTTTAGTTTGGAAGAATTGCTCTACACGATCTGTATTAGTTTTGTAACGCATAAAATAGCCAAGGAGACGTCCCTTGCTATTAACGATACAGGCGTTACAGTCAATAATATCTGCCAATTGACGGGTAATCGCATTGTAGGGAAGCTCTTCCTGCAACTGCTCGTCTGAGCGCTTCAGGATAGAAGTAATTTTTCTAGTTTTTTCTAATAAATGTGCCATTTTTCACCTCGAATTTAATCGCTATCATTATAACATAAACAGCTTGAATTTTCAATTATTATCTGAAAATTGCTTATTTAATTGCAATTTGAAAAAACAAGAATATTTTTAATTAAATTGCTTCTTTTCTATTGACAAGCCCCTTATTTTTGTGTATTATAATATTACAAGAAGATAATATATCTATTTTATTTATCTTTCTTTTCCATTCGGTCTCCTTATATAAAAAAGCGATTCATTTTGAACCGCTTTTTCTTATTTATCGCCCTTGTTACGAATAACAAAGCCTGTTTGCTTTTCGCTTGAAGTATTGCGTGGTTTTTTATTATCTTTACGGTAACGTTTTTCCTTATCAAAACGATCGTTGCCACGACTTCCTTTTTTGAAATCATCACGACGACCACCACGACGGTTGTCTCCACGGCGATTATCACGACGGTCATCTCCACGACGACCTCCCTTACCTTTACCACCGAAGCCATTACCTGATGGTTTAAACGGTAGTGGTTTTTCACGTGCAATCTCCACTTCTGGAAGGCTATCTGGATCTTGAACAGTCAGACTCAAGATATACATTGCCAATTCTTCTGGAGTAAATTCGGCAGCTAGCTTACGAGCATCCTTACCAAATTTCTCAAAGTTGGCACGGATAGTCTCATCTGCAAAATCACGCTCGATTTTCTTGAGAGCTACCTGCTTTTTAGCTTGGAAGGCTTCTTCTGCACTTGCAGGTTTGAGACCTTTCATGCGTTTCTTAGTCAAGTTTTCAATGATTTGGAGGTAGCCCATTTCATTTGGTGATACGAAAGTAATAGACTGACCTGACTTACCAGCACGACCTGTACGACCGATACGGTGAACATAGCTTTCAGGATCTTGTGGAATATCGTAGTTATAGACATGGGTCACACCTGAAATATCCAAGCCACGCGCTGCAACGTCTGTTGCAACCAAAACATCAAGATTGCCATTTTTAAAGTCACGAAGGACACGAAGACGTTTGTTTTGGTCTAGGTCGCCATGAATTCCTTCTGCACGGAAGCCACGGATTTTCAAACCACGAGTCAATTCATCTACACGGCGTTTGGTACGACCAAATACGATAGCAAGTTCTGGTTGTTCCACATCCATGAGACGAGTCATGGTATCAAATTTTTCTTGTTCTTTAACTCGGATATAGTATTGGTCAACCAATTCTGTTGTCAATTCCTTAGCAGCAATCTTCACGTGCTCAGGGTCTTTCATAAACTGAACACCGATACGTTTGATGGCATCTGGCATAGTTGCTGAGAAAAGCAAAGTTTGACGGTTTTCAGGGACACGGGAGATAATAGCTTCAATGTCTTCAAGGAAGCCCATGTTGAGCATTTCATCCGCTTCGTCAAGGATAAGAGTTTCAATATCTTGTAATTTCAAGGCCTTGCGTTTAATCAAATCCAAGAGGCGGCCTGGAGTTCCCACCACGATATGGGCACCAGATTTAAGAGCTTTAATTTGTTTTTCAATGCTTGATCCGCCATATACTGAACGGACTTTGACTCCCTTGCTACGGCCAAAGCGGAAGAGTTCTTCTTGACTTTGGACAGCGAGTTCACGAGTTGGAGCGATGACCAAAGCTTGGATGGTCGCTTCTTCTGTACGGATTTTTTCAAGGGTAGGCAAGCCAAAGGCTGCAGTTTTTCCTGTACCAGTCTGAGCTTGACCGATAACGTCCTTGCCTTCAAGGGCCAAGGGAATGGTTTGTTCTTGGATCGGACTGGCTTCTACAAAACCAGCTTTTTCAATCTCTGCTAGCAAATCAGCAGACAAGTTTAATTCATTAAATTTCACGATATTCTTCTTTCTAAAGGTGGTGCGAAGCCACCCTATAGGGCTTAGTTTATACTTTTCTTTTTATGACGTATTTTCATATACTGGATATAAAATCGTGTTGCTTCTTTTCCACAAAAGAAAAGTACTGTTTTCTTTGCAACCTATCTAGTATAACACAAGAGAGAAGCAAAAGATAGCCCAATCTATCGATAAACTCATGTAAACGATTTTTCAGAGAAAATAAGGATGAAATTTCCACTATTTCATAAACTTTTTTAAAGCGTAGCAGAATTGTGCAAAAGTTTTTTTCTTATGCTAGAATGAAATTCGAATAGGAGGAACTCTAAATGTTAACTTATGATTTAATCGTTATCGGATTTGGTAAAGCTGGTAAAACACTAGCAGGTAAATTGGCTTCAGCTGGTAAAAAAGTTGCCCTCGTTGAACGTAGCAAAGCTATGTACGGTGGAACTTGTATCAACATTGGTTGTATCCCAACTAAAACTTTGCTGGTTGCTGCTGAGAAAGACTTGTCTTTTGAAGAAGTGATTGCTACCAAAAACACTATCACTAGTCGCCTCAACGGTAAAAACTATGCGACTGTTGCTGGTACAGGCGTCGATATCTTTGATGCGGAAGCTCACTTCCTTTCAAATAAAGTCATCGAAATCCAAGCTGGTGATGAAAAGAAAGAACTGACTGCTGAAACAATCGTCATCAACACTGGTGCTGTTTCAAACGTCTTGCCAATCCCTGGACTTGCTACAAGCAAAAACGTCTTTGACTCAACAGGTATCCAAAACTTGGACAAATTACCTGAAAACCTTGGAGTCCTTGGTGGTGGAAATATCGGTCTTGAATTTGCCGGCCTATACAACAAACTTGGAAGCAAGGTTACAGTCCTAGATGCCTTGGATACTTTCCTTCCTCGTGCAGAACCTTCCATCGCAGCTCTTGCTAAACAATACATGGAAGAAGACGGTATTGAATTGCTTCAAAATATCCGTACTACTGAAATCAAAAACGACGGTGACCAAGTGCTCGTTGTGACTGAAAACGAAACTTACCGTTTCGATGCCCTTCTCTACGCAACAGGACGTAAACCAAACGTAGAACCACTTCAACTTGAAAATACAGATATTGAACTAACTGAACGTGGTGCTATTAAAGTAGACAAACATTGTCAAACAAACGTTCCTGGTGTCTTTGCAGTTGGAGATGTCAACGGTGGCCTTCAATTTACTTACATTTCACTTGATGACTTCCGTGTTGTTTACAGCTACCTTGCTGGAGATGGCAGCTACACACTTGAAGACCGTCTCAATGTACCAAATACTATGTTCATCACACCTGCACTTTCACAAGTTGGTTTGACTGAAAGCCAAGCAGCTGATTTGAAACTTCCATACGCAGTGAAAGAAATCCCTGTTGCAGCAATGCCTCGTGGTCACGTAAACGGAGACCTTCGCGGAGCTTTCAAAGCTGTTGTTAATACTGAAACAAAAGAAATTCTTGGAGCAAGCATCTTCTCAGAAGGTTCTCAAGAAATCATCAACATCATCACTGTTGCTATGGACAACAAAATTCCTTACACTTACTTCACAAAACAAATCTTCACTCACCCAACCTTGGCTGAGAACTTGAATGACTTGTTTGCGATTTAAGTTGAGATTTAATCGTATCGAACAGCCCTCCTTGGGCTGTTTTTACTTCTGCGGAATCTCAAATCTGTCTTTTCCTTCTTTTATGATATAATAGAAACATGAAATTAAAAACTACTTTGGGCCTTCTTGCTGGGCGTTCTTCCCACTTCATTTTAAGCCGTCTTGGCCGTGGAAGTACGCTTCCAGGAAAACTTGCCCTTCAATTCGATAAAGATATTTTACAAAACCTAGCTAAGAACTACGAGATTGTCGTAGTGACTGGAACCAACGGAAAAACCTTGACAACTGCTCTCACTGTCGGCATTTTAAAAGAGGTTTATGGTCAAGTTCTGACCAACCCAAGCGGTGCCAACATGATTACAGGAATTGCGACAACCTTCTTAACAGCCAAATCTTCTAAAACTGGGAAAAATATTGCCGTCCTAGAAATCGACGAAGCCAGTCTATCTCGTATCTGTGACTACATCAAGCCAAGCTTATTTGTTATTACTAATATTTTCCGTGACCAGATGGACCGCTATGGTGAGATTTACACAACTTACAAGATGATTTTGGATGCCATTCGTAAGGTGCCTACTGCCACTGTTCTTCTTAATGGAGACAGTCCACTTTTCTACAAGCCAGCTATTCCAAATCCTGTAGAGTATTTTGGTTTTGACTTGGAGAAAGGTCCAGCCCAGCTGGCTCACTATAATACCGAAGGAATCCTCTGCCCTGACTGCCAAGGCATCCTCAAATATGAGCACAATACCTATGCCAACTTGGGGGCCTATATCTGTGAAAATTGTGGCTGCAAACGTCCTGATCTCAACTATCGCTTGACAGAACTAGTTGAGTTGACCAACAATCGCTCTCGCTTTGTCATAGACGGCCAAGAATATGGTATCCAAATCGGTGGTCTCTACAATATCTACAACGCCCTAGCTGCAGTTGCTATCGCCCGTTTCCTTGGTGCAAATCCACAACTCATCAAGCAGGGATTTGACAAGAGCCGTGCAGTCTTTGGACGCCAAGAAACCTTCCATATCGGTGACAAGGAATGCACCCTCGTCTTGATTAAAAATCCAGTCGGTGCGACCCAAGCTATCGAAATGATTAAACTAGCACCTTATCCATTTAGTCTATCTGTCCTCCTTAACGCTAACTATGCAGACGGCATTGACACCAGCTGGATCTGGGATGCTGATTTTGAACAAATCACTGACATGGACATTCCCGAAATCAACGCTGGCGGTGTTCGCCATTCTGAAATCGCACGTCGTCTACGAGTAACTGGCTATCCAGCTGATAAAATTACTGAAACAAGTAGTCTGGAGCAAGTTCTTAAGACCATTGAGAACCAAGACTGCAAGCATGCTTATATTCTAGCTACCTATACTGCTATGCTTGAATTCCGCGAACTGCTGGCTAGTCGTCAGATTGTTAGAAAGGAGATGAACTAATGGTTTATACTTCACTTTCCTCAAAAGCTAGCAATTACCCCTATCAGCTCAACATTGCCCACCTCTACGGAAATCTCATGAATACCTATGGGGACAATGGAAACATCCTCATGCTCAAGTATGTGGCTGAAAAACTGGGAGCCCATGTGACGGTTGACATCGTTTCTCTCCATGATAACTTTGATGAAAATCACTACGACATTGCCTTTTTCGGTGGTGGTCAAGACTTTGAACAGAGTATCATTGCAGACGACCTACCTGCTAAAAAAGAGAGCATTGACAACTACATCCAAAACGACGGTGTGGTTCTGGCTATCTGCGGTGGTTTCCAACTATTGGGCCAATATTATGTTGAAGCTTCAGGGAGACGCATCGAAGGACTAGGGGTCATGGGCCACTACACCCTCAATCAGACCAATAACCGTTTTATCGGGGACATCAAGATTCACAATGAAGATTTCGATGAAACCTACTATGGTTTTGAAAATCATCAGGGCCGTACCTTCCTCTCAGATGATCAAAAACCGCTGGGACAGGTTGTCTATGGAAATGGAAATAACGAAGAAAAAGTCGGCGAAGGTGTTCATTATAAGAATGTCTTTGGTTCCTACTTCCATGGGCCTATCCTCTCTCGTAATGCCAATCTAGCTTATCGCCTAGTCACTACTGCCCTCAAGAAGAAATATGGTCAGGACATTCAACTCCCTGCTTATAAGGACATTCTCAGCCAAGAAATCGCTGAAGAATACAGTGATGTCAAAAGCAAGGCTGACTTTTCTTAAACAAAGGAAAATGATATCAAAGAACTCCGTTATCTTGTCGGAGTTCTTTTTGTCTGTTCTTTTACCCTTCTCCCTTGCATTTTCTCTCATTTTTTGCCAAAATAGAGGGGTAGAAAGAAGGTAGCATATGTCTAAATTACAACAAATCGTAACATATCTTGAATCAGAAAAACTAGACGTCGCTGTCGTATCTGACCCCGTCACAATCAATTACCTCACTGGCTTTTACAGTGATCCCCATGAACGCCAAATGTTCCTTTTTGTCCTAGCGGATCAGGAACCCCTCCTTTTTGTCCCAGCCCTTGAAGTGGAGCGTGCGAGCAGCACTGTTTCCTTCCCAGTTGTGGGCTATGTGGACTCTGAAAATCCATGGCAAAAAATGAAACATGCTCTTCCACAACTTGACTTCAAACGTGTCGCTGTTGAGTTTGACAATCTCATCTTGACCAAATATCATGGCTTGAAAACAGTTTTTGAAACTGCTGAGTTTAACAACCTCACTCCTCGTATCCAACGCATGCGCCTCATCAAATCAGCTGACGAAGTGCAAAAAATGATGATTGCAGGTCTCTATGCTGACAAGGCAGTTAAGGTTGGTTTTGACAATATTTCTCTTGATAAGACTGAGACAGATATCATCGCTCAAATTGACTTTGCTATGAAACGTGAAGGCTATGAAATGAGCTTTGACACCATGGTCTTGACAGGTGATAATGCTGCAAATCCACACGGCATTCCAGCAGCAAATAAGGTTGAAAATAATGCTCTTCTCCTCTTTGACCTTGGTGTTCTAGTCAACGGCTATGCGTCAGATATGACTCGTACGGTCGCTGTCGGCAAACCAGACCAATTCAAGAAAGATATTTACAACTTAACTCTTGAAGCCCAACAAGCTGCTCTTGACTTTATCAAGCCAGGTGTGACTGCTCATGAAGTGGACCGCGCGGCCCGTGAGGTCATTGAAAAAGCTGGTTACGGCGAGTACTTCAACCACCGTCTTGGTCACGGTATCGGTATGGATGTCCACGAATTCCCATCTATCATGGAAGGAAACGACATGGTCATCGAAGAAGGCATGTGCTTCTCTGTTGAACCAGGTATCTATATCCCTGGTAAAGTCGGTGTCCGTATTGAAGACTGCGGTGTTGTTACCAAGGATGGCTTCGACCTCTTTACAAGCACCAGCAAAGACTTGCTTTATTTTGATTAATATTTTTCGAAAATCTTCCCACAATAAAACGCATAGTATCAAGCTTTCAACACCTGATACTATGCGTTTTTCTTATTTGAAAGACTTTTGACTCAGCCTCTTTACTTAATCTTCTTGATACTTTGACTAAGAATAAATCCTACAATCATCCCTACCATATTTTGCATGAAATTTGGTAAAATTTCTGGTAGGGCTGCTGCCCAGCCATTCATCAATGTAGAACCCAAGGCGTAGCCCCCTACCATGGCAATAGTTGCCAAAACGAGGCCTAACCACTGAGTTTTCCCTTTAAATCCTGCAAAAAATCCCTGCAAGCCATGGTTGACCAAGCTAAAGAACATCCACTGAGGGTAGCCTGATAAGAGGTCAATCAAGAAACCTGCTAGTCCTCCGACTACAGCTCCTTCACGACTACCAAAGTAAAAGGCCGTAAAGAAGACACCCGCATCTAAGAGAGTTAGAATTCCTGTCGGTGTTGGAATTTTTAAGAAATAACCTAGAACCACAGAAAGGGCGGTTAATAGGGATACAAGGGCGATTTTAGTTGTTTTGGTTTGCTTCATATTGTCTTACTCCATATTGATCTGCTTGTGCAATGGCACGATAAACGAAAGCTTTAGAACTTTCTACTGCTGGTAAAAGTTCATCACCTTTAACCAAGTGACTGGCAATGCTTGAGGCAAAGGTACAACCTGCACCAGCATTTTGGCCTTGGATGACAGGATTTTCTAGGACTGTAAAGGTTTGTCCGTCATAAAAGACATCTACAGCCTTGTCCTGACTAAGGCGATTGCCTCCCTTGATAATGACTGCTGGCGCTCCTAATTCATGCAATTTCTGCGCTGCAACTTTCATGTCTTCCAAGGTTTTGATTTCCTGACCAGCCAATAATTCTGCTTCAGGAAGATTAGGCGTAATCACACTGACATGAGGGAAAAAGCGAATCAACTCTTGGCAGAGTTCACTAACTGCTACGTCGTGCGTTTCCTTGCAGACCAAGACAGGGTCCAATACCACAGGAACTCCTTGGCGTTGCTTGATAAAGTCCAATGCCTTCTCAGCCACACTGACAGTAGGGAGAAGACCAATCTTAATCCCTGCAAACTCCACATCACGCAAGCTATCTAATTCATGTTGAAAAATGGTATCGTCAGTTGGAAAGACTTCAAAGCCCTTTTCCGTCAAGGCTGTCAAACAAGTCACTGCTACAAAACCATGCAAGCCGTTCAAGGTATAGGTAGCCAAATCAGCTGACAGGCCACCACCACTAAAAATATCATTCCCAGAAAGTGCTAAAATACGATTATTCTTCATAACGAATCTCCTTTAAATACAAACCATTTGGTGCTGCAGTGGGACCTGCAAGCTGCCTGTCCTTTTTCTCCAAGATGAGGTCAATCTGCTCCACTGGCATACGATTATTTCCGATTTTGAGCAGTGTCCCCACCATATTTCGAATCTGCTTATACAAGAAACCATTTCCTGAAAAGGTAAAGGTCAAAAACTGACCTGTCTCATCAACTGCTAAACTAGCTTCTGTGATGGTGCGAACCTTATCCTCTACACTAGTCCCAGAGGCTGTAAAACCAGTGAAATCATGGGTTCCCTCTAACTTTTTGATTGCAATCTGCATGCGTTCCACATCGAGTGGGTAGGGAAAGTGAGTGGCATAGTGACGGCATATAGGATTCTTGGGACGTCCTCTATCCACAATAAACTCATAGGTCTTGCTATGCTTAGCATAACGGCAATGAAAATCATCCGCCACAAGCTCAATCGAAATCACATCAATATCTTCAGGGGACTGAGTGTCTAGAGCAAAACGGAGCTTCTCCTCATCCATTTGATAAGGCAGGTTAAAATGAATCACCTGTCCCAAAGCATGAACCCCACTATCAGTCCTACCAGCACCGTGAACAGTAATGGCTCCCCCTTTATTTAACCTGGTCAAGGTTTTTTCAATTTCTTCCTGAACGCTACGCGCATGAGGCTGGCGTTGAAAACCAGCAAAGGCGTAACCGTCATAGGAAATAGTTGCTTTGTATCTTGTCATAACTTCTATTTTATCAAGAAAATAATCTGTAAACAAGATTCTAAAACAAATATTGTCTGGGTACAAAATTCACAAAAAGAAAAACTTAGGAAACCAATCCTAAGCTCTCTTTTGAAGTAAGTACATGACAAAGATAGAGGTTACAATCAACCACCCTCCTAAGATACTAAAGACCAACATGCCATTGTGAGTTAGTAAGCCAATTGCACCTAGAACAAATGGGGTCGTAAAGGCTCCGAAACTACAGCCTAATACAGCAAATGAAGTTGCTTGATTGAGGAGTTTAGCTGGAATTCGTTCAGAGACAAGTTGAAAGACCGTCGTCAAGGCTACACTGTAGGCAAAACCAGCAAGAATGCTTCCTGCCACTACCACCCACAAGGATGGAGACAGGGCAATCACGATTTGCCCTAAGCCGAAGGCAATACCAGACCAGAGGAGCAGTTTCTCTTTAAAGATAGAAATCAAGAAAGAAAAACTCACACCAGCCACAATCCCAATCAACTGCATGACACTAAGAACAAAACTAGATAACTGGGCATCTCCAAGTCCTCTTTCCACCATCAAACTTGGAATACGGATGGTAATAGCCGTATTGGTACAAACTACAACTGCTGCTTCAATAGCTAGGATAAAAATCAAGCCTTTCATTTCCCGAGTTAAGCGACTTGCTTCCTTCTCCTTTTTCTTGACTTCTTTCTTTTCCTTTCCATAAGGGACAAAGAGCAGATAAAGGGTTAGCACCAAAAATCCAGCACTATAGGCTAGGAAGGTAGCTGTCCAACCAAAAGCTAACAACTGGC
This sequence comes from Streptococcus mitis, assembly GCF_002096755.1. Classification (GTDB taxonomy): domain Bacteria; phylum Bacillota; class Bacilli; order Lactobacillales; family Streptococcaceae; genus Streptococcus; species Streptococcus mitis_AC. The sequence goes on from NZ_NCVF01000026.1 coordinate 261,801, forward strand.
CGACTGCTAAGGTAATGAGAGAAGCTCCAACGACCTCTGCAGAACCACGTAACCCTAGCATCTGAATTCGCGTTTTTCCTTGATAGCGTTCACTGATAATGGAAATGGCCTTGGCATTAATCATCCCAACACCCAAACCAAAAAGAATCCGTGTTCCAAAGACAAAAGGATAAGCTTGGTACCAAAAGGGAGCCGTTCCACTTAGTGATAAAATCAGCAATCCCAAACTGATCTGTAAGCGCTCAGGAAATATTTTTTCTAAGAAACCATTTAGTAATAACATAATCATGATTCCAAAGGAAGGCAAGCTCGCCAAGAGCTCAATTTGTTCCTTAGGATAACCTTGATAATAGTCAAACATGGCTGGCAGGGCACTCGAGATGGAAAAGGATGTAATCAAAACGAGGGAGAGAGCCAAAATACTGGCCCGTTCTAAAAATTGTTTCATGAAATCTCTTTCTATATTTTCTCTTAATCTTCTGTCTCTTTTGATAGTTATCAAACAAGCAAGAAAAGAAGAAGCCTCTTTAGTGTACAGACTCCTTCTTAAACTCGAAAATGAATCCCTTGTGTCTTATACTCAATGAAAATCAAAGAGCAAACTAGGAAGCTAGGAAGCTAGCCGCAGGTTGCTCAAAGCACTGCTTTGAGGTTGTAGATAGAACTGACGAAGTCAGCTCAAAACATGGTTTTGAGGTTGTAGATGAAACTGACGAAGTCAGTAACTATATATACGGCAAGGCGAAACTGACGTGATTTGAAGAGATTCTCGAAGAGTATTAGGATGACTTTCTCTTGATTTGCTTAATAAAGTAGAAGATAAATCCTGCCACCATATAGGCAACAAAGATAATCAGACACCACTTGAACACGACATCCCAACCCTTGTTCACATTCAAAAAGAAGTAAGGGAAGGGACTGACCTTAGAATTAGGAACATCAAGTTTCAGTACCAAGCCATTAAAAAGAGCAAAAATCATATAAAGCAAGGGTAAAATCGTCCACACAATTGGATCCCAAATCTTGTATTGACCCTGTTTGTCAAAAAAGAGGGTATCTGCTAAAAACCAGAGGGGAACGATATAGTGGCAAAGGAAATTTTCTAGAGTATAGAAATTAGTCGCAATGGGTGCCAAGAGGAAATGGTAAATCACACAGGTAATCATGATACTCATGGTGACCCCACCTTTTAAGCGCAAGAGACTTGGTCTTTGCCAGTTTTCACCTAAACGGCTCATAACCTTTAGGAGATAGAGCGTAAAAATCGCGACTAAAAGGTTGGACAGAACCGTATAATAGAGCAACATCCCAAATCCACCATGCTTGGCGATTTCAAGATAAACTCCCGTAAAAGCCGCTAGAAACAAGAAGATACGGCTATAAAATACAAGTTTATAGTGTTTTGACATGCTTAAATTTTCTTCACAAACTCTGATTTGAGTTTCATGGCACCAAAGCCATCAATTTTACAGTCGATATTGTGGTCGCCCTCTACGATGCGGATATTCTTCACGCGCGTCCCTTGTTTCAAATCTTTTGGCGCACCTTTTACTTTTAAGTCCTTGATGAGAGTTACTGTATCACCGTCAGCCAATTTATTCCCGTTGGCATCGATAGCAACAAGGCCCTCTTCTACATCTGCAACTTCAGCAGGATTCCACTCATAAGCACACTCTGGGCAAACCAGTAGGGCACCGTCTTCGTAGACATACTCTGAGTTACATTTTGGGCAATTTGGTAGGTTGTTCATGGTTTCTCCTTATAATCATTCACTATTCTTTGAAAATCAAAATTTCTCGAACAGCAACTATTATACCTTAAAATCAGCATTTTGACAAATTTAGAAAAAAACCGATATCAATCTATCGGCTTCTCTACATCTACATTCTTTTTTTAGCTTCTGCTTTGATTTTTTCAACTACTTCCTGAATGTTCAAGCCAGTTGTATCAAGGTAGACAGCGTCCTCTGCTTGTTTTAGAGGCGAAGTCTCACGATGACTATCCTTGTAGTCACGCGCAGCAATTTCCTCTTTTAGGGTTTCAAGGTCTGTTTCAATTCCCTTGGCAATATTTTCCTTGTAACGACGCTCTGCTCTTTCATCGACAGAAGCTACTAGAAAAATTTTCAATTCTGCTTGTGGCAATACAACAGTCCCAATATCGCGACCATCCATGACAATACCGCCTTGCTGGGCAATCTCTTGTTGGAGAGAAACTAGTTTCTCACGCACTTCAGGAATTGCTGCGATGGCAGAAACATGATTAGTCACTTCATTTTCACGGATAGGATGGGTAATATCCACATCTCCTACAAAGACAAGTTGTTCTCCAGTTTCTGAGCGTCCAAAACTGATTGGATGCTGGTCCAATAAGGCTAAAAGTTCTTCAACTTGTTCAACTCCTAATTGGTTCCTGAGAGCCATGTAGGTCGCTGCACGATACATAGCACCTGTATCTAGGTAGGTGAATCCAAAATCCTTGGCAATAATCTTTGCGACCGTACTCTTGCCACTTGAAGCAGGACCGTCAATAGCAATTTGAATCGTCTTCATTTATGACTCCTATCTAGTCTTAATCACATCTCCAGGATTAGCAAACCAAGATCCTGTAGCCATATGGCCAGGATTCAAAGCCTCTAACTGAGCAATCGAGATTCCTGCACGAGCGGCAATGGCTGCTTCTCCTTCTCCAGCTAAGACTTTTGTAGTTCCTTCTGGATCAGTTGGATGTTCTGAGCTACTAGATGACTCTTCTACCTTCTCCTCTGAACTAGAAGATGCATGCTCTGAACTACTAGAAGATGAAATCTGTACTACATTTGCATCAGATTCGTGAAAATCTTTTAAGGCTGCCGTGCGATTGCTCCCACCCGATGAAAGATAGATAAGAACAATGATCATCACGACTACAATCACAAAGAAAATACTTGCTAAAATAGTCAAGATACGATTAGCCAGCACTCCTCCACCTTGTTCTCTCTTACGACGTTCTGATCTTGTTTCTTCCTGATTCTCATAAATATCTTCTTGCCACGGTTCTTTTGCCATACCTTACTCCTTGTTTTTTTTTACTTTTCTTATTACAATATAAATATGAAAATCACACTTATACCTGAACGCTGCATTGCCTGTGGTCTTTGCCAAACTTATTCTGAATTATTTGATTACCACGATAATGGAATCGTGCGTTTTTACGATGACCCTGACCAACTAGAAAAAGAAATCTCTCCTAGTCAGGACGTCGTAGAAGCTGTTAGAAACTGTCCGACACGTGCCTTGATTAAAGATTAACTCTAACATCGACAGGAACGTTCCACTCCTTCTAGTTTAGCATATTTCCATGCAAAATTATAGTCTTTTCTCTTTATTTTTTTCTGCAAAATCAGGAAGATCACTTTTTTCTTTGATAAGATAAAGTGGTCTTTTTTTAGTCTCTAGATAAATCTTACTAATATACTTGCCGAGAATCCCAATGGTCAAGAGTTGAATCCCACCAAGAAAGAGAATAACAGCCATCAGAGAGGTCCAACCGGATGTCGGATTGCCCAAAATGAGGGTCCGAACCACAACAAAAAAGGTCATAAGCAGAGACATAAAACAAGATAGGAGACCTGCCACAAAGGCTATAATCAAGGGAAAATCTGAAAAATTAACAATCCCTTCAATGGAGTAGAAAAAGAGTTGCCTAAAACTCCAACTGGTCTTGCCAGCCTGCCTTTCGACATTTGGATAGTCCAGATAGTGGGTTTTAAAGCCGACCCAGGCAAAGAGTCCCTTCGAAAAGCGATTGGACTCAGTCAAGCTTAAAATGGCATCCACTACAGATCTTCTCATCATGCGAAAATCACGGACACCTGACGGCAGGGCTACTGGACTAATTTTTTGCATAAGGCGGTAAAAGAGATTAGCGCAGAGACTACGTAAAACTGGTTCTCCCTCCCGACTAGTTCTCAGTGTTCCTACGCAGTCCAAGTCTACATTTTGGTCTAGTAAATTTTTCATCTCTAGCAACATACTAGGAGGATCCTGGAGATCTGCATCCATCACCACCACTAGGTCTCCTGTCGCATATTGCAAGCCTGCATACAGAGCTGCTTCTTTGCCAAAATTTCGCGAGAAAGAAATATAATGAATTGCCGGATTTTGCTCCCGATAGGTCTTTAAGAGTTCCAAAGTCCCATCACTTGATCCATCGTCGACAAAGACATACTCGATTTCTGTTTCCAAATCTGGAAGTAAAGCTTCCAAAGTCTGATAAAAAAGAGGAAGTACTTCCTCTTCGTTTAAACAGGGGACAATGATTGACATCACCATCTTAGTCTTCAAATCCATTTGGATGCTTACTTTGCCAACGCCATGCGTCTTCACACATTTGGGTGATGCCTAATTCTGCTTCCCAGCCTAGTTCTGCTTTGGCTTTTGCAGGATCTGAATAGCAGGCTGCGATATCACCTGGGCGACGGTCTACAATGCGGTAAGGAATTGGGCGTCCCACTGCTTTTTCCATATTTTGGATAATTTCAAGAACAGAATATCCTTTACCTGTTCCAAGGTTATAAATGTTTAGGCCTGAACCTTTTTGGATTTTTTTCAGAGCTGCAACGTGACCTTTAGCCAAGTCAACAACGTGGATATAGTCACGAACACCTGTTCCATCTTCCGTATCGTAATCGTCTCCAAACACTTGCACTTGCTCTAATTTTCCAACGGCTACTTGAGTCACATATGGCAAAAGATTATTTGGAATACCGTTTGGATTTTCTCCTAAATCACCACTCTCATGGGCTCCGATTGGGTTAAAGTAACGAAGTAAGACCACATTCCATTCTGAGTCTGCCTTGTAGATATCCGTCAAAATTTCCTCTAACATGAGTTTAGTACGACCGTATGGATTGGTTACTGAAAGTGGGAAATCTTCCAAGATTGGCACTGTATGAGGATCTCCGTAAACTGTCGCAGAAGAACTGAAGATGATGTTCTTACAGTTGTTTTCTTCCATAGCTTTCAAAAGGCTAATAGTCCCAGCTATATTGTTGTCATAGTAGGCAAGAGGAATACGGGTAGATTCACCTACAGCCTTCAAGCCAGCAAAGTGAATGACCCCTGTTGGTTCTTCTTGTTTGAAAATGTCACGAAGAGTATCTGTATCACGGATATCTGCCTCATAGAAAGGCACTTCAACTCCTGTAATTCTCTCAACAACTTCTAAACTTTTTCTGTTACTATTCACAAGGTTATCCACCACAACAACTTGATGACCTGCTTGGATTAACTCAATAACTGTGTGGGTTCCGATAAAACCTGCTCCACCCGTTACCAAAATCTTTTCTTGCATCTTTTTTCCTCGATTCTCGGATTATTTTTTCTTATTTTACCATTTTTGATAGGGAATGTCATTTGCCATCCTAGAGGGGAGGCTAAAATTTCAGTAAAATTCTTATACTCTTCGAAAATCGCTTCAAACCACGTCAGCCTTGCTTTGCTGTAGGTAGGTTACTGACTTCGTCAGTTCGATCCACAACCTCAAAACAGTGTTTCGAGTAGCCTGCGGCTAGTTTCCTAGTTTGTTCTTTGATTTTCATTGAGTATTATTCGCTTTTTACTCGTTTGACATAGTTTTCAATTGGGTAGTTTAGAGGGTCCAAGGTCAACTCCTTGCCTTGGATCAGTTGAGCTAGATGGTAACCAATGATAGGACCCGTTGTGAGGCCTGATGAACCTAGTCCACTGGCTGCATAGACACCTGACAATTCTGGCATCTGGCCAAAGAAAGGTGAGAAATCACTAGTGTAGGCACGGATTCCCACACGCTCACCAGCTCTGGTAGCTTCTACTAAACTAGGATAGCAAGGCAGGGCTGCCTCCTCCATTTTCTGGAGTAAGGTTTCATCTACCGTCAAATCAAATCCCATGTCATTTTCGTGGGTAGCACCCAAGGACAATTTCCCACCTGCAAAAGGAATCAAATCCCACTCCCCTTCTGGCATAACAACAGGGTAAGCTTCCATGTCTTGGGCAAGTTGATAATCTCGGAGTTGCCCCTTTTGGGGACGAACATCTACTTCATAACCTAAAGGCTCTAACAGGCGTCCCAACCAAGCTCCCGTCGCCAAAACAACCTGATCAAACACCTCTTCACCAATCTGATAACCTGATGATAAAGGCTTCAGACTCACTTTTTCTTTGACCAGCTTGACCTGACTGGCTTCTAGCAAACGAGTCACTAAAAGTTGGCCATCTACTCTCGCTCCACCAGAAGCATATAGCAAGCGGTCAAATCCCTGTAAGCCAGGGAATAATTCATTAGCTGATTCTTGGTCTAGAATGGCTAATTGCCCTATCAAGGGAGATTCTTCTCTGCGCTGGAGGGCTAGTTGATAGAGTTCTTCCAACTTAGTTTCATCCTTTTTCAGGAGAAAGACTCCCAAACGCTGGTAAAAGTCGATTTCTTGCCCTGACTTTTCTAAATCCGCCAACAAATCCACATAAAAATCAGCCCCCAAACGCGCCATTTTGTACCAGGCCTTATTGCGGCGTTTGGAAAACCAAGGACTGATAATTCCTGCTGCGGCCTTGGTAGCTTGACCTTGTCCATGGTCAAAGACGGTTACTTCTAGGTCACTTTCTTTCGAGAGGTAGTAGGCAGCTGTTGCTCCCACAATTCCTGCTCCGATAATAGCAACTTTTTTCATTGTTTTCACTTTCTAACTAGATATGGTGGAAAGGATTGGTCGATGCTTGACTAGGAAAAATATCAATATCCCAGTCTTTTTCCTCTTTCCATTGACTAAGGAATGCTGCGATTTTTTCCACAAAAAGCACTTCGATATAGTGACCTGGGTCCAAGGCTAGCAAGCCATCAGACAGCATATCCTGAGCAGTGTGGTAGTAAATATCACCAGTGATATAAACATCTGCCCCCTTTGCCAAAGCATCCTTATAGAAAGACTGCCCGCTACCACCACAGATGGCCACTCTTGAAATAGGCTTCTGCAAATCTCTCTCTTGATAATGCACCAATCGAAGGCTATCTAAACCAAAGACTTGCTTGACATGCTGGGCCAATTCCCCAAATGTCTGAGGCTGAACATTCCCAATACGTCCAATTCCACGTTCAGGACCTGTCTCCTGCAGATAGGTCGTTTCCTCGATACCTAGCATCTGACAGAACCAATCATTGAGGCCATTTTCAACGATGTCAATATTGGTATGGCTGACATAAACTGCGATGTCATGCTTTATCAAATCAATGTAAATCTGATTTTGTGGACGGCTAGCTACCAAATCCTTGATGGGACGGAAAATCGGCGCATGCTTGACAATAATCAAGTCTACACCCTTTTCAATGGCTTCAACCACCGTTTCTTCACGAATATCGAGAGCCACCATGACCCTTTGGATATCCTTGTCTAAAGTACCAATTTGCAGACCACGACTGTCTCCCTCCATGGAAAATTCCTGAGGGCAAAAGGCTTCATACGCATTAATCACTTCACTTGCTAACATGGAGAACCTCCTTGATGGCTTGAATTTTATCTACTAGAACTTGACGTTCTTCCAGATTTTTTTCTGGGATTTGTCCGAGGGCAAACTCTAGCTTAACAGCTTCTTTTTGCCATTTTTGGACAAAGACTGGACTGACCTCTTTGGACAAGAAGGGACCAAAGCGAACATCACTAGCTGATAGCTTCATTTGTCCTGCTTCCACCACCAAAATCTCGTAAAACTTGCCAGCCTCTTCTAAGATACTTTCAGCTACAATCTGAAATTCATTCTCTTGTAGCCAGATACGCAAGTCGTCTTCACGATTATTGGGTTGGAGGATTAAACGCTCTACATTAGCTAACTTGTCCAAGCCTTCTTCTAAAATCCTGGCAATCAAACGACCACCCATACCAGCAATGGTAATGACCGATACCTTATCTGCCTCTTCAAAGGCTGCCAAGCCATTTGCTAAACGGACTTGGATTTTCTCCTTTAACCCGTGACTTTCAACATTTTTAACCGCGGACTGGTAGGGACCTTCTACAACCTCACCTGCAATGGCACTTTTGATTTGTCCTCTTTCGACCAACTCGATAGGCAGATAAGCATGGTCACTCCCCACATCTAGTAAAATGGCTCCCTGTGGCACAAAGGAAGCCACTAATTCTAATCTCTTTGAAATCATCTTCTCTCACTTTCCAAAACTCTATTACCTCTTATTATACCACATTTCAGCTGGCAATCTTGTACCTAAAAAGACCGCAATCCACAGATTGCAGCCTTTCTTTATTTTCTGGCTTGATAGCGACTAGTCAGGATGAAAATCACGGTAAAGACCAACATCATGACACCATAAACAGGTAATGTTTGTCCTGTTAAGGTTGAAATTTCAAGCAGTTTTTGAATTCTTGGGAAGAGAGCTGTGGCTAGGAATCCTCCTACTGACCAAACAATCAAGAGGACACGCCATAGGGTAAATGGCATGCAGGCTCTAAATACAGATAAGAAACCAATTGACCCCAAGAGATAATAGAGTAGAGTTGAAATTTCTAACTCAGACCAACCTTGGCTACTTCCAAATATTTTCACAAAAAGAACACTGAACACAACCATGAGAGCACTTGGTAGAGCACGAAGCATGGATCTTCTGAGGAAGTTTGGCTCAACAGGTTTGATATTTCGCTCAAAAGTCAGAACGAATGGTGGGAACCCTTCCACGAACTGGTCAATCATGGTAATCTGGATCGGAATGAAGGGGAAAATCAAGATCCACTCAGACCGACCTAGTAAAGCACTGGCGATACAGATAACTGCGAGCAAGAATGAGTAGATGGTCTTTATCAAGAAAATCGGTGCAATGTGGGCAATATTATTAACCACACGACGACCTTCAAAAAGAATCTCAGGAACATCATTAAAGTCAGAGTTCAAGAGAACCAGATTGGCAATCTGACGAGTCGCTGGATCTCCCTCAGCCATCACGATAGAACAATCCGCCTCACGAAGGGCGAGAATATCATTGACTCCGTCTCCTGTCATAGCTGTTGTATGCCCCGCTTTTTTCAGTGTTTGGATAATGAGTTTCTTTTGATGAGGGGAAACACGTCCGAAAATAGCTGTCTCCTCAGCCATAGTAATCAATTCCTCATCCGTGATTTTCGAGCAATCTACATAGCTATGATAGTCCGCAAAACCAGCCTTCTGGGCAATACTGGACACCGTAACTGGATTGTCACCAGAGATGATCTTGAGACCCACTTCCTGAGAACGGAGATAGTCCAACGTCTCTGCTGCTCCCTCTCGAATCGGATCCAAGATTTCCAGCAGGGCCAGAGCCTGAATATCAGATGGTTTCTGTGGCTTGTGATGGTCTAATTTCTCCTGACTGAGTGCCAAGACCAAGACACGTGATCCTCTCTCTAGAGCCTCTCTGGCTTCTGGGACCTCAGAAGCCAGCAACATCTCAGGCGCCCCTAAAAAAACTGTCCCCAAACCTTCCAATTCCATAGCTCCCCACTTGCGGTCGCTGGAGAAGGGAAGATTAGAGAGCATAGGATAGGCTACTTGGCCTTGGAAGCGCTGGCGAATAGCTTGGGCAGTTGGATTTTTATCCTCACTGTGGGCCATGTAGCTGGCCAAAATGCTGGCAATAGTCTCTTCACCATAAGTTGCCGTCAGTGGAAGAACAGCCTCCACCTGCATCTTTCCTTGGGTGATGGTGCCCGTCTTGTCCAAACAGAGCATATCCACGCGTGCCAAGGTCTCAACAGAGTACATCTCCTGCACCAAGACCTTTTTCAAGCCCAACTTAATCACCGCAGTCAAAAGCGAAGTAATGGTCAAAAGGGCAATTCCCTTAGGTAACATCCCCAGAAGGGCTGTCGACGAATTTACAACGGACGACTTAAGAGGCAAGCCTTTTAAAAGCAAGGCTTCTAGTAAGAGAGCCAGACCAAAAGGAATGATAATCTTCCCAGTAAAACCAGCTAGCCTGTCCAACGATTTCATGATACGAGAGTTGATTGGTTTAACGGTCTTGGCTTCCAGCATGAGTTTGGCAGCATAGTTGTCTGCACCGACATGGTGAACTTGAGCTAAAACTGACCCACTGGCTAGGAAACTTCCTGACAAAAGCAAGGCATCCACTTCCTTTTGCACCAAATCACTTTCCCCCGTCAACATGGCTTCATTGACTTCCGCAAAGCCTTCCAAAACCAAGGCATCACTGGGAATCTGCTCTCCTGCAGACAAACGAATGACATCTCCTAACACCAATTCTTCAGGATTCAGAGCCACTTCTTGGCCATCACGAATAGTCTTGACCTTTTCCTTGGTCATGAGATTGAGCTTGTCCACCATGTGTTTGGCCCGCAGCTCAGTCACAATCCCAGAAAAAGCGTTAAAGCAGATAACGGCAAAGAAGACCAGATTGCTCCAAGCCTGCACAAAGGCTAGTGCCAAAGCAATGGCAAAGTTCAAAGCATTAAAAAGGGTAAAGACATTTCGTTTAACGATTTGCCAAGTGCTTGTACTAGCCGATGCGGTAAAATCATTGACCAAGCCCTTAGCCTGTCTTTCCTCGACTTCTCTTTGGGTTAATCCCATAATCTTATTTTTATCCATGAATTCTATCATATCATTTTTTCTAAAAGAATTCTAATCTCATCCCAAATACGAACCTAGTCAAGGGAAAAGTTTGCCAGCCCTCCTTTGATAAGGTATAATAATAACAAGAAAACAATCGAAGGAGATCGCATGTTTTATACTTATTTACGTGGATTGGTTGTATTGCTCCTATGGTCCATCAATGGCAATGCCCACTATCATAATACCGATAAAATTCCTAATCAAGATGAAAATTATATTCTGGTTGCACCTCACCGCACCTGGTGGGATCCAGTTTATATGGCCTTTGCGACCAAACCAAAACAATTTATCTTTATGGCCAAAAAAGAGCTCTTTACCAACCGTATCTTTGGCTGGTGGATTCGTATGTGTGGTGCCTTTCCTATCGACCGTGAAAATCCTAGCGCCTCAGCCATCAAATATCCTATCAATGTTCTCAAAAAAAGTGACCGCTCTCTCATCATGTTTCCAAGTGGAAGCCGACACTCAAACGATGTCAAGGGTGGCGTAGCTCTGATTGCCAAAATGGCCAAGGTTCGTATCATGCCGGTTACCTACACAGGTCCCATGACTTTGAAGGGCTTGATTAGTCGTGAACGTGTCGATATGAACTTTGGAAATCCAATTGATATCTCAGATATCAAGAAAATGAATGATGAAGGCATTGAAACAGTCGCCAATCGAATCCAAGCAGAATTCCAACGTTTGGACGAAGAAACCAAACAATGGCACAATAATAAAAAACCGAACCCACTCTGGTGGTTTATCCGCATCCCTGCCCTCATCCTTGCCATTATCCTCGCTATCCTAACCATCATCTTTAGCTTTATCGCAAGCTTCGTCTGGAATCCAGATAAGAAAAGAGAGGCTCTTGGTTAAAAAATACAACAATCCCTTGGCAAAAGCCAAGGGATAATTCTTTTATTTGATTTTCCATTTTTGGGCCAACCAGCTAGAAAAGGCTAAAAATCGCTCAGCCACTTGCTCATGATGCCCATAGAGGTCAAAGACAAACTGGCCATTCGGATAGCATTTCTGAAGACTGGTATGGATCTGTTCAGCATATACCGGTGCTTGAACCAAACGATTGCTATGATTGGCTCCTTCTGTTTGCCCATTCTGTAAATACAGCAAACAGTCCAAATTTTTCACCTTTTCTTCCCTACAGTAAGTCACAAAATCAGGATACCAAAAGGAACCACAGATGGAGAAGACACAGGAAACCTTGTCAAAGCTGAAAAGACTGTAGACTGCCGCCAAACCACCTAGTGAATACCCTCCATAAGCAAGGCGAGTTTCGTCCAGGCGATAAAGCGACTGCAACTTATCTAAAAGATCTCCAAATAAATGATCATGATAGGCAGTTGCCTGACCGCCAAAATCTTGAGCTCCATCTCTCAGAGCAGATGTCTTCCAGGGCGTGTAGTCGTCTAGGCGATTTTTAGAAGTCAAGCCCACTAAAATCACAGATTCTGAAAGGGACGATAGAAAATCCAAGTTTCCATCATTCAATAAAATAGCCGGATAGGTTTGATTGGGGTCGTAGTTAGAAGGAAGGCTGATTTTGACTTGAATTCCTTCCCAATCAAACTCATTATTTATTGATAAAGTCATTGATTTTCTCAAGGGAATCAATCACTGCTGGACCATAGTCCATCAATTCATCGTAAGAGATAGTCATGATTTTTTGATTCTTAATAGCAGCAACGCTTTCCAAAACAGCATTTGCCTTCATCAACTCTACTGCTTTTTCATCCAATTTTTTATTGCGGTCGCTGGTTACATAGATAATCAATTCAGGATCCATTGACACGAGATTTTCCAAGGTCAAGCCTGATGTCCCCGTAGCAACGTTTGTATAACCAAGTTGGTTCAGCAAACTCTCTTGCAAAGCAGACTTGTAGGCACCGAAGGTTTGATCATTATATGCAACCATAATCAAAGCCTTTTTCTTTTCACCTTGACTTGCTGGGTTTGCTTTCTTAACAGCATCAATTTTAGTTTGTAATTGGGCTGCGTATCCATTGGATTTTTCCTGAACATTAAAAATCATTCCAAGATTTTTGACATCTTCTACGATATTCCCCAAATCTTGCTGAATTGTTGAGAGAGAAGCTTTTTGAGTATACACTGGGATTTTATTTTCATTCCAAGTGCTAACTGTCCCCAAAGATTTTTCAGAAAACATCATGTTTCGACCCATCACAGCGTCTGGCTCATAAGAAAGGACTGTCTCTTGTGAGACTGTTTTTTTATCCCCAATTTGAGGAATAGTCGCAATCGCGTCCTTGTATTTGTCCGTCACAGCATTGTCTGGATTGAGCATGCCAACAATTTTATCCTTCAACCCTAACTCCAATAAGATTTCAGTGGTTGAAAGATTGTTAGTGATAACTTTTTCAGGTGCCTTGTCAAAGACTTGTTCGACTTCATTTCCTTTAGCATCATAAGTTTTGATAGTTAGCGGATAAGTCGTCTCTGCGTTAGCCTTTTGACTTGTTTCTGCGCTTGATTGTGTGGTAGCTTTTTCTGTAGTAGTGTTACCACAAGCTGCCATAGTTAAGGTAGCTACTGTCACGAGTAAAATGCTTAGTGTTTTTTTCATCTTGTTTTCCTTTTCATTCTTATAAATAGTGAATCATGGCTTGCTGGTCCTCGGTCCAAGTCACCTGACTTTGAACTCCGTATACAGTTTGCAATGACTCAGGGGTGATGGTCTCCTTTGGAGTCCCTTGGTAAAGGATTTCTCCCTCTTTCATCAGATAGAGATAATCCGAATAGCGACAAGCAAGTTGAATATCATGTAGGACAGCTAGAACATTGACCTTGAGATTTTTCACAATGGCTAACAAGTCTAGCTGATACCTGATATCCAGGTGATTGGTTGGTTCGTCCAAGAGCAAAAGAGTCGGTTCCTGCGCCAAGGCGCGGGCTAGTAAGACTCGCTGTTTCTCTCCCCCTGACAGAGACGAATAGAGACGAGTTTTCTTCTCGAGCATATCCACCTTAACGAGGGCATCTTGAACGAGCGCATAATCCCTTTCCCTTTCCTTCTGTAAAAAAGAGAGGTGGGGAGTTCTTCCCAGCAAGACGATTTCTTCAACTGTACAATCAAACTGCAGTTGGTTAAACTGGGTCACAACTGCCATTTGCTTGGCTGTTTCTTTGAGCGTCCATTGTTCCAGAGGCTTTCCATCTAGGCTTATCAAACCTTTGTCCGCCTTTTCCTGACGATAGAGGAGTTTAAGTAGACTGGTTTTCCCGCTTCCATTTGGTCCTAATATCGTGTGAAATTGATGCCCTTCAACCTTAAGAGAGACTCCTTTGAGGATTTTTTTCTCTCCTAGTCCAAAATGGATATCTTGACAAATCAAGTCCATATCAGACCCTCACCTCCCTTCTCCTACCTCCAACAATGTAGATGAAGAAGGGAGCACCTACCAAGGCTGTGAAAATACCAATAGGAAGCTCTGCGTTTGGGATGATGATACGAGAGAATACGTCTGCCCAGACCACAAAGAGGGCACCCAGCAAGGTTGCAACAGGAAAAAGCCTCTTGTAACTCGTTCCTACTAATCCTCGAGCTAAATGTGGAGTAATCAGACCGACAAATCCAATAATCCCACAGGTTGCCACTAAGACTGCTGTCAGCACAGCCACCATTGTCACATAAAGATACCAATAAAAGCGTAAAGGAATTCCCAAAGTTAAAGCAGCCTCATCTCCCATCATCATCGCATTGAAAACACGATACTGAGTAGAGAAAAATAGAAAGGCTATTCCTACTACTATAGTTGGCAGGACCAAGTCTGCCCAGGAAGTCCCAGCGAGCGAACCCATGGTCCAAAACTTAATGGTCATCACACTATCCGCATTAGCGCCAACTGAGATAATAAAGTTTGAAAAAGCCAGAAAGAGAGCGTTGACCACCGTTCCCGATAAGATTAGACTAGAAGTCGTCATCCTTCCCTGCATAGAGGCAATGATGAGGACAGCAATTGTTGCCAAGATAGCTCCAAGAAAAGCTCCAAGGCTAATCATCACTTTTAAACCAAGAATGATGCTCAAGGTTGCCCCTAGAGTTGCACCAGCAGAGATGCCTAAGACATAAGGCTCTGCGATGGGATTGTTCACTGTAGACTGCATCACGCTACCACACATAGAAAGGCCTGCTCCTACTATCAGACCTAACAATACTCGGGGGAATCTCATGTTCCATACAATGGCAAGAGTAGACTTGGAAACCTCTCCTATCTCAAGAGGAAATCCTAACCTACTCAAAATAATCCGATAGGTATCTCCTAGATCAATCGCAACAGATCCCATTGAAACTGCTAGAAAGAGAGAAATCCCTAAAATACCTAGCAAAATAACTAAAAGTAACACAAATTGCTGGTCTTGTCGGCTTCCAGAAAATTTGGAAAGCATGCAAACCTCCTTTGATAGAATCTTAAAAATTTAGAAAATTCTCATGAAAAGTATACCATATTTTCAACAATGGAACAAGATGAGAAAAATAAATATAGTTGGTCATACAGTGCTAATAATCGTAACCGAAGATTATACTTGAGTATATCGAGGTAAAGTGACAACATAAAAAGCCCTCTAAAATTAGAGAGCTGATTTGAGATTGGGATAAAATCCTAGTGAAAAAAATCTACACGATCAGAAAAGTCTCTATCGTGCCATTTTCATACATGATGTATAGTCCAAGTACAATGAATACTAAGGGCACAATGATTCGCTCGTATTTTTCAATTGTCTCGAATATTAACGGAATAGAGGATAACACCCGACTAAGCTCGCATAAGATAATTATGCCGATTACAAACACAAGCAACGCCACGAGGGTCTGTGACCAATCTAACGAAGCAAAATAAGGTATATAGATACCTAAATTATCTCCGCCAGACGCAATTGTCAGCAATGTAACTGTCCAAAACAGTTGATTTGCCTTGCTTTGTTCTAATCTTTCAATAATTTCTTCCTCTTCTTCCTCTTCTTCCTCACCTTCTCCAACAATTGCAAAGCGAATCCCTAAATAGATAGGAATTAAACCAAGCAATCCAACCATCCATTCTTCAGGCACGAAATTAACAACATAAGCAGCAACTAAACTCGCCCCTACAAGTAAGCCTGTGCCTAGATATTGCCCCGCATAAATATGCCATTTTTGTTTATTCTGTGATAGCTGTGCAAATAAAATAATTAAAATAATTAAATAATCGATACTGGTGGAAATATAAACACCAATAGCAGATATGATTGTCTGTCCCATAAAAAACCTCCTGTATTGGTCAGTAATAAATCAGCAGATTTTAGGAGAGCACAGACACATTAATTTAGCTATCGCTAGTGGGTAATGTCGAACATAGGAAAGCATTTTACTCCTCCTCAAAACGTAGTTACAAAGTAATTTCTAACTGGAATTCAGTAACTACTTCCATGTAGAGTATAACATACTATACTTTACTTCGTAAAGTGTGGGCTCTCCGAAGGGGCTTGCAGACAGCTACTCGGCTTTTCAAGCCGAGTAGCTACGCACCTTTATGGTGTAATTAGCTGATACCATTTGAGGTTTTTGTAGTCTCCAAAATTGTGACCGATAAAACCTCAATAAAAAAGCCCTCTGAAGTCCGAGAGCTGATTTGAGCCCGGGCTAAAATCCTAGTGAAAAAGATGAAACTCCTTGTGTTCATCGAACACGGTGTCGTTTCCCTATTTTCATACGGATTTCTTACGCCCTTAGCATCATGATTCTTGCTGGATAAAACGTTTATAGACTAGACGGCGAGGAGAAGAATGTACGAAACTTTCAGTGAAACAAAAAAATCTCCCCGAAGGAAGATCATTCTGGTTTATTTTACCTTACAGTGCTAGGAACCGTAACCAAAGATTATACTTGAGCATATCAAGGTAAGGTGACAAAAGTAAAAAAGCTACCCAATTTAGAGTAGCTTCATTATCAAGATATGCTCAATTGAACACGGCCTAAGCACTTGGCAAAAAAGATAAAATTTCCTAGAAACTGAAGTTTCTTCGTCAATTTTCCTATTTTTGCTTTGTGCTTTTGACGGCCTTTGTATCTTGAATTAGCGACGAAGTCCTAGAGAGTTGATCAACTCACGGTAACGGTTAACGTCGTTTTTACGCAAGTATGCAAGCAAGTTACGACGGCGACCGATTTTTTTCATCAATCCACGGTAAGTAGCGTGGTCTTTTTTGTGTTGTTTGATGTGTTCGTTAAGGTGGTTGATTTCCCAAGTAAGGACAGCAACTTGAACCTCTACTGAACCTGTATCACCTTCGTGACGTGCATATTGTGCGATGATTTCATTTTTTTTCTCTTTTGAGATTGCCATGATGTTTCTCCTTTTTATTTGGCTTCATCCGAGTGACAGGTTGGCAT
This sequence comes from Streptococcus mitis, assembly GCF_002096755.1. Lineage (GTDB taxonomy): Bacteria > Bacillota > Bacilli > Lactobacillales > Streptococcaceae > Streptococcus > Streptococcus mitis_AC. Next base: position 278,820 of record NZ_NCVF01000026.1, read on the forward strand.
GCCTGTAACCAAGAAGAAGTTATTTGTCTTTACGACAATCCCTATTCTACCAATAACTAACTTCTTTGTCAACAGATTTACTTTCTTGTTTTAAACATGCTATAACAATCATAGCAAGAGATCTAAGTTGTCTGTTTTTTTAAAACGAGGTGATTATCATGCGTAGATTCTATTCCCATCTCCCCTATTATTTGGTCATATTTTTCTTTTATTGGCCACTTTATCAGTTGTTATCACTAATCATTTCTGACCCCCTTTTTCTCAAGAGTCTCTACGTAAATAATCTTCTCTTCTTTACACCTCTGGTAATCTTGATTATATCGCTACTCTATAGCTACCGTTTCCTTTTCTCACTTTGGTGGTTAATTGGTAACGGACTGCTCTTTTGCTTTACTATCATAACCTTTGGTGAGTTTATACTAATTTACTTGCTAATCTATGAAACCTTGGCTCTGGTGGGCATGGCTTCCGGTATTTGCATCAAGCATATTCTACAAAAATGAAAAACAAAAAACTTTCACAAAATCCTTGAAAAATCTCACAATCATGCTATAATAATCCATAGAGACAAGTCACTTAGTCCCTTTCTACTAGAGAGTGCGTGGTTGCTGGAAACGCATAGAGAGCCTAAACTGATACTACTCTTGAATTTTTTATGAAAACATAAAACGGTGGCCACGTTAGAGCCAATCAGAGGTGTCCCTCTTTTTTGAGGAACATAAATGAAGGTGGAACCACGTTGCGACGTCCTTTCGAGGATGTCGCTTTTTGTTTTTCTAGCTTTCACAGTCCTCTGTCCCTGTTTTCAGAATAGGGTTAACACATTCGTCAATAATATAAGTAAGGAGAACATCATGATTAACATTACTTTCCCGGATGGCGCTGTTCGTGAATTCGAATCTGGCGTTACAACTTTTGAAATTGCCCAATCTATCAGCAATTCCCTAGCTAAAAAGGCCTTGGCTGGTAAATTCAACGGCAAACTCATCGACACTACTCGTGCTATCACTGAAGATGGAAGCATCGAAATCGTGACACCTGATCACGAAGGTGCCCTTCCAATCTTGCGTCACTCAGCTGCTCACTTGTTCGCCCAAGCAGCTCGTCGTCTGTTCCCAGACATTCACTTGGGGGTTGGTCCAGCCATCGAAGATGGTTTCTACTACGATACAGACAACACAGCTGGTCAAATCTCTAACGAAGACCTTCCTCGTATCGAAGAAGAAATGCAAAAAATTGTCAAAGAAAACTTCCCATCAATCCGTGAAGAAGTGACTAAAGACGAGGCGCGTGAAATCTTCAAAAATGACCCTTACAAGTTGGAATTGATTGAAGAACACTCTGAAGACGAAGGTGGTTTGACTATCTATCGTCAGGGTGAATATGTAGACCTTTGCCGTGGCCCACACGTCCCTTCAACAGGCCGTATCCAAATCTTCCACCTTCTCCATGTAGCAGGTGCTTACTGGCGTGGAAATAGCGACAACGCTATGATGCAACGTATCTACGGTACAGCTTGGTTTGACAAAAAAGACTTGAAAAACTACCTTCAAATGCGTGAAGAAGCTAAGGAACGTGACCACCGTAAACTTGGTAAAGAGCTTGATCTCTTCATGATTTCTCAAGAGGTTGGTCAAGGACTTCCATTCTGGTTGCCAAATGGTGCGACTATCCGTCGTGAATTGGAACGCTACATCGTAGACAAAGAGTTGGCTTCTGGCTACCAACACGTATACACTCCACCACTTGCTTCTGTTGAACTTTACAAGACTTCTGGTCACTGGGATCATTACCAAGAAGACATGTTCCCAACTATGGACATGGGTGACGGGGAAGAATTTGTCCTTCGTCCAATGAACTGTCCGCACCACATCCAAGTCTTCAAACATCATGTTCACTCTTACCGTGAGTTGCCAATCCGTATCGCTGAAATCGGTATGATGCACCGCTACGAAAAATCTGGTTCCCTTACTGGTCTTCAACGTGTACGTGAAATGTCTCTTAACGACGGTCACCTCTTTGTGACTCCAGAACAAATCCAAGAAGAATTCCAACGTGCTCTTCAGTTGATTATCGATGTTTATGAAGATTTCAACTTGACTGAATACCGCTTCCGCCTCTCTCTTCGTGACCCTCAAGATACTCATAAGTACTTTGATAATGATGAGATGTGGGAAAATGCTCAAACCATGCTTCGTGCAGCCCTTGATGAAATGGGCGTGGACTACTTTGAAGCCGAAGGTGAAGCAGCCTTCTACGGACCAAAATTGGATATTCAAGTTAAGACTGCTCTTGGAAAAGAAGAAACTCTTTCTACTATCCAACTTGACTTCTTGCTTCCAGAACGCTTCGACCTTAAATATATCGGAGCTGATGGTGAAGAGCACCGTCCAGTTATGATCCACCGTGGAGTTATCTCAACTATGGAACGCTTCACAGCTATCTTGATTGAGAACTACAAGGGTGCCTTCCCAACATGGCTAGCACCTCACCAAGTAACTCTCATCCCAGTATCTAACGAAAAACACGTGGACTACGCATGGGAAGTAGCTAAAAAACTCCGTGACCGTGGTGTTCGTGCAGACGTAGATGAACGCAATGAAAAAATGCAGTTCAAGATTCGTGCTTCACAAACAAGCAAGATTCCTTACCAATTAATCGTTGGGGACAAGGAAATGGAAGACGGAACAGTCAACGTTCGTCGCTACGGCCAAAAAGAAACACAAACTGTCTCAGTAGATGATTTTGTTCAAGCTATCCTAGCTGATATCGCCAACAAATCACGCGTTGAGAAATAAGAGATAAAACCTGGGATAAAATCCTAACTACCTAAAAAGCAACAACTGAAACAGCTGTTGCTTTTTATATTTTATTTAATCCGAGCTAGTAGTGATTGACCAAACCACCACACAAGATTTACTTTCATGAGTTAGATAAGGTCAATATCCTCAATCCTTGTCTGCTTCATTTTCTTTTACGAGATCTTTTTGTGAATCCTTTTCAGAGAGTTTTTGATCGATATACTTGTTAATGGTTTCATAAAATTCCTTGGTCGAATCACTGTCTAATTTTGTCGAATTATGAACTTGATTGACTTTCAATTGAACAGATTGAATACCGTAAGAGGCTTGTTTTTGGTGGAGCGTTTCTAATTCTTCTTTTGAAATCGGATCTCCAACAACCGTCAAGACCAACTCATTGTTTCTTGATTTGTAGACTTGATTAATGACCGTGTGATTGGCGAACTCTTTTCCTACAAACTGTTTGATTCCTTCTTTTCGCGCTTGATCTATCGTTAGAGTGACTGCTGAATAGCTGGCTGGAAGAATCAATAATACAATCAAGGAGATCAACCCAATTCTCATTTTAATATTTAACTCTTTAAATGAACTTAAGGGAGATTTTCTCATCATAATTCTTGTTCCAACAATGTTGATTAGCATGATAAAGACACAGTTAATCAAGAAAAGATAAAGAGCTCCAAATAAAAATCGTACATTTCCATTAGCTAAACCGTAACCTGCAGTGCAGATAGGTGGCATCAGAGCTGTTGCGATGGCTACTCCTGGTACGATATTGTTTGCTTCTTTTTTCCTTGAACCGATCACACCAGCAATCCCACCAGCAATAGCAATGAGAACATCCCAAATGGTTGGAGAGGTTCGTGCGATCAACTCGCTACTTGCATAAGACAAGGGAGAAATCCAGAAATACAGAGTCGAGACAAGCAAACTGACCAACACTTGAGTCAATAAAACCTCTAGAGATTGCTTGATTAAACGCGTATCAAAAATAGCTAAACCGAATCCCAGTCCAACAATCGGTGTCATGAGAGGTGAAATTAACATGGCTCCAATAATAACAGCTGTTGAATTCATATTTAGACCGATAGAGGCAATAAAAATTGCACACATCAAAATCGCTGTATCTCTCAATCGAACATGAAGGTCATCGTATAATTTCTCACGGTATTCCCGTGTTGAATAATTGGCAGTCATTTGTCCTCTCCTCTTTCCTTATTTAAATCGGTATAATAATTAATAATAACAGCTGATAAACAGCCAAAAAATATGAGCCCATAAATCGTCAAGAAGACACTGGTAATCCTTCCAATCAAGGTCACAGCTAGGAGATCCCCGTAGCCGACAGTCGTCGAAGTCACAAAAGCATACCAAAGACCGTCTCCGTAATTTGTGATAGCAGGTTCAACTAGGAAAAGCACGCCTCCTGACCCAAAAACAAAGGTCACAAAACTCAGAGCAAACCGAGTAAAACCCGTAACCTGTATAATATGCCATAACATTTTTAAACGTCTCATTTGTTCTCCTTATTCATACTAGCTCCTGACCGAGCCGTTTTTTCCAATAATCAAAGTGAAGATAGGACATGATCTCCATCAGAGAAAGATAGACAAACTGATAGATCTGATTTAAGCTGATTATCAACTGATATTGTTTGAAAAATGACTGGAAGAAAGACCAGATATGACTGTCTTGAATCAGTCCCTTCTTAACATCAGACAGGATATTAGCTAAAGCTCCCAAGGACTGAAACGGTAAATCCTTGACATTTATATAGATCCGGTCCACCACATCATTCAGACTGGTATCTTGGATGGCATGAAATTCTCCAAAGAGAACTCCTGCCGCTCCAAGAGTAGAAACAAATTCCACCAAATAATTTCTGAGGAAATTTTCTCAACCTTTTCCCATAATGTGTTTAGTGCCATCCATAACGATCCCAACCAGAAAAAGGAAAGAAAACAAGCAAAGAAATTTTGCCGTAAATCCCAAAAAGCTTCAAGACTTGGTGTTGTTGGTTTTTCTAACTCTTTTCCTTGAACCGATCACACCAGCAATCCCACCAGCAATAGCAATGAGAACATCCCAAATGGTTGGAGAGGTTCGTGCGATCAACTCGCTACTTGCATAAGACAAGGGAGAAATCCAGAAATACAGAGTCGAGACAAGCAAACTGACCAACACTTGAGTCAATAAAACCTCTAGAGATTGCTTGATTAAACGCGTATCAAAAATAGCTAAACCGAATCCCAGTCCAACAATCGGTGTCATGAGAGGTAAAATTAACATGGCTCCAATAATAACAGCTGTTGAATTCATATTTAGACCGATAGAGGCAATAAAAATTGCACACATCAAAATCGCTGTATCTCTCAATCGAACATGAAGGTCATCGTATAATTTCTCACGGTATTCCCGTGTTGAATAATTTCCGTTCATTGGTTACTCCTTTTATTTTATATAATCTTGTTTCTGCATGGATGATGGTAGAGAGACTTCTGTCCAATCTTACATATTTTTCTTCTCACCTGTTATTCTTTTGAAAATTATCTTTTAAGTATCCGTCAGTCCATCCTTTATATTATATCAAAAATTTTACAGTTTTTCTCTGACGAAATCTATCAATTGAATAGATAGATGAAGCAAGAAATTTTTGTTTCCTTATCCGAAGAAGGAAAAACGGTATCTCCTGAACCTTGATACTATGCGTTTTATTCTTTATAATTTAGCTATTTCAAAATTACAAGTTCTCCATTCTTAATTTCCCAAACTTGGTCAAACTTACTTAATAATTCGTTTTGGCGATGTAAAGTAACAATGACGGCACTTGGTAGTTCCAGAACTCTTTCCAATTCCATTTTAAACTGATTAGTATCCAAGGCAGAGAAAGGTTCGTCTAGGATAAGCAATGGATTTTTACGATTTTTCTCACGATTTAAATACATTCGTTGTTGCTGACCACCTGACAGGGATTGTGGTGGAATTTTTTCAAAATCTTCTTCTCTGAATTTTTCATTGAAACTATTGAATAGTGTTACATTATTTTCATAACTCGAAATAAATGTATGTTCTTGTTGCAGAATCATACCGAATCTTCCCCAAAGATGGTCCAAAACAAGCCCATCTAGCACAATTTGTCCTTCAAAATCTTCATCTGTTCCATTTAAAATGTTGAGAAGACTACTTTTTCCAGAACCATTCTTACCAATAAGCGCAATTTTATCCCCTTTTTGAATCGTAGCGGAAGTAATTATCAATTTTGATTCTCCCAGTTGTTTGGAAATGTTTTTCAAAGTAATCGTATCAAAAGAATGTTGAGGTGCTTGAACTGAAACGGGTCTCCCAACAATGTTTTGAAAACTCTTGATTACAGGCTTTACGGACTCTAACATTTGTAAATCATAAAGGATTTCCTGTATTGGTTCAGAAAAAGCATTAATATATCCGAAACTCGCCACCACCTCAGGAATACCGAGTTGCTGGTGAGATAGAGAGTAGGCTAAATAAATAAACAGAACAAGACTAATGAATTCAAAAGAAACACCTGTCAATAAGATGCCTGTAATTTTTGTCAAACCATACTTAAAATACTTATCCTGCAAATTCTTTAGAGAACTCTTTTGTTGATTCAAAAAATGCGACATAGTTAGTTTATTTACCAAATGATGTCCCATGAGCAAATCCTCCAAAGTTCGATAGTAATCTCCTTGTTTTTTCAAGTAAACCTGTCTACGATTAGCGGTCAACTTCCCAACGATTTTAGGAATTTGAATACTAATTCCAGTGGAAAAGATTAAAATCAGTGATACAATAGGATTAATTGTTCTGCTAATAATGAAAGCGTAAATGATGATACGTAAAATTTGTTTGATAAAACTCATCAATGGAGGAAGGTAATCCTTTTCCAACGAATCTAGGTCATTAGATTGATAGGAAATATACTCTGCTACTGTTTTCTGCTTGAAATCGTGGTGACTGAGTCCCAGAAGTGAACGAAACCACTCATTTTTCAAAGTAGTCGAAAAGATAATCCCCTGCTTCCAATCAAGTATCATTTGGATATAGTTACAACTCAAATAGCCTGCCACTGACATAGAGTAACCATATAGAGCTACTTGATAATCCCCTTTGATTAATGCCTGCGTGAAATACGGTAACAAAGCAGTGCAGATATTCGATATTGCACCAAAAAGAAAATTAAAGAAGAGATACCATCTAATAGTTTTAAGATATGGTAGCATATACGATACTCCTTACTAATACTTTTTTTACATATCGAAGAACAATCTCTACTATTCCCTGTTTCAGATAGTGCGATACCAGGACATTGAGTGCAATAATTGGCAATCACACAAGTTCTGCAGTTTTTACTATCATTCCAAGTATAATTTGCTATTTTGTAAAATATAGGTCTATCCCATGTTTCTTTGATAGATGTAAAATGAATATTTCCAATACTTCTATTGAAAGTAAGCTTTTTCAGTTTTTCTAACGATTTAGGCTATTTCGTGACACACCCACAATCCGTGAAAATTCTGGTTATATCAGATTATGTGATTTTCGTAAGAATTTTATATTGTCTCCAATCATGGCAGTCTCCTTTTACTTGATAAAACTATTATAACATTTAGAAATTAAAAACTGGTTCAAAATCAATAGAATGTGTGTATTCGATACATTCAATAAATTCTTGGAAACAGTTCTACACCAGTTACACAAATCTATATACACCTATCTCATTCAAAATAAAAAGAAAGTTGCAGTTCTTTTAATCCTGTATCAACGATTCATTCTGAAATCGAATAGGAGACATTTCCCAAGTCTACAATTCACTTCATCTCAAATTAATTTTTGTAATTCACCCTTAGTTTATAGATTTTATACTCAACAAAAGTATAAAGCATACAAAACTTCACTTTGAACCAGTATTTATACTATATTCCGTATTAAAAATTCTATTATTGATTTTGTAAAAAACAGTCTTCAAATATCCTGAAATATAGCAAAAAGAGATTGGGTAAAAACTCATTGTCTCTTCTCACTCAAGGACTAAGTTCACTTGAGCAAACTGAATCCGCACTGTCGTTCCTGTACCGACCTCAGACTCGATACGAATCTGGTGCCCCAGTTCTTCAGAAATTTTCTTAGATAGGTAGAGGCCAAGTCCAGATGACTGCTGGGTTAGGCGTCCATTATATCCTGAAAAGCCACGTTCAAAGACTCGGAGGACATCACTGTTTTTTATCCCGATTCCTGTATCCTTGATACAGAGTTCCTGGCCTTCCATATAAATCTCCAGACCACCTTCCTTGGTGTACTTGAGACTGTTTGAGATGATTTGCTCAATAACCACTAGCAGCCACTTTTTATCCGTCACGATTTCTTTATCAAGGTCATGTAGATTGACATTTAAGCCTTTTTGAATAAAGAAAAGAGCATATTTACGAATTATTTCCTTGACCAGATCCTCAATTTGAACCTTCTTTAAGAGCAAATCATCATGGAAACTCTCTAAACGCAGATACTGTAAAACTAGATTGGTATAGGAGTCAATCTTGAAAATTTCCTGTTCTAATTGCTGCTTCAGTTGGCGGTCGGCTACTTCTGCAACTAAGAGTTGACTGGCTGCAATGGGGGTCTTTATCTGATGGACCCACAAGGTATAGTAATCCAGCAAATCCGTCAGTTTTCTTTCTGAATCTGACCTCTGTTGATAGAGTTCCATCTCACGCGCTTCTAATTTTTCAGCCAAGGCTCTTTCCAATGGAGATTTGGCTTCCCTCTCCCCATAGAGAATTTCCTGGCGATAGACCTGCATTTCCACCAATATGTCCCAAGTGAAAAATAAGATGGTTACAAAGCAACACAAGAGAAAAAAATAGAGAAAGTAAATTCCTAAACTGGCAAATAAAAACTGAAAAAGTAAGAGCAGAAACGTCAAAGAAATCAGATAGACAAACAGACGACTACGGGAGCGCAAATAATCTAGAAAAAATTGTTTCCAATCAAGCATGCTTTAATCCGTACCCTATTCCTTTCTTGGTCTCGATAAATCCAATCAAGCCCTGCTCTTCCAACTTTTTACGCAAACGAGCCACATTGACAGAGAGAGTATTATCATCAATGAAAAAGTCACTGTTCCAAAGTTCTCGCATCAGGTCGTCACGCGCTACGATATTACCCGCATGCTCAAACAAAACGCGTAAAATCTGGAATTCATTCTTAGTCAAATTCAAGACTTGACCTTGATAATGTACATCCATGGATTTGGTATTGAGGATAACACCGGCATATTCCAGTAAGCTCTCGTCACGGCCAAACTCATAGGAACGGCGCAGCAAGCCCTGAACCTTGGCCAAAAGAACCTGCTGGTCAAAAGGCTTGGTCACAAAGTCATCCGCGCCCATATTGATTGCCATGACAATATCCATAGCCTGGTCTCTCGAAGACAGAAACATGATAGGCACCTTGGAAATCTTGCGGATTTCCTGACACCAGTGATAGCCATTAAACAAAGGCAGTCCAATATCCATGAGGACCAGATGAGGTTCCGATTGGACAAAAAGGCTCAAAACTTCCATAAAGTCTTCTACTAGAACCACTTCAAATCCCCATTCAGAGAGCATTTTTCCGACTTGTTGACGAATGACCTGATCATCTTCTACTAATAAAATCTTGTGCATGCGCTCCTCCTTTTCTATTATTATAACAGATTTTCCCATGCTAGAAGGCCTAAAATTGATTTTGACATAGCTTGTTTTTAGCCAACAAAGCGCGATAATCCTACTAGCTAATTTGAGAGAAATTTGATAAGATAAATAAAAAGAAAGGAGTTCTTATGACCAATATTTTTGACTATCTGAAAGATGTCGCACACGATTCCTTTTACGACCTTCCTTTAAATGAATTAGACATTCTAACCTTAACAGAAACCACCTACCTCTCCTTTGATAATCTGGTCTCCACAACTCCTATGCGACTTTTAGACCTTGCACCTCAGGTTCCAAGAGAATCTAACATATTGACCAGCAAAAATCGCCTCCAGCTATTGGATGAGCTATCTCAACACAAGCGCTTCAAAAATTGCAAACTCTCCCATTTTATCAACGACATCGACCCTGAGCTGCAAAAGCAATTTGCGGCTATGACCTACCGCCTCACTCTCGATACCTATCTGATTGTCTTTCGTGGGACTGATGACAGTATCATTGGCTGGAAGGAAGATTTCCACATGACCTATATGAAGGAAATTCCTTCTCAAAAGCACGCCCTATGCTATTTAGAAAACTTTTTTGTCCACCATCCTAGGAAAAAAGTCATTCTAGCTGGGCATTCCAAGGGAGGAAATCTAGCTATCTATGCGGCTAGTCAAATTGAGCAAAGCTTGCAAAATCAGATTACCGAAGTCTATACATTTGATGCGCCTGGTCTCCATCAAGAATTGACACAGACCGAAGGTTATCAAAGAATAATGGATAGAACCAAGGTCTTCATTCCACAAGGTTCCATCATCGGTAGGATGCTGGAAATTCCTGCCCACCAAATCATCGTTCAGAGTACTGCCTTAGGTGGCATCGCCCAGCACGATACCTTTAGTTGGCAGATTGAGGATAGACACTTCGTCCAACTGGATAAGACCAACAGCGATAGTCAACAAGTAAACACAACCTTCAAAGAATGGGTAGCGACAGTCCCTGACGAAGAACTTCAGCTCTACTTCGATCTCTTCTTTGGCACCATTCTTGATTCTGGTATTACTTCTATCAATGACTTGTCTTCCTTAAAGGCGCTTGAACACATTCATCATCTCTTTATCCAAGCGCAATCCCTCACTCCAGAAGAAAGGGAAACTATGGGTCGCCTCACCCAATTATTGATTGATACCCGTTACCAAGCCTGGAAAAATAGATAGTAGCTTTCAAAAATCAAATGTATATAAAACAAAAGACCTAGAACACAGACTTTCATGTGCATTCTAAGTCTTTTTTAATAAAATCTAACTACCAAATAACCCCTTTATAGGCTAACAAAATGATAACTAACAGCAGGACATACAAGGCAAGGAAGAGCCATTTCATCTTGACACAGAGCGCTACGTACTCCCGAATAAAAGCAGATGGTATATAGTAGCCTGCCGTCCTACATCCGAGGCCATCTCCCTTCATTTTTAACTTACGAGCATAAGTACTGGTACGAAAAACATGATAGTCATTTGTAACAAAGAGGAATTGAGGTTTGGCTACCAGTTCCTCACCAAGTTCCTTAGAAAGGAGAAGGTTCTCGTAGGTAGTCCTTGATTGATCTTCCAGAATAATCGCATCTTGGGGAACATCTGTCTCTTCAAGAAGATAGTTTGTAATGGCCTGCGCTTCAGAAATCTTCTCATCTCCTCCTTGACCACCACTGGCAATGATTTTGATATGAGGATTCTTAGACTTGTGATAAGCTTCCACTGCCTTATCAATTCTCCTCTTCAGCAAAGGTGTTACCTTTTCTCCGTCTAACAAACCTGCACCATGAATGATAATAAAATCATAATGCTTCTTCTTAGGAATAAAGAGATACAAGATAGAGTACAGAATAAAAGCCACAAAAGCAAAACCAAAAATAAAGTAAGAATAAGCAATAAATGCAAATAAAATATTTAGAAAGTGATTGGTGTAAAATAATTCATGTCGTCCTCCCAATCGAAATGACATCAAAGCAAAAAATAGTAAAATGACTATTCCAAGGAGCATGGAGAGATAATTAGCCTTTGAACGTCCCTCTCGCTTCAACAAAATGACCCCATTATAGATTAGAAAGATGCCACTTAGAAAAAGCAAAAAAGGAAGTAAAATAAAGGGAAATATAAAAAAAGCGAAATGAATCTTCTCATACCCATTTTGATAAAAAAGGTAGCCTAGATAAAAATAACTGGAAATGAGGGATAATAAGAATAATACTGGATTCCACAAACTTCTATTATCCTTCCAAAATGACACTATAAAGGCTAATACAATTCCTATAACGAGATACATTTCTTCCTCCTTTAATGATTCTATTTTATCACAATTTTACATAGAGAAAAAGAGGGCATCTACCCCTCTTAATCCTTCATTTGACTCTCTGCATCAGCCACGACTTGTTCTAGACTGGTCTGACCAAGCTCTGCCTCCATAGCCAGCTGGATTCTCTCCAATTTTTGATCTAAAACATCATGAATATGAGCTCCAACTGGGCAATTTGGATTTGGGTTGTCATGAAAACTGAAGAGTTGACCTGTCTTTCCAAGACACTCAACCGCTTGATAAACATCTAATAGACTAATGTCTTTGAGATCCTTAACAATCTCTGTTCCCCCTGTTCCGCGCGCAACTGAAATCAGCTCTGCTTTCTTCAACTGGGACAAGGTTTTTCTGATAATGACAGGATTGACCCCTACACTAGCAGCCAGAAAATCACTGGTCACCTTACTTTCCTTCCCCTTGAGGGCAATGATTATCAGCATATGAGTCGCAATGGTAAATCTACTTGGAATTTGCATCCTCTTCTCCTTTTTACGAGGCTCCCCTGCCTCTACTCTTCTTTTTCTTTTATTATACCCTTTTTAGTTGTAATGTCAATCATTACCACCTTTTAACCAGGCATCTAATTCCCTATCATAGCCCTCTTTCTGGGCCAATTCTCTCAGAAATTCCTGATGATGAGTATGGTGGATACCATTGACCAGACTTTCATAATAAACCTCAAAATAGGGAAGTTTAAGATCTTTAGCCAACTGCAATTCAGCTGCCACATCGTAGTCTACCCGTCGGAAGTCCATATCTACCAAGCCCTTGTCATCAAACTCCAAAATCATATACTGGGCACGCAAGTCCTTCCGCAACTGGGCATCTAGAAAGAAAGGTTGCCCAATCGAACCCGGATTGACAATCAATTGCCCACCAGTCCCATAACGAAGCAACTGCTGGTGAATATGGCCATAAACAGCAATATCACAAGATGGATTGGCCACCAAGCGGTCAAAATCCTCTTGTGATCCAGTATGAATCAACTCTCGCCCCCAGTTCTTATCAGGAAGATGGTGGCTAATTCCCACCGTCAAATCCCCAAACTGACGATGAATCTGGAGTGGTTGATTGTGGAGCAGTTCAATTTCTTCTAGGGAAATTTCCTCTAAAACATACTGGCACTGGCGCAAGAGATAGCGTTGACTGGGGCGAGTACTATCCAATTCCTTGCGGACACCATGCCAAAGACTGTCTTCCCAGTTTCCCAAAACCCTAGCCGTAATCGGTAGTTGAGCCAACAAGTCCAAAATCCTTCTACGCCCTGTCCCTGGCATGAGAATGTCTCCCAAAAGCCAGTATTCATCCACTCCTAGCTGCCGAGCATCTGCCAAAACAGCCTCCAAGGCGGTGGTATTTCCATGAATATCTGAAAGAAGAGCTATTTTCGTCATATCCATCTCCTCGTTTTTTCTCTTGCAATAAGTATAACATAAAAAGTCACAGCTAGAGAAATCTAGCTTTTTTTGATATACTAGATAAAGATATTAGACAAGAGGATACGAATGACCCCGAATAAAGAAGATTATCTAAAATGTATTTATGAAATTGGCATAGATTTGCATAAAATCACCAACAAGGAAATTGCGGCTCGCATGCAAGTCTCTCCCCCTGCCGTAACTGAAATGATTAAACGGATGAAGAGCGAAAACCTCATCCTTAAGGACAAGGAATGTGGCTATCTACTGACGGATCTCGGACTCAAACTGGTCTCTGAGCTCTATCGTAAGCACCGCTTGATTGAAGTTTTTCTAGTCCATCATTTAGACTATACGAGTGACCAGATTCATGAAGAAGCTGAGGTCTTGGAACATACTGTCTCTGACCTGTTCGTGGAAAGACTGGATAAACTACTAGGATTTCCCAAGACCTGTCCTCACGGAGGAACTATTCCTGCCAAGGGAGAACTCTTAGTTGAAATCAATAACCTGCCACTAGCTGATATCAAGGAAGCTGGCGCCTACCGCCTGACTCGGGTGCACGATAGTTTTGACATTCTCCATTATCTGGATAAGCACTCACTTCGCATCGGTGATCCGCTCCAAGTCAAGCAGTTTGATGGCTTCAGTAACACCTTTACTATCCTTAGTAAAGACGAGGATTTACAAGTGAATATGGACATTGCAACACAACTCTATGTCGAGAAAATCAACTAATTTCTCAAGTCCCCCAACCAACCCTGAAAGTTTTATTTTCAGGGTTTTATTTCTATCATTTGATTTTGCTTTCATTTAATTGTAGAATATTTGTAAAAAAAAGAAAGATAGTTTAAACTATGAAAAAATCACTAAAAATTTTTGCTACATCTAAATGGTTTGACCTCTTTGGGGTTGCTTTAGTCGTTGGGATTGCGATTGCATCTGGTTACCTCAACTCCCGCCTCGATAAATTCGTAGACTGGGGACCATGGACAGCTCTTGTACCCTTTGGATTGATTTCCGTAACCAACGTTGGGATTTCCATGTTGTCCACTCGTTTCACGGGGAAATTAAGCAAATGGGGAAATTACTTTGGTATTGTTAATACCATTTTGTCCGGTGCTATTGATTATATCCTTGGAAATAAGGCGGCTATTATCACCTATCCCGTCACCTTCCTCATTTATACCTTTGCTATTAAGAAATGGGAAGCTTCGCAAGAAGGCAGACCCAACCAAATGAGCCAAAAACAGCTAAAATTGGCGGCCATCATCATTTCAATCATCGCCTTCCTCTTTGCCTTTGTGACAAACTTTATCGGCTATGGAGGAAAGATGAATCTCCTTGCCTATGTAACAACAATTGCCTTTGCACTCTCACTCATTGCCAATGCTTTTAACGCATTGAAACTAACAACTCAGTGGGGCTTTTGGTTGATTTACAATTTCGTTCAGCTGACAAAAGCTGGTATTCAAGGAAATTTTGCCAATATCGGAAAATACATCTTTTATATCCTCAATGCAATCGGAGCTTTATTTGTCTGGAATGATGAAGAAGTAAGATAATAGAAGAAAACTTAAATAAAAAAACAAGTCGACTTAAGAGAATCTCCCTTCTGCTATTTTTATCATTTTACTTGTAACTCCCATTCTTTTGGAGTAGAATGAAGTTAGATAAAAGAGGGAGGTCATCTTATGAAAAAACTCTTTAGAATCCATTTTACAGCAATTGCAGTCATCGATTTGCTGCTATTGGCATTTTTTAACAAAAGACCCGAGACATCTTTGGAGTGGCTCTTGCTATCTGGTTTTATTTTCCTCCTTACTCAAGGACTCCTGTTATTTCGCTTGGTTGTCCGACTCAAACATCAATTCGCTGAGATTTATCCTCAAATCAATAAAAAGATTCGCTTCTACTATTTAGGGGTTCTCTCCATTGATTTTCTATTTTTTGTCCTCTTAGCCTTCATTAGTTCTCAGCGTTTTTACTCTCTTATGCCAATCATCACTGCTTGTCATTCTACTTTATATTATATGACGGCTGACTACCTAAGAGAACACTATCCAGATTTTTACGACAAACACATCACTTTATGGGAGTGCCTATAAGGAGAAAGAGGTTTTATCATGAAAAAAATCATCTCCATCAAAACCATTCAACTCCTTATCATCGATGGAATTATGCTGGCATTTTTGACATTTAAAGGGGGGCTTACTTGGGACTAGATTTTTATTTATAGCGGTTGGCTCATTTTCTTTCATCCTGTGCTATTGACCTATCTTTCAAACCAACTTTGTGACCACTTTGGTCAACTCTATTCTCAGATTAGACCGAGATTCTGGCGTTTCGCCTTACAAATCCTCCTATGGGATATCTTGATGATTCTCTCCTTGATATGTTTAAGTGGTATGCCACTTCTCCTTCAGGGAACTCTCCTAATTCTAGGCCATCTCATCCCTTCCTACCGCATAAGCCAAAGCCTGAAAAGAGATTTCCCCAAGGCCTATCAAGAACCGATTTCATTTTGGAATATTTTATGATAGATAAGAAAGACCAAGCCAGCTGGGCTTGGTCTTTCTTATCTATTTTTAGTATCAAGGATAATGGTGACTGGTCCGTCATTGACCAGCTCAACCTGCATATCAGCTCCAAAGATGCCTGTCTGAACGGGCACTTCTTGCGCTAATTTTTGATTGAAATCATCATAGAAGTCTGATGCCATATCAGGCTTGGCTGCCCCTGTAAAGGCTGGACGATTGCCTTTCTTAGTATCCGCAAAGAGGGTAAACTGAGAAATAGAGAGGATTTCTCCTTCAATATCTTTGACAGAGAGGTTCATCTTGCCTTCTGCGTCTGAAAAAATCCGCATATTGACCAGTTTTCTCACAGCATAGTCCAAATCTTCCTCTTGGTCCTCTGGTCCAACACCAACCAGCAATAAGAGCCCCTGATTGATTTTCCCCTGAACCTGACCTTCGATACTCACTTGGGCTTTTGTAACCCGTTGGATAATGATTTTCATAATAGCCTTTCTAGTAAGAGCTAGGACAATTAGCCATTGGTTCGTTTAACAGAGTAAACTTCTGGCACACTCTTAATCTTGTCCACGACCGTAGTCAGCGTCGAGAGGTTGGCAATGCCGAAGGATACATGGATATTAGCAAACTTCATATCCTTGGTTGGTTGAGCGTTGACTGTTGATATATTCTTGGTTGTGTTTGAAAGAACTTGCAGTACATCATTCAACAGTCCTGTACGGTTGAGACCATAGATATCGATATGAGCTACATACTCCTTATTTGAGTTTGAATACTGATCTTCCCACTCCACATCAAGGAGACGTTGCTCGTAGTTTTCTTGGGCACGCAGGTTCATACAGTCCACACGGTGAATAGCTACACCACGACCCTTGGTAATGTAGCCGACAATATCGTCACCAGGAACAGGATTACAACACTTGGCAATCCGCACTAGGAGACCTGAGGCACCTTCAATGACCACTCCACCCTCATGCTTAACCTTGAGGGTTTCTTTGTTTTCAACCTTGATCTCGCCACCTTTGACAAGCTCTTCTGCTTCCGCCTTGGCCTTAGCACGTTCTTCCTCACGACGTTCCTTTTCAGTCAGACGGTTAAAGACAGTAATAGCTCCAATTTCTCCAAAACCAATAGCCGCAAAGAGGGACTCTTCTGTCTTGTAGCTGGTCTTTTGCAGAACTTGGTCCATATGACGCTTGTCCATGAATTTATTGGCCACATAGCCGTTTTCTTGGAACTGAGCCATCAACATTTCACGACCCTTATTGATAGACAATTCCTTATCTTGGTTTTTAAAGAACTGACGAATCTTGTTGCGGGCCTTGCTGGTCTTGACCATGTTAAGCCAATCACGGCTTGGCCCAAAGGAGTTCGGGTTGGTGACAATTTCAACCTGATCCCCTGTCTTGAGCTTGGTTGTCAGAGGAACCATACGGCCATTGACCTTGGCACCCGTCGCTTTTTCACCGACCTTTGTATGGATTTCGTAGGCAAAGTCAATCGGTCCTGAATCTTTGGGAAGGGAACGAACAGCTCCATCTGGAGTAAAGACATAAATCTCCTCAGCCAGATAGTTTTCCTTAACTGAATCCACAAATTCCTTGGCATCATCAGCCTGGTCTTGGAGCTCCATCATCTCCTTGATCCAGTTCATCCCAATAGCTGATTCCTTGCTGTTAACCTGCCCCTTGATGCCCTTCTTATAAGCCCAGTGAGCTGCAACCCCGTACTCAGCCACCTCGTGCATTTCCTTGGTCCGAATCTGGAATTCAATCGGCCCTTTTGGCCCATAGACAGTCGTATGGATAGACTGATAACCATTAGCCTTGCGGTTAGCGATATAGTCTTTGAAACGACCTGGCATTGGTTTCCAAAGTTCATGCACATAACCAAGCATGGCATAGACATCACTTTGGGTATCTAAAATACAACGAATGGCAATCAGGTCATAGATTTCCTCAAACCGTTTTCTCTTATCCTGCATTTTGCGGAAAATCGAGTAAATATGCTTGGGACGACCGTAAATCTTCCCTTTCAAGTGACGATCCGTCGTATAGTCTTCTAGTTTCGTAACTACCTCATCCACCAAGGCTTCACGCTCTCTGCGTTTTTCCTTCATCATATGGGTAATCTTGTAAAACTCCGTTGGGTTGAGATAACGGAAAGATAGGTCTTCCAGTTCCCATTTGACGCTAGAAATCCCCAGACGGTGAGCAAGAGGTGCATAGATTTCCATAGTTTCTTTGGAAATGCGCTCCTGCTTGTCTTTTCGAAGGTGTTTAAGCGTCCGCATATTGTGCAAGCGGTCAGACAGTTTGACCAAGATAACACGGATGTCCTCAGACATGGCCATGAGCATCTTGCGATGATTTTCTGCCAACTGCTCTTCGTGAGACTTGTATTTAACTTTACCAAGCTTGGTAACCCCATCTACGATTACCCGCACATCAGGACCAAACTCCCTTTCCAAATCGTCCAAGGTCGCTTCTGTATCTTCCACCACGTCATGCAAGAAACCACAAGCTACCGTTACAGCATCCAGCTTGAGCTTAGCTAAAATACCTGCCACTTGGATAGGGTGAATGATATAAGGCTCACCTGATTTACGATATTGACCACTATGGCATTCAACGGCGTAAATCAAGGCTTTATGTACAAAAGCAACATCCTCTTCCGTTAAATATTCTTTGGTTAAAGCGACAACTTCTTCACCTGTTAAATTCACTTCTTTTGGCATCTCTACTCTCCAATTCTTCCTACCATTTTATCACTTTTTTAAGAATATGAAAACTAGAAAAAGAGGATTCTAAAGCTTATTCAAGTTGTTGGGAAGGAGGATAAAAAAAGATTCACACTAAAACAATAAAATTATCTGATTTTCATCTATCTTTTTTGATATAGGCTACACTAAAAGTCAGTGAAATGAAAATACATTCTTCTTTTTTCAATAAATAAGGTTTGATATTTTGGTAATTTTCTAACCTTTTTAGTGTATAATGGTAATATAAACAGTTTTTTACGATAATTACTGAATTTTCATCTTTCTAGAAAGGCAAACAACATGAAATCACACAAAAGACTGACACTTTTAGCCTTAGCTGTTCTTGGACTAACAAATCAAGTCGTTTTGGCTGATGATACGAGTCATTCTACTACTACCCCTATGACTAGTTCAATCAGTAGCTCAACAAATACTTCCACTAGTCATTCTACTAACAGTTCTACAAATACTTCTGCTAGTAGTTCTCAAGCTAGTGCAGAAACTTCGACAAGTACAGCTAGTTCAAGTGAACAAGAAAGTAAACCTTCTCTTTCTAGGGAAACCCAACATAATCAACCTATGCAGACTGGCTGGGTAAAAGAAGGGAACAAGTGGACTTTTTATAGTCAAACTGGGGTCAAATTTACAGATACCCTCTATGATGGTTATCTCTTTGATAGCCAGGGATACTTGCTTGAAAACAGCTGGTATCAGATGGGAACTAATTGGTACTATATCAATGGTTCAGGTAAGTATTTATCCAACCAATGGAGCCAAATCAATGGCAAGTGGTATGCTTTTGATGACTACGGTAGAATGCTGGCCAATGTCTGGAAGGGCAATTACTACCTCAAATCCAGCGGTGCCATGGCAGATAAGGAATGGGTCTACGACCAAAGCTACTCTAGTTGGTTTTACCTCAAATCTGGCGGACGCTACGCCCAAAAACAATGGATTGGTTCCTACTATCTTAAATCTGGTGGCTACATGGCCCATAAGGAATGGATTTATGACCCAGACTATCAAGCTTGGTACTATCTTAAAGACGATGGTGTATATGTCACAGGAACCTATTCAGTGGATGGTAAAAACCAGCTCTTCCAAGGAAATGGAAAATGGGTTCGTGAATTAGCACAAGGTTTTCAAAAAGGACATTACTCTAAAACTATTTTTCTAGATCCAGGTCACGGTGGTAAGGATCGCGGGGCTTATTACTATGGCATAGCTGAGAAAGAATTGAACCTACAAGTTTATCGTAAGCTACGTAAACGACTAGAAGGACTCGGCTATACCG
Source organism: Streptococcus mitis (assembly GCF_002096755.1). Lineage (GTDB taxonomy): Bacteria > Bacillota > Bacilli > Lactobacillales > Streptococcaceae > Streptococcus > Streptococcus mitis_AC. Next base: position 298,681 of record NZ_NCVF01000026.1, read on the forward strand.
TTCTCACCTCTCGAGATAGTGACATAGACGTTGATTTTATTACCGAACGTTCTCGCATGGTTAATAAGACCAATGCAGACTTTTTCATCAGTCTTCATTTCAATGCAAAAGGGAATGATACAACCGTTAATCTTGGTATCCAGACCTATTCTTACAAGGATGAACCTGGTTTCCCTAGCAAGATTAACAAGGATTGGCACAACAATCCTGAACGGATGAGTGAAAGTAACCGTCTCGCAGCTGATATTCATTCTTCACTGCTAGCTGAAACTGGAGCCAGAGATGCCGGACTTTTGCAAGCTACCTTTGCTGTTCTACGTGAAACAGCTAAACCAGCTGTTTTGCTAGAGATGGGATATATGGATAATCCAGAAGAAAACAAAAAAATCCGCAGCAATGACTACCAAGATAAACTGGTTGAAGGGATTGTCAAGGGAATCCAAAAATACTACGCTGGCAATTAAAGCAGTTTAAGCCTCGAACTCACTCGGGGCTTATTTTTCTTATACAAATTGTGTTCTTCTTTCTAGATCTATCTCCTTTTTCAGCTTATTCTCTCCAACTGTGCTATACCTATCTAGGAAAAAAATATTTCAGAATTGCTTGACAATTCTGAAATGTTTTTTTATAATATGTTATACAGTTAGATTTTCTATTTAGGTGATAGAAGGAGAGATAGAAGAACGGAAACCATATTGTAATCTAAATATAATTTAACTCCCTATGATTATCACTTTTTCATTCAAGTAAATATATTTGAATGACATCATTTCACAAAGGAGTATCCTATGAAAAAAATTGTACTAACACTATTAGGAGCTACTGCTCTATCTATTGCCGTTCCAATCAATGCTGCTGAAACCAATACAACAAATAACTTTGAAGGTCCTCGTTATGAGCGTATATATTCTCATCGTTATAGTAAAACAGTAACAAGATACTATAACGATGATGGTTACATCCCACCAACTATCTACTATTCAGAATATAATGATAGTTTCCAGTCAACCTTCAAAGGAACACTTGAAATAGATAGTGTACGAAGATCAAACGGTGGAACTCGTGTCACATACACTGGTACCTTGACTGGATTTTGGAATTAAAAATCCTCAAGATACTTTCTTTTATCCTTTAGTTTATAAGGAGAACACCTATGAAAAAAACTGGTATTTCTATCTTTGCTCTCCTAGTTTTAGGAGTTAGTTGCCTGTTCCTATTCAGCCAGCAAAGCTATAAAAAAACAGTCGTTCAATATTATGCTAACGACCAGAACCTGCCCAATAGGATAACTTATAGTGAGTATAGCGACAAAAGAGAAGCCAACTACGGTGGCACTCTAAACATCACGTCTATCAAACAAGCTAATGACGGAGTTTATGCAACCTATGAAGGGCAATTGACACCTCTCCAATATTGATAAATTGTTAACCAGCCTGTCTTCATCTAGTCATGCTGGTTTTTAAATTCATTCTAAATCCTTACCTATTCTCCCCAACTGTGCTATACTTATCTTAGTACATTCTTTGAGATTGGAGTCAATATGAAAATCCATAAAACCGTCAATCCTGTTGCCTATGAAAATACCTATTACCTAGAAGGTAAAAAACACCTCATCGTTGTCGATCCTGGTAGCCATTGGGAAGCCATTCGTCAAACCATCGAGAACATCAACAAACCGATCTGTGCCATTCTATTGACCCACGCCCATTATGACCATATCATGAGTCTGGACTTGGTTCGCGAGACTTTTGGCAATCCTCCGGTCTATATCGCAAAGAGCGAAGCCAGCTGGCTCTACACTCCTGTCGATAATCTCTCTGGTCTCCCTCGTCACGATGATATGGCAGATGTGGTCGCAAAACCTGCAGAACACACTTTTATCTTTCACGAAGAATACCAATTAGAGGAATTTCGTTTCACTGTCTTGCCAACACCAGGGCATTCTATCGGTGGTGTTTCCCTAGTCTTTCCTGATGCTCACCTAGTCTTGACAGGAGATGCCCTATTCCGTGAAACCATCGGACGAACAGACCTTCCGACTGGTAGCATGGAGCAACTCCTCCATAGTATACAGACCCAACTTTTCACCCTGTCAAACTACGATGTTTATCCAGGACATGGTCCAGCTACTACTATCGCTCACGAAAAAACTTTCAATCCTTTTTTCTAGCAAGTTAAAACCCAAGGACAAAAATCCTTGGGTTATGTTTTACCAAATAATCACGCGGTCTTCTGGCGAACGCCACATACCGTCTCCTTCTTTGACATCATAGGTTGTAAAGAAATCATCGAAGTTTGGTACTTGTACATTGACACGGAGTTTGGCTGGCGCGTGCACATCGACGCTAGCCAAAAGTTTCATAAATTCTGGGCGACCTTTCATGCGCCAGATGCGACCGAAGTTGTAGAAGAATTCTTCTGCCGAGAAATCTGGTTCTCTCTTGGCAGCTTCAAGCGCTGCAGCGATTCCTCCCAAGTCAGCCACGTTTTCTGATACAGTCAATTTACCGTTGATGGTTGCTCCATAAGAATCTTGTCCATCAAATTGGTCAATAACTTTTTGTGTTTTCTCCTTGAAGGCAGCATAGTCGCTCTCTGTCCACCAATCCTTGAGGCTACCATTTTCATCAAAGGAAGCTCCGTTGGTATCAAAGGCGTGGGAAATTTCATGGGCAATAACTGCCCCAATACCACCGTAGTTAGCAGAAGATGACTGATGCAAGTCATAGAAAGGTGCTTGTAAAATAGCCGCTGGGAAGACAATCAGGTTCTTCTGTGGATTGTAGTAGGCGTTGACCATATGAGCAGGCATTCCCCACTCCTTGTAGTCAACCGGCTGATTCCACTTGCTCCAGCTGTGCTTAATTTCAACACGCGCAAAGGCAAGAGCATTCTTAAAGAGGCTAGCAGATTCATCCACTACCTTGTCCTTGTAGCGTTCTGGTAATTCTTCTGGGTAACCGATATAAGGCTTGATAACATTGAGTTTGACGATGGCCTTGTCACGAGTTTCTGGAGTCAGCCAGTCATTTTTAGCCAAACGTTCCTTATAGACATCAATCATAGTTGCCACTTTTTTCTCCACGTCTGCCTTAGCTTCTGGAGAGAATTTTTCATGGGCATACCAGAGACCCAAGGCTTGTTTGAATGGACCTTGTGCTAGCTGGTAGGCTGCCTTGACCTTGTCTTTGGCTTCTGGAACTCCAGAAAGCGCACGGCTATAGGCACCAGACAAGACACGGATTTCTTCCGTTAAATAGCTGGTTGAAAGATTGACCACACTCAAGATCAAGCTTGCCTTGAGCAAAGGCCAAGCTTCTTCACTATAGAATTGCTCAGCTGCTTGCCAGAAACGTTCTTCATCAACGATAACCTTGTCTGGAGTTTGTCCAATCACTGCTTGGAAGAAATCATCTAAAGGAAGTGCAGGAGCAAACTTTTTGAAATCTTCATAAGAATATGGATGGTAAAGTTTAGCATATTCTGAACTCTCTTCGTTTGAAAGTACGACTGCTGCGATACGGCGGTCCAACTCCAATCGTTTCTCTAAAAGATCTTCGATTTCTTCATCTGAGAAGTTATAGGCTTTGAGGAGATTAGCAGTACTTTCTTTCCAAAGGTTCAATAATTCCTCGCGCTGTGGATGGTCTTCTGCATAGTAGGTTGTGTCAGGCAAGATCGTTCCTGGAGCACTTGCCCATAAAACGTTGATTCTGGCATCCATAAAGTCTGGCGATACACCAAAAGGAAGGAAGTTAGGTTTTCCTGCAAGTTCAAACTCTGCTAGTCTAGCTGTAAAATCCGCAAAAGTCTCTAATTCTTGGAATTCTTTAAGGAGTGGTAAGACAGGTGTGATACCGTCAGCTTCTCTCTTGTCAAAATCACGAACTAGGCGGTGGTATTTGACAAAGTTTACCAAGATAGCATCCTCAGGCACCTCTTCACCTGCCAACCACTTGTCTGTTGTCACCAACATCAAGTCTTCAATTTCCTGGTCTAAATCAACAAAACCTCCTGTTTGAGACTTATCTGCTGGGATTTCAGCTGTCTTCTGCCATTCTCCATTGATTGCATCATAAAAATCATCTTGATAACGTGTCATCTTGTTCTCGCTTTCATTTTTTTAAGTTATTGCTAGCTTAACAAAAATTGCTTGGGAATGCAATTAAAAATGAACTTTCCTTTTCCATCATTTTTCAGTTATTATTTTAATTTTTTCAAAAATTAACTTGACTTAATTTTTTTTTTAATGTATATTAAGAGACAGGAGGAATACAAGTTTATGTTACGTATCGAAAACCTCAGTGTCTCCTACAAAGAAACATTGGCACTTAAGGATATTTCACTAGTGCTTCAAGGACCAACAATTACCGGTATCATTGGTCCAAACGGTGCTGGAAAATCAACATTATTAAAAGGGATGCTGGGAATTATCCCACATCAAGGTCAGGCATTTCTCGATGACAAGGAAGTTAAAAAATCCTTACACCGAATTGCCTATGTCGAACAAAAAATCAATATCGACTACAACTTTCCCATCAAGGTCAAGGAATGCGTCTCGCTAGGACTATTTCCCTCTATCCCACTCTTTCATAGTTTAAACTCTAAACATTGGAGAAAAGTAGAGGAAGCCCTTGAAATCGTCGGCCTAGCTGACTATGCTGAACGGCAAATCAGTCAACTGTCTGGAGGTCAATTCCAGCGGGTTTTGATTGCCAGATGTTTGGTTCAGGAAGCCGACTATATCCTCTTGGATGAACCCTTTGTTGGGATTGACTCTGTTAGTGAGGAAATCATCATGAATACGCTGAGAGATCTGAAAAAAGCTGGGAAGACGGTTCTCATCGTCCACCACGACCTCAGCAAGGTTGCCCACTACTTCGATCAAGTCTTGCTTGTCAATCGAGAAGTGATTGCCTTTGGTCCAACCAAAGAAACCTTTACCGAAGCCAATCTCAAAGAAGCTTACGGTAATCGACTCTTTTTCAATGGAGGTGACCTATGATTGCAGAATTTATCGATGGATTGCAAAAATTCCATTTCTTACAAAATGCCTTGATAACAGCCATTGTCGTCGGGGTCGTAGCTGGAGCTGTAGGATGTTTCATCATCCTACGCGGGATGTCACTCATGGGAGATGCCATTTCACATGCTGTCTTACCAGGTGTAGCCCTCTCCTTCATCTTGGGCCTTGACTTCTTTATCGGAGCCATTGTCTTTGGATTGCTAGCTGCTATCATCATTACCTACATCAAGGGGAACTCGATTATCAAAAGCGATACCGCCATCGGCATTACCTTTTCTTCTTTCTTAGCCCTCGGTATCATCTTGATTAGTGTCGCTAAAAGTTCAACTGACCTTTTCCATATTCTTTTCGGAAATATCCTGGCCGTCCAAGATACGGATATGTTTATTACTATGGGTGTTGGTGCAGTCATTCTCTTGTTAATCTGGATTTTCTTCAAGCAACTCTTGATAACTTCCTTTGATGAACTCTTGGCCAAAGCCATGGGAATGCCTGTCAATTTCTATCACTACCTTCTCATGGTACTCTTGACTCTCGTGTCTGTGACAGCCATGCAAAGTGTCGGAACTATCCTGATTGTAGCCATGCTGATTACCCCAGCTGCAACTGCTTATCTGTATGCTAATAGCCTGAAAAGCATGATTTTCCTTTCCTCAACCTTTGGAGCTACTGCTTCAGTTTTGGGACTCTTTATCGGTTATAGCTTTAACGTTGCGGCAGGTTCTAGTATCGTGCTCACAGCTGCTAGTTTCTTTCTCATTAGCTTCTTTATCGCTCCAAAACAACGATATTTGAAACTGAAAAATAAACATTTGTTAAAATAAGGGGCAAAACCCCAATAAATTGGAGGATCTAATGAAAAAATTAGGTACATTACTCGTTCTTTTTCTTTCTGTCATTGCTCTTGTAGCATGTGCTAGCGGAAAAAAAGATGCAGCTTCTGGTCAAAAACTAAAAGTTGTTGCTACAAACTCAATCATCGCTGATATTACTAAAAATATTGCTGGTGATAAGATTGATCTTCACAGTATCGTTCCTGTTGGTCAAGACCCACACGAATACGAACCACTCCCTGAAGACGTTAAGAAAACTTCTCAAGCTGATTTGATTTTCTATAACGGTATCAACCTTGAAACAGGTGGCAATGCTTGGTTTACAAAATTGGTAGAAAATGCTAAGAAAACTGAAAACAAAGACTACTTTGCAGTCAGCGAAGGCGTTGATGTTATCTACCTTGAAGGTCAAAACGAAAAAGGCAAAGAAGATCCACACGCTTGGCTTAACCTTGAAAACGGGATTATTTTTGCTAAGAATATCGCAAAACAATTGAGCGCTAAAGACCCTAGCAACAAGGAATTCTACGAAAAAAATCTCAAAGAATATACTGATAAGCTAGACAAACTTGACAAGGAAGCTAAAGAGAAATTTAACAACATCCCTGCTGAGAAGAAATTGATCGTAACCAGCGAAGGATGCTTCAAATACTTCTCTAAAGCCTACGGTGTCCCAAGTGCCTATATCTGGGAAATCAACACTGAAGAAGAAGGAACACCTGACCAAATCAAGACCTTGGTTGAAAAACTTCGCCAAACAAAAGTTCCTTCACTCTTTGTAGAATCAAGTGTGGATGACCGTCCAATGAAGACTGTTTCACAAGACACAAACATCCCAATCTACGCACAAATCTTTACTGACTCTATCGCAGAACAAGGTAAAGAAGGCGATAGCTACTACAACATGATGAAATACAACCTTGATAAGATTGCTGAAGGATTGGCAAAATAATACTCTTCGAAAATCAAATTCAAACCACGTCAGCGTCGCCTTGCCGTACTCAAGTACAGCCTGTGGCTAGCTTCCTAGTTTGCTCTTTGATTTTCATTGAGTATAAGCCTCTGAAAAACGTCATTCTCACATGAGCTGGCGTTTTTTCTATGCACACATTTCCGGTCAAATCATTGGAAAATTCCGGCTGTTTCAGCTAAAATGGAAGAAAAAAGATTGGAGTATCCTATGGTAACTTTTCTCGGAAATCCTGTGAGCTTTACAGGTAAACAACTACAAGTCGGCGACAAGGCGCTTGATTTTTCTCTCACTACAACAGACCTTTCTAAAAAATCTCTGGCTGATTTTGATGGAAAGAAAAAAGTCTTGAGTGTCGTGCCTTCTATCGATACAGGCATCTGCTCAACTCAAACGCGTCGTTTTAATGAAGAACTGGCTGGACTGGATAATACGGTTGTCTTGACTGTTTCAATGGACCTCCCTTTTGCCCAAAAACGTTGGTGTGGTGCTGAAGGTATTGAAAATGCCATCATGCTCTCAGACTATTTCGACCATTCCTTTGGACGTGATTATGCTCTCTTAATCAATGAGTGGCACCTATTGGCACGCGCAGTCTTTGTCCTCGATACTGACAATACTATTCGCTACGTTGAATACGTGGACAATATCAACTCTGAACCAAACTTCGAAGCCGCAATTGCAGCTGCTAAAGCCCTATAGAAAAAATCCTCTGTCACAAAGAGTTCCCTACTCTTTGAAACGGAGGATTTTTGTTTACGAGTAAATATAAATTCAATCAGATAAAAACAACTACCTTACTCTACAGATTTCAAGGCTTCAAGCATATCAACCTTTCTCAGATGGCGATTAACAAGGAAACCAAGCAAGGTTAAAATGGTGCTTACTGCTACCACTGGGATTACATAGACTTCCCAACCTACCTGCGGATAAAAGAGAATAGTCGCAGGCGAAATCATTTGAATCAAAAATTGATGTAAATAGAAACCAGCTACTAGACCAAGGACGATTCCCACAAGGGACAGCACAATCGTCTCACGGTAAATGTAGAGGGTGACTTCATTATTATGAAAACCGAGAACCTTGATAGTGGATAGTTCACGGATTCTCTCAGCCACGTTGATATTGGTCAGATTGTAAAGGATAACAATAGCTAATAGAACCGATACGATAACTAAGATAGTCATGGTCTGATTGAGTGAGCTAGCGACAGAGTCAAAGAGCCGAATGGCTGAAGCATTCTGGACAACGCTGGACACCGCAGCTTGATTCATAAGTAAACCTGCCTGCCTTTCAATACTAGTTGCACTAGTATCCCTTAGACTAACCAGATAAGTGTTGGCTTGGGCCAGCTGTCCGTATATTTGCTCATAGCTAGCCTGACTCATATAAATAAAGTGACCAACGTAGTTCTCAGCAATGGCAGCGACCTTTAGTTCCTGATCTTCAATTTCTAGAGTCTGCCCAACCTTGACATCTGCCAGCTGGGCTAGTTTAGCTGTAATAACGACGCCATCTTTTAATGTCAGTTCCTGCTGATGATGTTGCAAATGGATAAAGGGTGTCAAATCTTCCTTATCTGTCATCATAAGGGTAATGGTTTGAAGACCAGCCTTGCCTTTGAAATCCTTGTCTAGAGTTTTAGAATAGATTTTCTGATAGGCTTGGATATCCTGCCCTTTCAACACTTCTTCTAGATTTGCTTTGTCTTGATTGGTCGCACTAGGATTTTCAGAGACAATCATCTGATACTGTTGGATTTGTTGAAACTGTCTAGACGGAACTCCTGCTACAGAGGATTGGATTCCCAAACCTGCAAAGAGCAGAGCGACTGAACCTGCCACACCAAAGATCGTCATCAACATCCGCTGTTTATAACGGAAGATATTACGGGCTGTTACCTTATGGGTAAAACTGAGACGGCGCCAAATAAAACCGATGCGCTCCAGTAAGATTTTAACTCCTTTAACAGGAGGTTTAGGCAGTAAAAGCTGGGCTGCTTCATCATGAAGTTCCCTACGAGCTACCAAGTAGGCTGGCAACACACTCGCCAACCAACTCAAGACAAGAGCCAGAAAGCTATAGGTCCAATAGAACTGAATCTGGGTTTCTCCCACCACCATGTCTTTTGTAATGACACTTGAAATCACATTGGCTAGTAAATAATGGCCAAGGATACTGCCTAGAGCCGTTCCGACAGTCCCAGCTACTAGACCGTAGAGGAGAAACTTGGCGATAATATCCTTACTGCGATAGCCCAAGGCCTTAAAAATCCCTGCATGTGTTCGCTCTTCATCCACAAAACGAGTCATAGTTGTAAAGGTCACCATAGCTGCTACGGCATAAAGCACTACAGGAAAGATATTACCTACTGCCCGAATACTGGCTGAAGCATTACTGTACATGAGGTAGCCTTGACCGCCAGGCATGGTCTGACGATTATATACTTGATACTTGGGCTCAGCTAAATCATCCAAGACTTGCTGATGTTTTTCTATTTTTTCCTTTTCTTGGGCTAGATTTTGTTCAGCCTGCTTTAGTTTGTCCTCTTCCTTGTTCAATTCCTGCTTGACTTGGGTAAGTTGAGCACTGGCCTGCTCTCTCTGAGCTTGAGGGAGCAAGGCTAGTTGACTTTCTTGAGCCTGTATACGAGCTTGAGCAGCTACTAAACGACGCTTGCCTTCCTGCAGATTAGTCTCAGCCTTGCCAAGGGTCTCTTGACCTTTGTCTAGAGACTCTTGGCCTTCTTTTTTCAAGAGTTGCAGACGTGCCTTGCCATTATCTGATAGAGCTTGTTCAAGGTCTTCCTGATGTTGCTTGGATTTTTCTTCATAAGCTTCTGAAAAAGCATTTAAGTCTGCTAAATCTTGATATTTCAAACGAGCTATATTGTAGACTTTCTGATCAAACTGACTAGATAAAATCACCCCATAGGCTGTCAGAGTCCCACTTCCACTTCCTGCGTAGCCCATATCTCGCTGGGAGAGGATTTCAGCTGAATCCACAAAACCAGTAATGGTATAAGTATGGTCTTTTAAAGAGGAATGACCCTCTTCTTTTTCTTTAAAACTAATCTCCCGTCCCACGCTGTATTGGCCTTGCAAATGAGTGGCCAAAGCGATTTCCTTGTCTGACTGCGGAAGTCGTCCCTCTCTTAGCTGAAAGGTTGAAATTCGCTCTGGTTTGGAGTACAGCCGAATGGCATCCTGCCCATTTTCCATAGTCACATCTGTCAAATAGCCAAACTCAACCTCTGCACCCTGCGTCTGTCCTAGTTCTTCTTGATCTGCTTGATCCAAACCATAGTTAGACATGACTGCCAAATCCAAGGTTTGAGCAGTTGTTAAATAAGCATTAGCTGTCGCCTCCATGTTGGGGCTAGTCACTTTGAGACCTACTAAGGCTAGAGACCCTAACATCATCAAGGTTAAGATGGATAAAAAACGCCCCTTGGAGCCTGTGAAGGACTGAATTAAGTCCTTCCAATAAGTTTTTCGCTTGATCATGCTAGTACTCCAAACTGTCGATATCCTGAGGATGCTGGTTCATCACCACATCCTTGACACTGGCATCGTGCATATGAATCACGCGATCAGCAATGGGCGCCAAAGCTCCATTATGAGTCACAATGATCACTGTCGCTCCCTTTTGACGAGACATGTCTTGGAGGATTTCCAAAACCTGCTTGCCCGTCTGATAATCCAAGGCTCCAGTCGGTTCATCACAAAGGAGAATTTTAGGATTTTTGGCTACTGCGCGTGCAATGGAGACTCGCTGTTGCTCCCCTCCAGAAAGCTGGGCTGGAAAGTTATTGAGACGATGAGCCAGACCTACATCTGTCAAGACTTGCTCAGGATCCAAGGCATCCATCACGATTTCTGAGGCCAATTCCACATTTTCCTTAGCGGTTAGATTGGAAACTAGATTATAAAACTGAAAAACAAACCCGACATCATTTCTACGGTAATTGGTCCTCTGGTGGGAACTATAATCTGCAATATTGGCACCATCAATCCAGATTTCCCCCTCATCATTGGTATCCATTCCCCCAAGAAGGTTAAGAACCGTTGACTTGCCTGCACCAGATGCACCTAGAATAATAACCAATTCACCCTTTTCAATCTCAAAATTCACATCGCGATTGGCCACAATCTCCGTGTCCCCAACCTGATAACGCTTGTAACAGTGTTTCATCTCAATATAAGCCATATCAGTTTCTCTTTCTTTCATATTTACTATCATTATATCGCTTTTTCAATCCATTGGAAACTGGGAACAAAAACAAAAAGCCTAGAAATCAATCCTAGGCTTATAATTTTTTATTTTCCAAGGTAGTATTCAGAAACGACGTTCAATTTTTCGTCGAATTCGAATACCAATGGTGGGAAGTTAGGAATTTCCACGTCCATGATTTCGTCGTCTGACAAACCTTTGATGTGTTTTACAAGGGCACGGATTGAGTTACCGTGAGCTCCTACGAATACGTTTTTACCATCTTTAAGAGCTGGAGCGATTTTATCTTCCCAGAATGGAAGGGCACGTTCCAAAGTCACTTTCAAGTTTTCAGCATCTGGGATAACTGAGTCGTCAAGTGAAGCGTAACGACGGTCAGTGTGAGCTGAGTGCTCATCATCACGGTCCATGTTTGGAGGCAATACATCGTATGAACGACGCCAGATGTGAACTTGCTCATCACCAAATTGTTCAGCAGCTTCAGCTTTGTTTTTACCAGTCAAACCACCGTAGTGACGTTCGTTCAAGCGCCATGATTTTTCAACTGGAACCCACAATTGGTCAGAAGCTTCAAGAGCCAAGTTAGTTGTTTTGATAGCACGTTTCAATACTGAAGTGTAAGCTTGGTCAAATTCGATACCAGCTTCTTTGATCAATTTACCAGCGTCAATCGCTTGTTGTGTACCTTTTTCAGACAAATCAACATCAGCCCAACCAGTGAAAAGGTTAGCTTTGTTCCATTCAGACTCACCGTGGCGAGCAAAAACCAATTTTACCATTAGATGGATTCTCCTTTAAATTTTCCGAGGTTTCCCCTCGTTTATCTATTCTATTTTACACAATTTTTCACAAAAAAGCTAGTCAAAACCAAAAAGGAAAGGACTGTTTGGCAATCCTTTTCCTTATTTTTTATCCTTCAACTTTGAATTTTTGGAGACTTTCTAAAAATAAAATAGAAGCAATGATAATAATAATTCCTCCAAACCATCCTAATAATGGAATCAATGCAATCGATGAACCAATAATCAACAAAAGTGATGGTAGAAAGGAAATGCGATTATCATTTTTGTAATAAATAAGAGTAATAATCCCTAAGATTAAAATTATAATTTTAATCAAACTAAAAATAATAAATATAGTCCCCAGAATAATAATCGCAACTTCTTCACTAAAAACGATAAAAATAATTCCCAATATTGCACTATATGCATCATTATCATTAGCTAATTTTCCAATCAAAACTAAAATGAATGGGAAACTAATTAAAAGCATTCCTGTAATCAAACCTATAATCCCATCAATCTGAGCAAGTTTTTCATTTTTTATCAATATCCACTTCTCCCATAGTTGCTTTAAATTATACCATTATTAGATTTAACACTTTCTTTCTGAGGAAATAGTTTTAAAAAAATACAGGAAATTTCCTGTATTTTAAATAGATTATTTCGCTTCAAATCCTTCTTCGACTGCTTCCGCAAAGTTTTCTTCTACGATGCTTGCACAGTGGTCACAGATGACTGCGTGGTAGCTACGTTCTGCTGTTGTTGGGTCGATACGACGGCAACGGTCACATACTTCACCTGCAGCGCGTTCAACAGTAAAGGCTACATCTTCGAAGCTAACGGCAGTTTCTGGAGCTGATCCTTCTGTGATAGTCAATTCAGACACGATCAAAAGTTGAGCTACATTGCTGTTTACTGCTTCGAGTAGAGTTTTCACAACTTCGTTTGGATAAACTGTCAAGTGTGCTTCGAGTGATTTACCGATTACTTTGGCATTACGAGCTTCTTCCAAGGCTTTTTGAGCTTGTCCACGGAAATCCATGAAGGCAGCCCATGTATCCAAGATTTCTTCTTGGTTAGCAAATGTCTCTGCTTCTGGCAATTCTGACAATTGAACAAAATCTTCTGCTTCAAACTCAAGATATGACCAGATTTCTTCCGCAGTGTGAGGAAGGATTGGTGTCAAGAGTTTGGTGATTTTGACAAGAATGTCATAGAAGACAGTCTGCATTTGACGGCGTTCCAATGATTTGGCACCTTCGATATAAACAACATCTTTGGCAAAATCAAGGTAGAAGGCTGACAAATCAACGTTGATAAAGTTTACCAAGGCCTTATAGATTGTCAAGAATTCAAAGTTTGCGTAAGCATCACGAATGGTCTTGACAAGCTGGTTAAAGCGAATAGTCATGTACTTATCAACTGAACGAAGCTCATCGTAAGCTACTGCGTCTTGAGCTGGGTTAAAGTCAGATGTGTTAGCAATCAAGAAACGAAGAGTGTTACGAATCTTACGGTAAGTTTCAGAAACTTGGCTCAAGATATCCATAGAGATACGTACGTCGTTACTTGAGTCTACACTTGTTACCCAAAGACGCAAGATTTCAGCACCAAATTGTTTTTCAACATCGCTTGGAGCAATGGTATTTCCAAGAGATTTAGACATCTTCTCACCTTTACCGTCAAGGGCAAAACCTTGTGACAAGATTTGTTTGTAAGGTGCTACGCCATGGTTAGCAACAGATGTAATAAGTGATGAGTTGAACCAACCACGGTACTGGTCAGAACCTTCAAGATAAAGGTCTGCTGGATATGTCAACTCTGGACGGTTTACCACAACTCCATTCCATGATGAACCTGAGTCAAACCAAACGTCCATGATATCTGTTTCTTTCTTGAACTCGCCGTTTGGTGAACCTGGATGAGTAAATCCTTCTGGCAAGAGGTCCTTAGCATCACGTTCCCACCAAATGCTTGAACCATGTTCCTCAAAGAGTTGAGCCACGTGTTCAATCGTTTCAGCAGTCATAATCGCTGTACCGTCTTCAGCGTAGAAGATAGGAAGTGGAACACCCCAAGCACGTTGACGAGAGATAACCCAGTCACCACGGTCACGAATCATGTTGTAAAGACGAACTTTACCCCATTCTGAGTGGAATTTCACTTTTTCAATTTCATCCAAGATTTCTTGGCGGAATTTAGAAACTGAGGCAAACCATTGTGGTACTGCACGCCAGATAATTGGTTTCTTAGTACGCCAGTCAAATGGGTATGAGTGAGAGATTTCTTCTTGGGCAAGAAGGAGGTTACCAAGTTTTTCAATAACAGTTGGGACAACCTTATCATAGAATTGACCTTCAAACTCAGGACCAGCATTCTTCATCATGATACCACGTTCGTCAACAGTCACTGCGACTTCAAGACCATTAGCAATACCAACATTGTAGTCGTCCTCACCAAAACCAGGGGCTGTATGGACAATACCAGTACCAGAGTCAGTGGTAACGTGATCACCAAGGATAACCAACTCATCTACAGCTGTATCCCATGGGTGTTCTGTTACGATGTAGTTCAATTCTTGACCACGGTAAGTTGCCAAAACTTGAACATCACCCCAACCAAACTTCTCAGACAAGCTAGCCAACAATTCTGCAGCAACCACAAACTTGCGATCTTCACCAGCAGGTTGAACCAAAACATAATCAATATCTGCACCAACAGTCAAACCACGAGAAGCAGTGATTGTAAATGGAGTCGTTGTCCAGACAACAATGTAAGTATCTGTATCAAGAATACCTTTGCCATCTTTTATCTTGTTGGCATAGTAAAGGGAAGTTGAAACCAAATCATGGTATTCAATCTCTGCTTCAGCAAGGGCAGATTCAGATGACCAAGACCAGTAAACTGGCTTGGCACCACGGTAGATATAACCCTTATTAGCCATCTCACCGAAGACACGGATTTGGGCTGCTTCATAATCAGGAGTCAGGGTCACATATGGATTTTCCCAGTCGCCAGAAACACCCAAACGTTTGAAGTCTTCACGTTGTTTATCTACTTGTGAAAGAGCGTATTCACGGCAAAGTTTCAAGTACTCAACCAAGTCCATTTCTTTACGTTTGACACCTTGTTTTGCCAAAACTTGCTCGATTGGCAGACCATGTGTATCCCAACCTGGAATATAAGGAGCATAAAATCCTGACATAGACTTAGAACGAACAATGATATCTTTTGAAATCTTGTTCATAGCGTGTCCAACGTGAATATTTCCGTTCGCGTATGGAGGACCATCATGCAAGGTGAAATGAGGTTTTCCTTGGTTCAATTCTTGACGACGTTGGTAAAGTTTTGCATCTTCCCATTCCTTTTGCCAAACTGGCTCTTTGGTAGGAAGGCCTGCACGCATTGGGAAAGCTGTTTTCCCAAGGTTAAGGGTATCTTTGAGTTTCATGGTATCTCCTTTATAAATAATAACAAATTAAAAACCACGATTGCCAAAAAGGACGAAAATCGTGGTACCACCTTTATTCGGAAAAAGATTTAGTCTTTCTCCCTCTTATCCCGTAACGTGGGGAACGTCAAATCTTACTTCATTCAGACTTGAGTTTTTGAGAGGATAATCTTATCGTTAGGGAATGCAGGACTCACACCATCTCCTGCTCGCTGGAAATATAAGGATAAGATATTGTTCTCAGATTATTTCTTATAAAATTGTAACAGATTCTTGCGGTGCCGCAAAACCTGGTTCTGAGCTTACAGCTTCAGTAGCTGGTGTTGGTCCTGAATAATGGCTAGGAGCTACTTCTGGCTCTTCATACATTGGACCAACTGGATGAGCTGGACTTTCTTCAACAACCGGAGCTGGTGAAACCACTTGTTCCTGCTCAGCTCTTGCTTCGGCTTCTGCAAGTTCCTTATTAGCCGCTTCGATACGCGCTTGCAACTCAGCCATTTCCTCGGGAGAAAACTGGCGAGTAATATCAATTGGTTCTTCCTCTGGATGTTGTTGTAAGACAGAGTCACCTAAGACTTCGCTGACCACTTCTTTGAAGGCCTCATCACTTGTCTGAAGATAAGTCGCTGTTGGGCGAAGAATATCTTCCCAATCTGAAGATTCAACAATTGCTAACTGGCTCTCAATTGTAGATTTAAGACGTTGATGGAAGACACGACTCTTGTTCTTCAATTCTTCTGTTTCAACAGCAACTTTCTTAGCATTGTCAGTTGCTTGACGAAGAATTTCATTTGCCTTGTACTTAGCTTCTTCCAACAAACGTTGGGCATCTTGCTCTGCTTGTTGTATAATATTGTTTGAACGCTCCGTTGCAGCTTGTTTTACTCGCTCTGCTGTATCTTGTGCAATCAATACAGACTGGCTCAATGAATCTTTCATCTCATCAAAGTAAGACAAACGCTCTTCCAAACTCTTAATATGTAAATCCTTATCATGATTAGAGCGAACCAAATCTTCATAATCACGGACTACAATATCTAAAAATTCATCTACTTCTTCTTGATCAAACCCTCTAAAGCGTGTGCTAAAGGTTTTATCTTTGATTTCTAACGATGTAATTGGCATATTTTTCCTCACTTACTTAATAACAATTGGACCGTTAATTTCTTTTTATCTTTTTTTGTTTGCCCATTATCTCTAACGAGTTTCAATCGACCAAATTTCCTTACACTAATCAGATCACCAACTTGAACTGCATAATCTGATTTTTCAACTAAATGGTAATTAACTTGGACTGCCTGTTTTTCAATTAACTGACTTGCCTGATTTCTAGACAGCTTGAAGACACCTGCTAGAAAAACATCTAATCTTGAACTAGCGATACAGATATCTAATTCTTGATAATCTTCTACTGTAGCAATTCTCTCAGTAAAATCCCGTTCTTCTAGACGAACCGGTAAACGAGCAATTTTCGTAATGCCGTCTTGAAAAAGGAGCATAAACTGTCGATTAATGATAATCTGTGCTCTCTCTTCGTTGACTAAGATATCACCAAATAGCTTCCTATCAATTCCCAGCTGATTTAAAACAGTCCCTAATATTTTTGCATGCGTTAAGCGTTCAAACTTATTAGGATAGACAATTTCTTGCAAGGATAGTTCAAAATCAGAAAATTCCGGCTCAAAATAATCAGGATACAGGAGTACCCGTACATATTCAGTTTCAAGAAACTGCCGACTGCTCATGTAGGAGATGCCGTTGGTTGATGCTAGAACCTTTAAAATCTTTTCTTGGTGGGGATTTACAAAGGGTGTTAAAAAAGGAGAATAAGAATCTTCTACCTTTTTTATCCATTCTACTCCCTTATCAATAAAAGACGAATCATTCTTAGAAAAGTGTTGATAAATCATCTTGTTCATAGAAAGATCACTAAAAGTCGAATCAACTGCTCCCCTAGGAAGTGAACTAGTAATACCGCAATCCAGACAGACAAGTCAAGACCTGCAATCTGGAGGGGTAAACGTTGTAAGGGAGCTATTATCGGTTTCACTAAACTAATAATCAAGCGTCCAAGACGTGATTCATAAGCATTGGGAAACCAAGACATCAGAGCAAAAATGATTAAAATCAGTGAATAGATATCCACTGCATTTTGAACAAAACGAATGAGAAAGATCATTATCTCACTCTCGTACGTTTCATATCAAAGCCAAATTCACCATTTTGTGATTCATCTGGAATTTTGATGTCTTCAATATTGACGACAACATCAACTGGTGTCAGCAGGTACATAGTAGATGCTACCTTTTTCATGTTACCAGCTAAAACGTGACGCGCCCCATCCAGATAGTCCAAACAACGACGAGCTTGAACTTCTGTCATATATTGGAAATCAATCAAAATACTTTCGTTACCAGCTAATAAATCAACAATATCTGTGGCATCTTCGTATTTACGTGGATAACGAACATCAATTGTCACTTTATCAGTAGAACGTTGACTTTGCATAGCCAACTCTTGTTGACGGGCATGAAGACGGGTGATGTTTTTATCTTTAGATGGCGTGCTAGCAGCTTGTTGAGGCAACTCTTGAACAGAAGGGACTGGAGTCACAATCGGCTCTTCAGCTTTAGGCTGATAAGTAGTACCAACATCTTCTCCATCTTCTGTAAAATAATCTATAAATTTATCAAATCTATCTTTTAAAGACATATTTCTTTCCTATTTAAAAAATGCTGTACCAATTCTGACAAATGTTGAGCCAAATTCAATCGCTTCCTTGTAGTCACGACTCATACCCATACTCAAGTCCGTCATTGGCATATTGGGAATTTGTTTTTCTCTAATTTCTAGTTGCAAATCCTGCGTAGCTTTAAAAATTTCTTTCAACTCATCACTACTAGCTTCAAAAGGAGCCATGGTCATCAAGCCGACATATTCAATTTTATCTAAGGTGGCCAATTCTGGTAAGAGCTCCAATAGTTCTTCCCTTGAAAAACCATGTTTGCTCTCTTCCCTTGAGATATTTACTTGTAAGAAACACTTAACAACTCGGTCACTTCTTTTTTGAATTTCTTCTGCTAGCTTTAATGAATCCAAAGCGTGGAAATAATCAACATACTGAATGACATCTTTGACCTTGCGTCTTTGCAAGGTTCCAATCAAATGCCAGGTAATATTTCTATCTTTTAAAGCTTCATATTTCTCAAGAAATTTATCCACACGATTTTCACCAATATGATGCACACCTAGCGGAAGCAAGGCCTCCGCTGTCGGTACGTCTACATATTTTGTAACAGCAACAACCGAAACAGAATTGGCTTCTCTTCCTGACTGCTGACTTGCATCTTTTATTTGTTGAAAAACACGTTCTGTATTTTCTTTCAAATTCATTTACTTAACGATTTTTGAAAAATGGAGGAGTTTCTAATTCGTCCTCTTCTAAAGATGGTGCTTCGAAGCGTTCAACTGGTGATACAACTGAATCAGTTGGACGGACAATTGTCTCACGACGCAAGTCCCAATCACCAAATGCTGAAGTTTGAGAAGGTTCTGTGCGACGAGGTGCTGGACTTGGAATTTCTGCAGTTTCAGCCATGTCATAATGACGATCATGGTTACGTGCATGACTTGGGCTTACTTGCTCATGACGAACTGCTTGTTTTGGTGCATGTCCAACAACTTTTTCAACACGATCTTGACGAACACCAGTTGCAACAACTGTTACGCGAATTTCATCACGCATGCTTTCATCAATAGATGTTCCCAACCAGATGTTCACTCCTTGACCAGCTGCTTGATTGACGATTTCTGATGCTTCTTCAGCTTCAATCAAGGTCAAATCAAGACCACCAGTAACGTTAACGATAACATCTTCAGCACCGTCAATAGTTGTTTCAAGAAGTGGTGAGTAGATTGCCTTACGAGCTGCTTCTACCACACGTTCTTCTCCACTACCGATACCGATACCCATCAAGGCGTTCCCTTTATTTGCCATAACTGTTTTCACATCGGCAAAGTCAAGGTTAATCAAACCAGGGTTTGTAATCAAATCCGTAATCCCTTGAACACCTTGGCGAAGTACGTTATCTGCTTCGCTAAGAGCTTCAAGAAGTGGAGTTTTCTTATCAACAATTTCAAGCAAGTTGTTGTTTGAAATAATCAATAGGGTATCCACATGTTCACGAAGTTGGTTGATTCCTTCAACAGCAAATTGACCACGTTTGCTTCCCTCAAAACCGAAAGGACGTGTCACAACACCAACTGTAAGAGCACCCAAATCTTTAGCAATACGAGCAATAACAGGAGCCGCACCAGTACCTGATCCACCTCCCATACCAGCAGTAATGAAGACCATATCCGCTCCACTGATAGCAGCTGTCAATGTTTCTTCGCTTTCTTCAGCAGCTTTACGACCAACTTCAGGTTGACCTCCAGCACCCAAACCACGAGT
The DNA here is from genome assembly GCF_002096755.1 of Streptococcus mitis. Classification (GTDB taxonomy): domain Bacteria; phylum Bacillota; class Bacilli; order Lactobacillales; family Streptococcaceae; genus Streptococcus; species Streptococcus mitis_AC. The sequence goes on from NZ_NCVF01000026.1 coordinate 318,432, forward strand.
CAATTTAGGACCCAATTGAATTACTGTCTCTGCTTTAGTACTACTCAAAGCTTGTACATCTGTGTTTGCTGCGATAAATTCTACGCCTGCAACACCTTCGTCAACCATGCGGTTAATGGCGTTACCGCCACCTCCACCAACACCGATTACTTTAATAACTGCACCTTGAGCTGCTGCTGTATCAAATGAAAATGTCATAGTTTATTTTTCCTCTTTTATTCATCAAACATGCTTCCGATTAAGCCACGGAAACGATCTGCGATTTTTGGTTTATTTTGAGAAGATACTTTATCTTCTTTGGGAGCAACTACGTTCGTAGAAGCTGATTGCTCTACCTCAGTATTTTGAACTGGTTGAATAGGGGTAGGTTGTGCTACCTGCGTAACACGTTGAATCATCCCACCAAAATTAATAGGTTGGTGACGCAAAGTATCCTCACCCTTGACTGCTCTTTGTGCCAATAAATGCACTTCAGTCAATTGACCAGCAAATTCAGACAAGCTAATCACATGAGCGAAGGCAGGGTTACGGATTCCAACTTGATTTGGAACGTAAAGTTTGACACCAACGCCAAATACTTCCTGTGCAAGTTCTACAATACCTGGTAAAATAGCATTTCCACCAATCAGAACAATCCCACCTGGAAGATCCAACAAATGTCTTCTTTCCAACTCTTGTTTGATTTGTTCAAAAATGTGCTTAATGCGGGCTGAAATAATCTCTGCTAGGTAGCTTTCTGTAACTTCTACAGGTTCTACTTCACCAATTACTTCAACTTGGAAGGTTTCATTGCTTGCAAGTGAAGGGTAGGCTTCACCATAGTTCAATTTCAATCCTTCAGCTAATTTCTGTGAAGTCTTCAAAACTTTAGAGATATCTTTTGTGACATAATCTCCACCTTCTTGAAGAATATTTGTAAACTGGAGTTCTTGGTTACGGATTGTAGCAACAGTTGTTTGACCTGCTCCCATATCAATCACAGTAGCTCCAAATTCACGTTCTCCTTCGTTCAAGACTGAACGAACCAAAGCCAATGGTGAAATAATAATATTTTCAACTTGAACACCTGAGCGCTCAACTGTCTTGCGTAAATTGTGAAGAATAGTACGTGGACCTGTGTAAAGCAAACCACGCATTTCAAGACGAACCCCCATCATACCACGTGGGTCACGAATACCTTGGAAACCATCTACGATAAATTCTTCTGGAATAAAAGTAATGACTTCACGATCTGGTGTCATACTCTTTGTCAAGGCTGATTTAACAACATTTTCAACATCTTGATCTGTAATTTCTTTTGTATCAGATGTAACTGGAATCATACCTTGAGTTGGTTCTACCTGCAAAAGATTTCCAGGCAAACCAACATTCACTGATTTGATTGAAATGCCAGCTTTCTCTTCTGCTTGGGAAATAGCTGACTTGATAGCAGTTGCTGCTGCTTCAATGTCAACGATAATCCCATCCTTTACACCTTTACTCTTGGCATTACTTACACCAATTACGTTTAGTTCACCATTTCTATGCTCGGCAACCAATACTTTAATCGAATTAGTTCCGATATCTAAGCCTGTAAAAAAACCATCTCTAGCCATTACATCGCATCCTCTCTCTTCCAAGTTTCAAACTTCTATTCAATATAGCTAAAATAGGGCATAGCTATTCACAGAATATTATAACACAAAAAATCCAATCGTGCTTAGTTTTTCCTAAATTTACTTACCATTTTTTCACATTCGCTCATCAAATTTTTTTATTTTCCAAACAAGTTATAAAAAATCAGATTTATGAAAAAAAGAAAGCTCATTTCTAAGCTTTCTTTGCAATCATTTTTTCTGCTTCTTGTTCTAAAAATAGTTCCAAGATTTTCTTTGTTAACGTAATCGCTGCTGATAAGGCCAGGGAAACGATTAAATAATTAGCTACTAAGCCATGGTCTCCAACCAATGGTGGTTTTGTCAAGAATCCGTAATCTCCACCTGTTACTAAATTGACCACAAAAATCAAGGCATTTAGTGCAAAGGTCATGAGAAAAATTCCCTTCACATCCAGCAATCGCGCGTTATACTGTCTCAATAGATAAACTAAAGAGTTCCCCAAGAGAGCTAAGTGGCCAAAGATAAAGGATAAAATCGCAATATGCGGGAATGGATAAGGATCTGGCACTGGATAAACAAAGGCTGCTAATGTCCCAAATGTTCCTAGTAATGCAAAATACTGCCTATATTTAGACTGACCAGGAAGCAAAAGCACCACAAACATAGCCATACGGCAATGGTAAAAGGGTAAGCTTTCTGACAATGGCATATGATTAACCCCGTACCATCCATAAAGAAGGATTAACTGAACTGCCTGCAAGATTTGGAAAAATCGTTGATAAGCCTTCTTTTCACGATAACGATAGGCTGTATAAAAAGTTAAGGCTAAAAGTGTAAATATACTGACATACCAAAAAAGGTCAAATTTGGGTGGCTCTGTTGCTTGGGTCGTAAAGAAAATATCCCATAAATTCATCTAGTCTTCCTCATGATTCAAAATTTTCCTGCATTTTATTATACCATGCTATTTGTCAAAAATGAATTTAGAAATACGATAATCATCTTTTTAATCAAGATATTGCTCCCTCTGACCTTGATAAACCTGCCAAAGAATCTCTATTTGCTCCTTGGTAATGCGTTTTTCAGATAAGGCTGGCAGTTGATCAATGGCAAAAAATTGAAGGTCAGCAATTTCTTGATTTTTTTGGAATTGTCCATCAAGAAGCTTACATTCAAAAACAAACTTTGCATATTGCTTGCTCTGTAGTTGGAAACGATTGGTATCAAAAACAGCTAGTAGCCTTTCTATTTTTTGCTTTGAAGCCGGTTTCTTCTTCAATTTCCTTGAGAATATTTTCAGTTGGTGAATAACCGACCTCGCCAAAGCCACCTGGCAAAGCCCAATCATTCTCTCCTTGTCCCCTAACCAGACAAATTTTTTCATCCTCAACTATCCAAGCACGGACGTCCATTAAAGGAGTCGCATAAGCGGAGGTCGGTTTCAAGAGTTCTGCCACTTCGTCTGCATCAAGGTCTGATACCTGATTCAACATTTCAGATAACAGACTTCGCAAGTCTTCGTAGCGCTCACGGTCAAAAGGATCCTTTGTAAAGGTTAGTCCAGTATCTGTAAGAGCAATCATTCTTTGAAGATACTTAGCAAAATCACTTGGCTTCATTTTCTAAACTTTCTACCAACTTGGCTAGATTCATAGAGTTAGAGCCTTTGAGCAAGATTTGGTCATTAGCTCCAAGGCTTTCTTTGACCTGCTTGACTAGGTCTTCAAATTGGTCTTGGTCTTCTGTTTTCTTGAAGTAGTAAACGTGGCCGATTGGGAACATTTGACTAGCCAATTGGGCTAATTCAGCAATATCTTCTCCATAGAAAATAACAGTATCCAGCACATCTGGAGAAAGGCTCAAAATCATCTGATTATGGAGTTGAACAGACTGGTCACCAAGTTCCTTCATATCCGCCAACACTGCAATTTTCTTGCCACCTTCATTGGCTGGAATGGCAGAGAAAGTCTCCAAAATCAGCTTCATAGCAGTTGGATTGGCATTGTAAACATCTGATAGGATATCTGCTCCATTTGCTGCTTTCTTCCACTCGGTACGGTTACGCGTCAATTCAAGATTTTGGAAGGCCTGACGAATTTGCTCCTCTGAAACTCCTTCTTGTAGGGCAACATAAGACGCAATCATGGCATTAGTGGCATTGTACTTACCAGTCACTGGCAAATCAAGGGCTTGATTTAAGAAATTAGCTTTAAAGGTCAGACTATCCTTACGTTCTACCATGTCAGTAATTTCCAACTCTGCCCCTTGCCCAAAACGAACTACCTTTTTATCAGTTGGTAAGTAGTCCTCTACAATCGGATCTGCTGGTGCCAAGAGCAAGGAATTCGAAGCCATCCCGTCTGCAATTTGCATTTTTCCTTTAGCAATCTCAGAACGGTCTTTGAAAAAGGCCAAATGGGCTTCTCCAACCAAGGTCACGATGGCTGTTTTTGGACGAGCCAATTCTGACAAGAGATGAATATCTCCCAAGTGATCCTGTCCCATCTCCAAGACCAACTTTTCTGTTCCTTCAGGCATATGGAGAACTGTGTAAGGAAGACCAATCTCATTATTGTAGTTGCCTTGTGTTTTGTAGGTTTTGTAGGTTGTTGATAGCAAGTGTGCCAACATATCCTTGGTCGTTGTCTTACCATTTGAACCTGTAACTGCAAAAACATCAACAGTCGTTTTTTCAAGATAGTAGGCAGCTAGTTTTTGAAATGCAGTCAAGACATCATCTACTAGAATATAGGGATGATTTGCAACCTCTTTCTCAGATAAGGTTACTGCTGCACCATTTTCAAAAGCTCTTTCGATAAAGTCATGACCGTCACGCGCACCTTTGAGTGGCACAAATAAATCCCCTGCCGCAATTAAGCGACTGTCAAACTCAGCTTTTTCTAACTGGGTGTCCTCAAAGATGCTGACATCATTTTTAGCTCCGACAACTTGGGCAACTTCATGGATTGTTAATTTCATTTCTACTCCTTTAAAAAGGGTCGAAGCTCTAGAACTCTAGTCACCTTGCAGTGATTGTTCTGGCTTCTACCCTCTCTTTCATTTTATAGCAAATGCGCTTCGCGCTTGTCAAAACTTTCCTTGGCAAGACCAACCAATCGTTCGATTAAGTCTGGATAGTTGATTCCCATATTGTCCCAAAGTAGTGGATACATAGACCACTGGGTAAAACCTGGCATGGTATTAAGCTCGTTTAGGAAAATCTCTCCCTTATCTGTATAGAAGAAATCGCAACGAGATAGACCGAGGCCCCCAATAGCACGGAAGGCAGTTTCTGCATTTTGACGCATGACAGCTACCACATCATCACTGATTTTGGCTGGGATATCCATGGTAATCTTGTTGTCAATATACTTAGCATCGTAGTCATAGAAGGCAACATCCTTGACCACTTCACCCGGCAAAGTGCTCTTAACATCATAGTTACCTAAGAGACCAACCTCAATTTCACGCGCGTTCACCCCTTGCTCTACTAAGACACGGCTGTCATATTGAAAGGCAAGTTCCAAAGCTTGGCGGAGTTCTTCTTGATTTTCAGACTTAGAAATACCGACACTGGAACCCATGTTTGATGGTTTTGTGAAAACTGGATAAGTCAATTTTTCTTCCACTTCAACAATTTTAGCAGTCACATCATCTCCTTCGACAATGGCCACATAAGGAACTTGAGTAATACCAACAGATTCTAAGACACGCTTAGTGGTGATTTTATCCATGGCAAGGCTTGATGACAAGATATTACAGCCGACATAAGGCATTTTCAAAACTTCGAGGAAGCCTTGAACAGAACCATCTTCTCCCATCGGACCATGAAGGACTGGGAAGACCACTGCACCATCTTCGTAGATGGCACTTGGTGCAACTTGCTTATCCCAATCAATGGTTTCATTGGTCATGAGACGGTCTTCTTGCCCTGGAGTATGGCTAAATTCTTGCGTTTTAATAAAGTCGCCTGACTGGCTGATGAAGAAAGTCTTGACTGTGAAACGGTCGTAGTTGACCGCACGCATCACACTCTCAGCTGAAAGAACAGAGACTTCACGCTCTGCACTACGTCCACCGTATAAAAGAATAATCATTTGTTTCATATTATCTGTTCCAATTCTAATAGAATACTCGTTCTTTAGTATATCATATTTGCTTCTTTTTTGAAACTTGAACCTGATACTGGTCTTCAATAAATCTAAAAAGAGACCGATAAAACAACTGTCGGTCTCCGTGATTTTTGTATAAATGAATTGAGTGTTGATTTGTCTAGACTTACAACTCTGTTCGATTTTCAATGGCTCGTAAGAGCGTCACTTCATCCGCATACTCAATGTCCGCTCCGACAGCGAGACCTCGTGCTAGACGCGTAACCTTGATACCAGCTGGCTTGAGCAAACGTGAAAGATACATGGATGTCGCTTCACCATCTGCTGTGGCATTGGTTGCTACGATTACCTCTGAAACTTCACTCTCCATAAGACGAGTCATAAGGCTCTTGAGATTGATATCATCTGGACTGATACCATTCATGGGAGAAATGAGTCCATGTAAGACATGATAGAGCCCATGGTATTCTTGGATATTCTCCATAGCCGCCACATCTCGACTGTCCTCGAGAACTAAAATCGTTGTCTGGTCCCGAGTCGGATCGGTACAGATAGAGCAAGGATCGTCATCAGTCAGGCGACCGCAGATGGAACAGTAGGTCAGCTCTCTCTTAGCAGAAAGGAGATTTTTAGCAAATTCATTGACATCGTCATCAGACATTCCAATAGTATAGAAGGCCAGACGGGTAGCCGTCTTAATCCCGATACCCGGTAACTTCGAATAACTGTCAATTAGCTTAGCAATAGGTGTTGGATAAAGCATATGTTCCTTTCTAATTCATTGGATGATGTTGGTTATAGAGGTTGATAATATCGCGCGCAATGGAAGGTCCGACACCATTTGTAAGGTTGGTGTTATGAGGGAAGACAACAGCTACAGCGATTTGAGGATTATCTGATGGTGCATAGGCCACAGCATTGGTATTGTTAGCTTTTTGACCACCCTCAACATAACTTTCGGCAGTACCTGTTTTTCCACTAATGGATACCGCTGCGCCATTTGAAAAGGCACGACCGGTTGTCAAAGCACTTCCACCATGTGAAACTTGATAAAATCCTTGTTGGAGGATGGAAACATCAGACTCAGAAATATTAATTTTATTCATTTCCTTGGTTTCAACAGATTGGATTAAGTTCCCTAAACCACCTTGTTCATTATTTCCATAAATCCCCTCAACAATGTGGGGTGCAATCCGAACACCGTTGTTTGCAATTGTGCCAACGTACTGGGCCAATTGCATTGGGGTGTAGTTATCAAACTGACCAAATGCATTGGTAATGTAATTAGCAAAATTATACTCTTTTGGTATAAAACCAGTTGACTCATCTGGAAGATCAATACCTGTTGAGGCTCCAAGACCATATTCAGCAAATGTCGAACGAAGTTTCCCCATAGCGGATTCTAAATTGTTAGTTAAAACAAACATATTGGGTTGATAGGTCTGCCCCATAATGCCCAAAGCCGTTTGAACCATATAGGCATTAGAAGAATACTCCAAGGCTTCCACAGCTGTAATCGGGAATGAACCGTAGGCTTGAGTATACCAAGAATTAATCGGAGCTGAGCCTTGGAAGACAATCGGTTGGTCTGTCAAGGTCTGGTTCCCTGACAAGACTCCATTCTCCCAACCAGAACTGATGGTCGCCGCCTTGACAACCGAACCTGGGACAAAGACATTGGTTACCGTTCCCAAGGAATCAGGCGTCAACTCTCCCGTTTTCAAATCATGTTTGAGCCCTGACATAGACAAAACTGCACCTGTTTTTGGGTTCAAAGCAACTGCATAAACACCTTCAGAATATCTGGCTCCTCCATTTCCTAACTCGGAATTGAAATAACTCTTAAGAAGATTGTCCACGCTATCTTGAAAGGCCAAATCGATGGTCAGTTTAATATTATTCCCTTTGGTACCATCTTCGATATTTTCGACACTTTCCATATTGCCATACTTGTCTAGCTGGATTTCTTTCACAGAACGTTTTCCTTGCAAGGTTTCTTCATATTGTTTTTCTAGATAAGAGGTTCCAACACGGTCATTTAGAGAATAACCCTTTTTGATATAAGCATCTGCTTCTTCAGCTGGAAGACCAGCTTTTTCACTGGATACACTTCCTACTATAGACGCAAGTGAAGTCTCTAGGACCTTTCGATCCCACGAAGTTGAAATACTGATACCAGGTAAATTCTTAGAGGCCGAAGCAATCAAGGCAATCTGAGTATCTGTTAAGGAGTCTGTCGCAATGGTCCCTGTCGCAAAATTTCCAACTGCATTGAGTTGGCTAAAAAGATAAATTTCTTTCTTTTCGTCATCAGAGTAGGCCAATTGACTTGGATCGATACTTTCAACAGTATTGTTGTAAAGCTCGGATTCAGATAATTGATTGCCATCAGAATCAAGTCGCTTATCACGTGGTAAACTTTCCACTGCTTTCTTATAGACATCTTGATCTGCCAGGTAATAGTCCGCCAACTGTCGGTCAGTCAATATTGGAGAAGAAACTCCCACATAAGCCAGCAACTTCTTGGCTGTTTCTTTTAAATCTGCAGCCGTCATTTTGTTGTTCCTTGTAAAAGATACAACTTGCTTGATGGTGTTTTCGACGAGAGGTTTCCCTGTTGCATCGTAGATTTGTCCACGGGCTGAACTAGTGGTCACCTTTGTTTTACTTGCCGATGCTAGTTTTGTCTCATAAAAATCTTTGTTCAAAACCTGCATGTAAAGCAGGCGACCAATGATGGTCATAAAGAGCAAAATAACAATTGAAAACAATAAATTAAGCCGAATCGGAATCGAATGGCTATCAAATTTTCTCATACAAGTCAGTCTCATTTCTATTTAAAATCTTACTCTTCATTGTACCACAATTTGAGAAGAAAATTATGGAAAAGAAGTGAGCTTTTTTAATTTAGTTTCTGATGGTTTTTTTATTTAAACATAACTATTTTATATGATATAATATTTACAAAAGCTACAAAAAATAATTATCGATTAATAGCTAGACTCAAATAAAGGAGTATCATGAACCCGCAAGATATCGCAAGCATTATTGATCTTCATTTTGAAGAGTTAACAGATCTAGAGCAAGAAATCGCTCGCTATTTTTTACAATCTGAAACCATTGCAGATGATTTATCTTCTCAGCAGGTCACTCAAAAATTACATATCTCTCAAGCCGCTCTGACCCGCTTTGCTAAAAAGTGTGGTTTTACAGGTTATCGAGAATTTATTTTCCAATACCAACACCAAGCAGATAATCAAGCTAGCCAACATCCCGACCACAGCCCCCTGACAAAACGAGTTCTTAGAAGCTACAGTAATATGCGAGAACAAACACAGGACTTGATTGACGAAAAACAACTAGAACGAATCGCCCAGTTAATCGAAGGTGCTGATCGTGTCTACTTCTTCGGAACTGGCAGTTCTGGCCTCGTCGCTCGTGAAATGAAATTACGCTTTATGCGTCTGGGTGTGGTATGCGAGGCTTTAACCGATCAAGACGGCTTTGCTTGGACAACCAGTATTATGGATGAAAATTGTCTCGTACTCGGTTTCTCACTTTCTGGCACAACACCTTCTATTTTAGATAGTCTATTAGACGCTAAGGAGATGGGGGCAAAGACTGTACTCTTTACAAGTGTTCCCAATAAAGATAGTCAGACCTATACAGAAAACGTTCTTGTTGCTAGCCACAGTCAGCCTTCCTACATTCAACGTATATCCGCTCAACTTCCTATGCTCTTCTTTATCGATTTGATTTATGCCTATTTTTTGGAAATCAATCGTGAAAGCAAGGAGAAAATCTTTAATAGCTATTGGGAAAATAAAAAACTCAATGGCTATCGTAGACAAAAACGCGTCAGAAAATCCTAGTTTGGCTCAGCCAAACTAGGATTTTTATTCATCACTAAACATACATCTTCTAGATTATGAATTAGTCATATCTCGACTTAGTCTTGAATAATTTCATGTAATCACTTTTTGAAGGAAGTAAATAAGCAAGTCTGACGGTATCCTCAACAATTGTATATAATACAATATAATCCTTACTCAAGGCCAATCCTCGCGTTTGGTAGCGAGGGTCTAATTTCTTACCAAATTTTTCATCGGCATCAAATCCAGCTTGGGGGAAAATTTCTAGACGATTAATATCTTTTCTGATACTCGCCACTTTTCGTCTCGCAGACTCTACAGAACCGATTTCCTCTGCTATATACTGATATATTTTATCCAAACTATCAATCACTCTAGGAGAATACAAAATCCTATATTTTTTATAATCCATAGCGTGTCACAACATCCTCATCTGTCAAGTAATTCCCAGCCTCAATCTTAGCATAACTTTCTTGAACTTCTGCTTGTAATTGTCTAAATAAATACTCCTTCTCCAATTCCTCTTCACTAAGTAAATCTACTTCATTTGTTACGGCAACATTCTTTAAAAATAATCTAAGTGCCGATGAAAGAGAGAGATTTTTTTCTTTTAACACTTCCATGGCATCATTTACTAATTCTCTATTAGCTTGGAAGGTCACAATTTTACTTGAATTCGCTATAGCCATTTTATATAACTCCTTTATATATTTTACTTATTATCTCACAATTATAAAGAAAGTCAAGGGAATTTGATTTGAAAGATGCTGGAAAAAATTTTTGTGTCACATATCTAATATACAAACTAACTTCTAAAGAAAGCCAAATGATATTCTCCATTCAATTTAACTGCTACTTTCTCATGGATAGACTGATTTTTTAAAGAACAAATTTCTCCATATTTCCAACTTTCATGCTCCCCTGATAATCTAGTGACAGACTTCACTTGATTATCTAAGTTAGCAACTGTAGCACTAAGCTCTTCTTTTGGAATAATTTCTTCAGTAATTGTAAATGATTGTTCCCCTATCTTCAACTCTCTGGCTTCTTGCTCATTGATAGCAAATCCTCCTACTAAGTGAACATAAAATAAGTCAGAAACTTTTAGGAGTTCTTCTTTAGAAATATTATCAAGTAGTCTACATTTATAGAAAGTACTATCAATTTTTATGGCAAATTCTCTACTCTTGGTCTGATATAAGTCACCAATCTCCAACAAATCATTCTTTATTTCATTATTGGAATCATCGTAAGATATTTCATAAGTATCATCATGATTGCTTACTTTACTTTCAATATCTTCATATGAAATTAATTGATTAGTTACACCATAATGCTCTCCTTTATAATCAAATCGATTATAACTTGAGTCGAGAAATTTAACATCATACTTCTCATATGTGCATCCAGTCAATCCAAGTAAACTTAAGAAAAAAATTACGGAAAGATAGATCTTTTTGAATTTCATAGTTCTCCTCCTAATTTTCTATAGTTAAATTATCAAAAATCAATAACGCCTCTCTCCAATATGTCTTTACAGATTTATTTTGGTTATAAAGTAAAGTCAAAACAATTCCCAAATTTCCATCCAAAAATTTAACACTCCATTCATTTCCATCAGAATATATAATTAAACACCTTTTCTGCTTACAACTACTAAATTAGCAACAAACAATAATACAACATAAAAAGTTAAAGCTAATAAATAGTTTGTGCTTCTAAAATTATTTTCTAAAATTATATTAACTGGTAAAATTACTGGAATCCAAAAAATATTAAGAAAAACTTTATTTGTTGCAAATAATATAAATAAACTTTCTACAACAGCAATAAGTAAATTGCCACCTTTCGCAATAAACAATGTCAATAGCATGTGGAAATGATTTAGCAATATTAGTAATAACCAACTAACTATTCCTACGTAAAAATAATATGAAAAGTGTTCTAACTCTATACCTACAACTACCCATAAAGGAATAGTAAGTAAAGATAATAGTAAATCTAACACAAAAATTTTCGCTCCCCATATACTGGCTGTATTTCTCGAGCCTTTAATATTCTGATAATTATTAGCATTGATTTCTTGTTCAGATACTAATAAAGTGATTATCGTAGTTATCATACAATAGCCTAACATGGGTAAAAAGATAATATTTTCCAATACAATTGTGTTATTTACAGATAATATGTAAATTGGAATTGTCAATAGTTGTATAGTAGACAAAATCAAAATAATGTATAGTTGATACGAACCTTTAAATTTAATCATTTCACTTTTTAGCAATTGGATCATTACTTAACCTCCAATTTAACATTAACAAAGAAACAATAAATAGAATCAATGATAGAAATACGGTAAATACTACCATTTTAACGTCTGTTACATGATTTGTTAAATCTAAATCTCCTGACGGTTTTATATACATAAGACTATAAGCAATTTTATAATGATATGTAAAAGGAAAGAAGAACCAAAAGCTACTTTGAGCGATAAAAGGTGCAACCAAAAAACAAATCAAGGAGTTAATAGATACTAAGATATAGGGGTTGATCCGTTTCGAAAATAGATACAAGAGTGGCAATACCCATATGGATGTTATCGAAATAAGTACTAAACAAATTAAGTCACCAATTATATTCAATGATATTAAGTCGCCATACAAAAAATTACTTGTAAATAATAATATAGCTAAAAACCATACGTTCGAAATGAGTAAATCTTTTAATTTTAAAAGTATCTTTACGATATATATTTTTATGCTATCATTTCGAAAGTATATATTCTGAAAGTTTCCTGCAGCTTCTTCTGCTTTATAATCATATAAAAATAACAATCCAATAAGCGTGTACAAAAAGACGGCTTCCCACCAATATATTGAAAAACTTTCTATAATACTCGGTCCAACAAGTAATATAGCTATTAAAATCGACAAGCCAGGAGCTATTATCAAGAATTTTTTGGATGTATTTTTTCGCTGTTTTAACCATTCTGATTTAAATATTTTTATCATATTGCGTCACCTCCATGAACAATTCTTATAAATAAAGATTCTAAATCATCACTTTGAACATTCGAACCATCGTAAAAAATTTGACCATCATGTAAAATAACAACTTTATCTGCCACTTTACTAACTTCATACAGTTGATGGCTAGATAAAAGAATTGTCATTCCTGATTTCTTTAAAGAAATCATTAAATTCAACAATTCCTTTATACCATCTGGATCCAATCCATTGGTAGGTTCATCTAAAATGAGCAAATCTGGACTAGTAATTATTGCCATACCTAATCCCAAACGTTGTTTCATACCTAAAGAAAAGCTCCCTGCTTTTTTCTTTCCCGTATTAGATAGCCCAATCAAGTTTAATACTTCATTAATTCGTTCGTCAGAAATGTCATATAACAATGCTCTTGTTTTTAAGTTATCATAAGCAGATAAGTTCATGTAGATAGCTGGAGTTTCAATAAGCGCTCCAATCTCATATATACCCGCATTTTTTTCCCCATTAAAAATAACCGTACCACTATCAGCATTTTCAAGACCAAAAATAATCTTCATAATTGTTGATTTTCCTGCACCATTAATACCTAATAATCCACAAATACTCCCCTCTTTTATTTCAAAAGAAATATTTTTCAGTACTTCTCTATCCTTATATGATTTTCTAAGTTTTTGAACTTGTATATTCATAACTATAATTCCTCCTTGTTTTATACTTGTATGTTATACTTTATTTTTCAAAATTTGTTCAGAATTTCCAATTTTACAAAATTAAAAAAATAGACAGTCCTCAATTTAGAAAACCATCTATTTTTATACATAACTATTATATGGAAGCTATCTAATATATCCTTACAGAATTATTTTTTAATAAGCAACGTCACTTGAGCGCCACCTCTATCTGGATTTGATAAAAACAATTCTCCTAAATGTCTAGTTGCAACTTGTTTAGCAAATGCTAACCCTAAACCATAGTGCTTATTATTCCTACCTTTATTCTCAGTATAAAATAACTTATCTGCATTTAATAAGGACTGTTCAGTAAAAGGCAGACCATTATTCCACACTACAAAATTAATATACTCTGTTTCCTCAATGATAGTAAGCGTAACTTTTTTTTCTCCAGAACTATATCTTGCTGCATTTGCTAAAATGTTAATTAATGCCCGATTTAAATTAAAGCGATTTCCCTTAAAAAATATTAATTTTGTAGTATTAATAATTTTGAAATCAACCTTTGCATTATTCATTACAGATTTCGCTTCTACTGACAGCTCACTTAAAAATTCGGATAAATGTATCTGTTCTCCATAATCTTTATCTTCAATTAGTAATCTTGAATAATCAATCATTGAACTAAAGTATCTTTCAAAAACTACTATACTGTTATTCATTGACTGAGTGTATTCCTTCTGTTGAACAGTCAAGTTAGTTAATTCAAGCAACTCTAAATTTCCCTTTAGTACTGTTAAAGGAGTTTTTACATCATGAGCTAATGCACCAACTTGAAAAGATAAATCTTCCTTCTCCCTTCTTTCTGATTTGAGTAAATTAGTTAACTCGTCGTCCTTTTGATATAATACAGAGAGAATTTCATCGAACTCTTGTATTGGAGCGGGAATGTTTTTTTCTTTAAATGTTAACTGCCCCATGTTTAAAGCTTTTTTTTGTATAAGTAGAAAATTTTTTGAAAATTCTTTTATTAATCTTGTAAGTGACCAAATGAGTAAAATCGTTTCGAAAACGAAGAAAAATAAATAAGAAAATAGATTAAATGAAATGTGACGCAAATTCGGATTAACAAACTCAGGTATCATGGGTTGCCTGACAGTAAGTACAATCTCTGAATTAGCATAATACCCATAATACACCTCACTATTACTTACAGATTCATTTTTATCAAAAACTTCTCGATAGGCAGGCAAATCCTTTTTTTGATAATTACCCTCTTCAATTGTACCTGTCTTGCGATTAAATACAACATAGTCAAATATAGAGTTATTCATTGCTTGAACTACATCACTTAAATTGCTGGTATCACTCACTGAAATTTCAATTTTAGAGTCGTATACATTTAATTGTCCTGTAAAAACAAGTAAATAAGTAAATATAAAAAATAAAAGTATACTCAGTAACGTACCTGTTACTAGTTCTAAAACAGTCCTTATTATACGTCCTCTAATTGTACTATTCTTCTTAATCATGCCACTTGTATCCCATACCTCTAACTGTTTTTATAGGATTAATTCCATAGGATGAGAATTTTAATCTTATTTGATAGATATACTCAGATATTGAACGAAAGAGGGTTTCAGCATCATCATCATAAACGTTTTCATATATATCTTGTACAGTAAAAATTTTTCTTGGATTGCTAGATAATAGCTCTATGATATCATATTCCCTACTTGTAAAGGCAAGACTATCTCCATTAATACAAACAATTTTTTCTTGTAAATAAATCGTTATTGGAGATAATTCTCGAACAATTTGATTACTTAATTCACCTTGTTTGTATCGTTCTTCTCGTTTGAGATTTGCAGCAACTTTAGCAATTAATTGATTGATGCTGAAAGGTTTTGTAATATAGTCATCTCCTCCTAAATTCAATCCTGATACTATATCTTCTTCGGTATCTTTTGCACTAACAAAAATAATAGGGGAGCTTACTTTATTTCTAATCTGCTTACAAATTTGCATACCATCTATATTAGGCATCATTACATCTAATAAAATCAAATCAAATCCTTTGAAATTATTAATATTGATTGGTACGGTCACTTCTTGATACGTCGTTACCTGATAGTTTTTCATCTCTAAAATAGTTCGCATCAATTTCAAAATTTCAAAATCATCATCTACAACTAATATCTTATACATTCTATCACCTCAAAATATTTTAGAGAACTACCTGCAATGCTCCGTATTTTTGACAAAGAATAGTCTCAATACATCAGTTTGTAATATTCCTTATTTATTAAATTAAATTTTTAGAAACTAGTACAAATCTATTTTACACTATCTTGAACAAAATTCGTAATATTTAATAATCTAATTTGAATGCCGTCAATGTCCCTTCCTCTTCCGATTCTTATTTCCAGCGTCAGACTTAAAACGGTCTATCCCCAAACCGTTTTAATCCGCTACCTCACAATAGTTAGGCTTGGAAATTGTTATTGACTTCACTGGTAGCAGGTGCCCACGGAGGACTTACACCTCAGATGAACTACATGCCCGTCGTACCTAGAAAATCCTAGTTTGGCTGAGCCAAACTAGGATTGTTTTGTCTTGAAATGATAATAAGCTCCCAACATACCTGCTGTATTTTGGTGATGGGCAAATTCTAATCGTGTTTTTTCAGCTAGGCTTGGCACCAAGGCATCTTTCAAGGCTGTGCGAATCTTGGGTTTGAGGATAGCCTCTTGTCCCATGATACCGCCACCGAGAATAACCACTTCTGGATTGGCAACGTAGCAAATATTTGCCAGACCTTTCCCTAGATAGTCTACCATACGGTCAATACCAGCCATGCAAATCTTGTTGCCTTCAGTGGCTTCCTTAAAGATACGTCGGCCATTCCACTGATCAACTGGATCTCCATGACCTGCTGCTACATACTCCACCAAGGCTGTCGTAGAGGCCAAATCTTGGAACGCTCCATCCTGCATATGCATATAACCGACTTCGCAGGCTGAATTGCTAAAACCATGGAAGACTTTCCCATCCATAATCAAGCAACCACCGATACCGGTTCCAATGGTCAAGCAAAGTGTCACACTCGCTCCCTTGCCTGAACCAGATACTGCCTCAGCAAGACCTGCACAGTTGACATCATTTTCAATCTCACAAGGAATAGTAAAGCTTTCTTCGATTTCCTTTTTGAACTGGGTTCCTGCGTAGTTAGGGATTTGAGGACCAGCGTAGAAAATCTCACCCTTATCAGGATCCACCATTCCTGCAGAAGAAATAGCAACACCTGCTACTGGGCCCTTTTCTAAATAGCTGGCTACGATATCTTTGGTTTTTTGTAAGATATGAGGTCCACCTTTATGCGCCTCTGTTGGCATTTCATGCGATTCAACAAGTTGGCCTTCTTGGTCGATCAAACCATATTTGATGTTGGTTCCACCGATATCAATTGCAACATAGTGTGTCATAAATACCTCCTTATGGATTAGAGGAAGCGCTCTTTGGTTTCACGAATCAAGGCTGCAGCTGCTTCTACAACTGGGCGATCTTCTTCAGTCACTGGTGTCAATGGTGAACGAACTGATCCAATGTTAAGTCCTTCATTGATTTTCAAGACTTCCTTAATCACACCATACATATTTCCATGTGCAGCAGTCAATTTGCCAATGATTGCATTGATAGCGTATTGCAATTCACGCGCTTTTTCCAAGTCTTTGTCAGCAATCAACTGATTGAGTTTCAAGAATAGTTCTGGCATAGCACCATAAGTACCACCGATACCAGCTTTAGCTCCCATGAGACGACCACCTAAGAACTGCTCATCTGGACCGTTGAAAACGATATGGTCTTCCCCACCAAGGCTCACAAAGGTTTGGATATCTTGAACTGGCATAGAAGAGTTCTTAACACCGATAACACGAGGATTTTTCAACATTTCTGTGTATAGACTTGGAGTCAGAGCAACACCTGCCAATTGAGGAATGTTGTAAATCACGTAGTCTGTGTTTGGAGCTGCAGAACTGATATCGTTCCAGTATTTAGCAACTGAGTATTCTGGCAAGCGGAAATAAATTGGTGGAATCGTTGCAATGGCATCTACACCCAAGCTTTCAGCATGACGAGCAAGTTCCATACTATCTTTGGTATTGTTGCAAGCAACGTGAGCAATGATGGTCAATTTACCTTTGGCAACTGCCATGACTTCTTCCAAGATTAACTTGCGGTCTTCAACGCTTTGGTAGATACATTCACCAGAAGAACCATTGACATAAAGACCTTGAACACCTTTATCAATGAAGTATTGAACCAAGGCACGCGTACGCTCTGGACTTACTTCTCCTTGATCATCATAACATGCGTAGAAGGCTGGAATGACACCTTCGTATTTTTTTAAATCTGACATAGATTTTCTCCTAAGTTTTCTTTTTTTCTGCTAACAGCAGGATTTATTCTTTACGTGTTTAGTATACACCTTGTGAAAAACGCTTTCAATATCTTGTGTACACTTAGATTTTAGTTTCGATATGAATTTTGAAATGTTTAGGGCTTGAAAGTAGTTTCAGAAACAAGCCATCCTATTGGTATTTTGCGAAAATTTTCTCCATCAATCCAGTCTGGATAAAGACCAAGAGTCCAAACCCAAAAAGCAGGAATGCTGAGCCACCTAAAAGTAAACTGAAGGCGGACAGATAAAGAACCATCACAATAAGAAAGAGAATGGCTAACATGAGGAAGAACCAAGGAAAGTTAAAACTTGCCAAGATAAGTCCTTTTTGCAGCACTTCTTTCCAAGTCAAATCATAGCGTGCAGCGATTGGATAGCTAGCCAACATCACGATAGTGAGGAAGATAAGAATACCTAGACAAATAGCTTTTACCATTTGGAAAGGCATAGCTGTCTGACCCCAGAAGAGATAAAGATCTAGAATGCTTAATGAGACAATGCCCAACTCAAGCAGACCTAACTGAAGACCTAGTTTCAGATTTTCCTTGAAAGCTCTTAGATAGATTTTAAAGACAGGTACACGTCTGCTCTTCTTAATCTCAAACATAGTCTCGTAGATGCTAATTTTAGCTACTCCAATCGTCACGATGGGCAAACAAGTGACGACAAAAAGAAGATTGGCTGTCACGATATCCAGGACCTTCTCACTAAAACGCATGAGAAAGTTATCTGTATCAAATGCTGCCTTGATAAGGCTTACTCCTTTTTGTGCCATATTTGCTCCTCCTTATTTTTTAGTCAATCAAAATTTTAAAGAGATATTTGCGAACCTTCTGTTCCATACCTGCATAGCCATTTGGCTGGTGTGGTTCTCCTGGAAAGAAAATCGCAAAATTGTGATAACCCAACAAGAGTGGGTATTTTTCATGACAATGCACAAAGCCAATGTCACTCGCTTCGTCGAATGCTACTGCCTCGTCTTTGATACGTGAACCGTAGCTCGAATATTCATGTCCTTCTACCAGCAAATGCAAATCTGCATAGTTCTTATGATGCTCAAATTGATCATTTTCAGCTTGATTGAGGACATTTTCCTGAACAACTAGAAAGACCTTGTCCCCGTCAATCTCATACTTACCTAATTCGAAAGAATCCTTACTGTGCTGGTAGAGATAGTCGATAGCCTTGTCTAGATTGGGATGAATTCCTTTGTAAAAGGTGATGTTTTTCAAATCGTCAAAAATCATACTCTTTCCTTCGTTTCTGATAGTTAACTAAAATCATTCTTAAGTTGATAAGTGTCTAACAAAATATCTAAGGTAAGCAAATACCCAACATTTTGTAGACACTTATAACCTCTATATTTCCATAGCATGTCAAGACCACTTCCGCAATCTTGACACACCAGTTTACTTTTCTTAACCTTTGACCGCTCCCATAGTAATACCCTGAGTGAAGGATTTTTGGAAGACTAGGAAGACTGTTACGATTGGAACTGCTGCAAGAGCGGCACCTGCCATGATCAAACCATAGTTGGTTGCCATTTCAGCTTGCATAGTTGCAACCCCAAGTGAGATGGTCAAGTTTTGACGTGAAGTCAACATAACCAACTGCATGAAGTAGTCGTTCCATGTATTGATGAAGGTAAAGATTGCAAGGGCTGCAAATCCTGGTTTCACAATCGGAAAGGCTACGCTCCAGAAAGTACGAATCTCACCACAACCGTCGATTTTAGCTGATTCAAGCAACTCTGTTGGGATATTCTCACTGAACTGTTTCATGAGGAAGACCCCGAATGGCCATCCAATCAAAGGCAAGATAACTGCCCAAAGTGTATCATGGATTCCCATGAAGTTGACGATACGTACCAATGGTACAAGGACAACTTGTTTTGGAAGAGCCATGGCTGCAATAAAGATTGCAAAAAGAATGCGTTGACCATAGAAACGTTTTTTAGCCAATACATAACCTGCTAGAGAAGAGGTTGCACAGACCAAAAACATAGTTACAAGTGAGATAAATACTGAGTTCCACATCCACTGCAAGGCAGGGTTTTGCACCATAAGTTGTTGGAAGTTTTCCATGGTTGGCATTTTAGGGAACCACTGTGGTGGAATAACGATTGTATCAGGTTGTGACTTGAAGGCACCTGTCAAAATCCAGTAGAACGGAAAGATGAACAGCACGGTCAACAAGAGCAAGATAATAGTTGAAATAACAGTAAAAGCTGTTAAAGGTTTCTTTTGTGTAGATTGCATAGCTGTCTCCTTTCTTTAGTATTCTACGTCGTTTCCAAGTACTTTAAATTGAACAAAGCTTACGATAGCGATCATAACTGCTAGGAATACACCAATTGTGTTGGCATAGCCATATTCTGTCAATTGGAAGGCTTTTTCGTAAAGGTAGTACATAAGTGTACTTGTTGAGTAGTTTGGGCCACCAGATGTCAACAACTGAATCAAGGCGAAACACTGGAATGAGTTGATTGTTGTAATGATTGCAATGTAAAGAGTTGTTGGAAGAAGGCTAGGCCATTTAATCTTCCAGAACACTTGCAATTCAGTTGCACCGTCAACTCGAGCTGCTTCAACCAATGAATTGTCGATATTTCCCATCGCTGCGATATAAAGGATAATCGGCTGACCAACAGATGTAGTCAAAAGGATAATCATAATCGCCATCAAAGCCCAGTTTTTATCTCCCAACCAAGAAATGTTCTGGCTGATGATATGGCTTGACTTAAGGACAAAGTTTAGAATCCCTGATAGTGGGTCATAAATCCATTTCCAAACAACTGTTACGGCGACACTACCTGTTACAACAGGAAGGAAGAAGACGAAACGGTAGAAGGATCTGGCAATGGCATTTTGATGATAAGTCTGAGATGCTACAAAGAGCGAGAATAGAACAACAACTGGTACAGATCCAATAACCAGAATAACGGTATTGATCAAAGACTTCATAAAGACAGGGTCTTTAAACATGCGAACATAGTTGTCCAAGCCTACAAACTCAAATTTAGTCATTGAGTAGTTAAAGAAACTTGTAATGAATCCCATAATCATAGGAGCCAATACAAAGATGACAAAGAAGAATAATACTGGTGCTAGGAAAGCGTAGGAAATCACTGTTTCCCGCATACGAATTTTATTGACTTTCACAGTCGGCACCTCTCTTTCACAAATAGAATATTTTGGATTTTCTTGAACTGTTTTAAAATCAAAATGAAATTTTTTAAGATTCGCTTATGTAAGAACTTCATTTTAATTTCGTGACAGTTCCTTACATTTCAAATAAAATCCTCCCTTTTCTTACATAGACTATGCACAGGGAAAAGGGAGGAGTCAATCTGATTTAGTGCTTATTGTTTTGTAGCTTTTTTAATTGTTTCGTTAGCTTTTTCAGTGAAGGCTTTCAAAGCATCCGCTGGTTTTTCGTCACCATTTGATACAGATTGCAACATTGGGAACCAAAGTGTTCTCATTTCAGCAAAACCATTGATAGTGTTGTAGTATGGTGAGTAGTATTTAGTCCAACCACTGATTGTTTCCATACGTTTGTCTTCATAAAGTTTGCCAAATGAAGTACGAACTGGGAAGGCACCTGTACGAACAACGTCTTTTGGACCCCATTCTTTGTCATCCGCGATAAATTGAACGAATTTCTTAGATGCTGCAACTTTCTTGTCGTCTTTGTTGTTGAATACTGCAAATCCGTTTACAAGGTATTCAAGAGCTGGTTTACCTGAATCTGATGGGAATGGTACTTCTACCACTTCTACTTTACTTGCTTCTAAGAGTTTAGCTTGGATACCGTTTTGAGCTGGTGCCCAAAGGATTGTGTAAGATGTTTGACCGTTGGCAAAGTTTTGGATATCTGCTCCACCGTCAAATTGTGAACCATTGTTCAACAAACCGTCTTTGATCCAGCCAGCTGCTTTTTCAAGACCTTTGACGAATTTAGGATCATCAGTTGTATATTTTGTTACATCTTTATCTGTTACAGAACCGCCGTAAAGGTTTGAGATGAAGGCACGTGTTCCTTGGTCTCCCCCTTGACCAGAACTGAACAATGAACCTGGTGTGTAGCCTTTGTCTTTAAGCGCTTTCAAAACTTTTTCAAAATCATCAGTTGTCCAACCTTCTTTTACAAGGTTTGCAACTCCAGCCTCTTCCAACATTTTCTTGTTCATAGCCATATAGAATGGTGCTGAACTGATTGGATACATGTAAGCTTTGTCTCCAGCTTTACTTGCTTGTACAATGTTTTCATTGTTAACATCTTTAACAAATTCATCTGTGAAGAGATCGTTCAACTCAGCCAATTTACCGTTTTTACCGTATTGGATGATACGCCCTGGTGCGTCAAAAAGTACGTCTGGAGCTGTCCCTGCTTCGATAGCTGTTGTGATTTTTTCAGGACCAGACTTGAAGTCGATGGTTTCCAATTTCACTTTTACATCTGGATTTGCTTTTTCAAAAGCTTCGATGATTGATTTTTCATATGTTCCAACACCGTCACCAGTTTTTTCTTGAGTGAAAACTGGGAATGCCCACCAAGTGATTTCTGTTTTAGCGCCATCTCCACCTGATTTAGCAGCATCTTTGCTACCACCAGAATTACCACATGCAGCAAGGCCAAGAACCGCAGCACCCGCAAGTACTGTACAAGCTAGTTTTCTAAATTTCATTTGTATTCTCCTAATTGATAAGCGTATCCATATTGGATAATGAGTAAGATTGCATTTGTATACGTTTTCATTTTATCCGACGCATCCACCACTCTCCTCTTTTTTGAGATTGTGTTATTTGAGACCAGCAACAAAGCGTTCTGTGATCTCTTTTGGTCTAGTAATAGCGCCACCAACAACAATACCTCGCACTCCATATCCTAGGATTTGTTTGGCTTGTTCTGGTGTATGAATTTTTCCTTCTGCAATGACATCTACACCAGCATCACAGAGTTTTTTGATTAATTCAAAATCGGGACCATCCACTTTTGGACTGTAAGATGTGTATCCTGATAAGGTTGTTCCGACAAAGTCGATTCCTGCTTCAACGGCTGCCAATCCTTCCTCGAAAGTACTTGTATCAGCCATCAAGAGCTGGTTAGGATATTTTTCCTTAACCTGACGAATGAACTCTTGAATCTCCAAACCATCATAGCGTTCACGCTTGGTACAATCCAGAGCAATTACCTCTATATCAAGTTCTGCCAATTCATCAACTTCTTTCATAGTAGCAGTGATGAAGGGTTCTTGCGGTGGATAATCTCGTTTTATTATCCCAATGATTGGAAGGTTTGTAACCTCCTTGATTTCCTTGATATCGCGAACACTATTTGCTCGGATACCGACTGCTCCACCTTGCTCAGCCGCTTTGACCAGCAAGGGAATGACTCCTCCCGCTTCTGTATAGAGCGGTTCGTGAGGAAGGGCCTGACAAGAAACGATGATCCCATCTTTGATTTGTGCAATCAAGGCTTCTTTAGTAATCTGTGGCATCCTCTTTCCTCCTTTTCTTTGTTCTTATGGGTTTATTATATATTATTTTTAAAGCGCTTTCAATACTTTGTAGTATAATAGATTTCAGTTTCAAAAGTTATTTAATTCAAACAGGCCTGCTGAAAGTACTTTCAGCAGGCCTGTTTGAATTTTTTTAGGAGAATACCAATGTTTATTGTACAACTTCAGACAGTTTTACTTTACGATCTTCAAACATAGATTTTGTACAAGCATCTGCAGTAGCAATTGCTTCTAGAGCCGCTTCACCTGTCAACAATTTTGCAAATTCTTCTGATACTGGAGCTCCTTGCATAATCTCATGTAGATAGCGCATTTCTTTATCAATGACTGATGATAACCATAATGGAGTACGTTTACCTGGTTTACCATAAGCAATTGCTCCATCCATCTCTGTACTATGATAGATACGAGTCCGATCATCATCTTCTTCTTGCGATTCATGAATCAAGAAATAACTTTCTTGTCCATCTAGCTTAAGAGTTCCTTTACAGTTGAATAAGTCTAAGCGGATAGCACCTTTTGTTCCTTGAATTAAGACATAATGTTCACCCCAACGATAAGCTGAACCCCATTCTAACAAAGCAAAACGCTTATTAGAAAATTCCATATTGACAAAAATCATATCATCTTCATCACCGAAATTTTCACCTTCATGGGCTACATTTCCACCTGTCATGGTTACAGTTTCAGGCATACCACCCATAAGAAATTGCACACAATCCAATTCATGGATGTGGTGATACAAGTGACCACCTGATTTTTCACGGATTTTTTTCCATGATACTGATGGTTGTTGTTCTTCCCAACCATTACGAGCTGTGTGACAGTATAGAACGTCTCCAATGACTCCTTGATTAATGAGTTCTTTTGCATGATGGACACCATTAAAGAAGTTCATAATATGTCCTGCCATAAAGGTTACATTATTTTCTTTACATGCATCGACCATCTCGCGACAATCTTGATAGGAAAGTGCAATAGGTTTTTCACAGAAAACATTTTTGCCATGTTGTGCAGCCTTAATAACTGGTTCTTTATGAAGATTATTTGGAGTTGCGACAATAACACAATCTACTTCATCGCTAGAAACCAAATCATCTAAGGAACTTGCTACTTTTGCTCCCAATTCTTCTGCAATTGCTTCTGCATTATCTGGATCATAGAGAAGAGTAATCTCTGCTCCATCATTCTTTTGCATATAACGAGCTAACTCAGCCCCAAAATATCCTGTTCCAACAACACCATATTTAACCATGTTTTTTCTCCTTTATTTTGTTAAATCATTAATTTCCAAATCTATATACTGAACTACATTGCTTAAATGCAATTCATTTCTCGACCATGAATCATATTTTTCAAACAATACACCTATGTGATGATTTGGCAATTCTGTAATCGCAGAATAGGCATAACCATACGAAGGCAAATCAATATCATAGTGGTACTTCCAATCGATACTATCATCTTCTTTATTGACTAAACCGACAACTAATTGACCTCCCTTGCGGCCATTTCTAGAATTTGGTGTACTCAAAATGACTGCTTCTTTCCCATCAATTAATTGAGAGTATTTAATTGCAGATACTTGTGTACCATATGAAGTTTGTTGAATTCCATCGATATACGAAACTTCCGACCATGTTTCTCCAGAATCTCTACTAGTCATATAGGCAATCTTACCTGTAGTAGTTCTAAAGAATGTTCTAATCACACCATCTCTCATTTCAACCATTTGCGCTTCTGCTGTCGCATTCTTAAACGGAATTGAAGCTGAGGATTTCTTCCATGTTTGACCACTGTCATCAGAAATGAGATAAGTTAGTTCGCCACTAGTATATGTTGCAAAAATTAATCTGTTACTTGATTTTAATGCTAAACCTTGTCCGGGACATAAGTAAGTTCCATTATGTTTTTCTCCTAAAAACGGAGGCAATAACTTAAATTGTTCCCAACTCTCTCCTCTATTCTGACTAGTTGTCATTGCTATATAATTAGTAGGAGTCACTTTAAATAAAGAGTCTTTGTAGAAAACATTCATAGGAACCTGTTTTCCATTGTGTGTTTCTCTTAAAGAACCACTATCAAAATCAACCGAATATTGTTCGACTGTTAAAGACTTACCTCCCTCCAAAACTTCATACTTATCATTTACAGTATAATTTGTAGGTTTATTAGTCCTTTCATCGTAAACGACACCATTTTCTCTAACTGTGTAACGGAAATCATTATCTCCATCCTTCTTTAGTTTTAAATAATAATGACCGTTTATTTCTTTAAAACCTGAATCAGCTTTATTTGCATTATTATTTCCAATACCAGCAGGCATAACATCAGCTAATAATATCGTTTTCCCAGATTTTTTATCTTCAACAATGGATGAATCTATAAATGAAGCACTTCCACTAATTTGGCTATTCTTTAATTTATTATCTCGTGGCCAGTAAACCAACTGCTCCTCATAGTCATTAAACTTCATAGCAAAAGTTGGCTCACTCCACGTTTTCCCATTATCATCACTATAAGAAGTGGCGATATTAATCTTACTTTTAGAATCATGAGTTCCACCATAACGTGCATCAATACTTGATAGAACTCTTCCACTGCTTAATGTATACAATGTCGGTATTCTAAAATAGTTAGCTTGAGTAGAATCTCCTGATTGGAAAATTAACTGAAATGGATTTGACAAGGGAATAGTTGAAACTTCCTGATCACTAATTGCTTTATTAAATAGACTGATTTCATCAATACTTCCTTTTGCGAGGTAATGATCCTTGCCTTCACGATTAACAGCTCCTAGTGTTGCCTTATCTATACCATTTATATTTGAAATTGGTAAAAATGTATCAACTGTTTCAGAGAACACTTCTATACCATTAACATACATTGTGTATGTCTTATCTTTAGAATCTGATACAAATACGAGTGTATTTTCAACTGCCTGTCCTTTATGCTTTCCCCATAGTGAAGCTGGTCTAGAAAATAAATAATTTATTCCTTTTTGGGCATCTCTTATTTCTACACCTATCTCACCAGAATCTCTCATAAAAATTGAAAAGTAATTATTTTTAAAACCTGCTTTACTATTAGATAGACCAAACAAAGCTTGAAGCGAGTTTGGTTTATCTGCTTTAAATTTCATTACTACCGTCTGACTCTCTCCAGATAATTTATCTAATAACAAAGGGCTGATATCTATACTCTTATTGTTCAGTTGATATGAACCTCCTTGAAAAATAGGAGATATGGACAGTTGACCATAGTTTAATTCATTCGCATGAATCAAAGTGGGGACTCCCATTAAAAGACTAATTCCTACAACAGAAATTCCTAGTTTTGAATAAAGACCTCTCTTATTCATTTTTTCCTTCTTTCGTCTACTTCACAGATCCTTCTGATAATCCACTTGCAATCTTATTTTGGATAATTGAGAAGAAAATGATTGATGGAAGAACTACAATAACAGATGCAGCCATCATATCTCCCCAGTCTAAAATTTCTGAACCGTTAAGTGATCGAAGGGCTACTGCTACTGTCATCTTTCCTGTATTGTTAATCAAAATCAAAGCATACAGGAATTCATTCCAAGCATTGATAAATGTATAAATAGCTGTTGCTACAATACCTGGTGCTACAATCGGTAGTACAACTTTATAAAAAGTAACAAATTTATTTGCACCATCAATTCTAGCTGCTTCTTCAATTCCAATTGGAACTGTTTGGAAAAATCCAACTAAGAGCCAAACTGCATATGGAACACTAAAAGATAGATAAACCATCATCAAGCCAAATAAACTATTTGTTAATCCAACTTTAGCAATGGCAATTGAATAGGGAATTGCTAACAAAATTGGTGGGAAAATGTAGGTAATGACGAGTAGTCTTGACATGATTGCTCCCAATTTAGGGAAGAATCGAACAATACCATAGGCTGCCATAGCAGAAATAATAATCGCAATAACAGTTGTAGCTAAGGCAATGATTAAACTGTTTCGAATGTTATCAATAAAGTGCAAGTCGTTGATAACATGAGTGAAATAATCTAATGTAAATTGTTCAGGCCAAAATCGTGTTGGATACTGAGTTAATTCCCCTTTACCTTTGACAGAAGATATGATAATCCATACCAATGGGAAAATTGCAACGATGGTCGCACCAATCAAGAGTACATGTGAGAGAATATCTAAATAAATACCGGATTTCTTCTTCATTATTTTCTACCCTCCTTTTCCCACTTACTGATGATAGCAAAGTAGATAAAGCAAATTGCCACCAAGAAGATAAAGAGCAATACTGTAACTGCTGAAGCACGACCCAACAATTTAGTTCCCCAACCTAGGTTGTAGGCAAAAATTGGAAGTGTCGTTGTAGCATTGGCTGGTCCACCACCAGTAATTAGGTAGATAATGTCAAAGTTATTAAAGATCCATACAGTTCTCAAAACAACTAGAAGCCCTACAACCACTTTAATATGTGGAAAGACGATAAATTTGAACACTTGCCAACTTGAAGCACCATCTATCTTAGCAGCCTCAAATTGTTCTTCGGGTACTGTTTGCAAAGCTGAAAGTACATTAACCATAATCATCGGCGCTCCAAACCAAATGTTGATAAACACCAAACATAGGAATGCCCATGTACTATCTGTCAAAAATGCAGGCGTATGTTCCATTAAACCTAATTTTACGATTAGATTAGGTAAGTAACCATAAACCCCGTTTAGAATCCACTGCCAAGAAAAGGCAATAACGATGGTAGGAAATGCCCAAGGAACAATCAATAAGGTCCTATATAATTTCTTGAAGTGGCGTACTCTGTGAAGAGCTAAAGCCAATACAAACCCTACTAAAACTTGACCAACTAATGAGAAAACGGTCCACTTAATTGAATTAAAGAACGCATTAAAGAAGTTGGGATCTGATAGCACAGCTTTATAGTTAGCTAAACCAACAAATTTATAATTAGGCATAATCAAATGCTTATTGGTAAAGCTATAAAAAATACTCGAGAAAAACGGATAAACAAAGAGTAATCCTACGATAATCATAGCTGGCAAAACAAATATCCAGCGAGTTAAATTACGTTCTTTAACCATTCTCCTTCTCCCTTCTTTTACAAGATTGGGCTAGGGCTTTTCAGCTCACTAGCCCACCTATTTTCTAGTCTTTTACATCTACTGAGCAGCCTCAAATAAATCGTTTAATTGTTTTTCTGCTTCTTTTGCTGCTTTCATAGGATCTGTTCCATTTGAAATGATATCTTGGAACATTTGTTCAATAATGTGTTGGTTAGTCAACATACCAGCTTGTACACTTGGTCCATTTTCATAACCAATAGCAGTACCTTTTTTAACAGCTTCAGTAATCACTTCTTCAGCATGTTTAAATTTCTTACGAGTTTCATTTTCTTTATAGGCTGCAGAATCGCTAATTCCCTTAATAGTTGGCAACATACCTACTGGAGTTGAATCAAGGAATTTAATGTAGTCTTCTTCATTATAAAGTGATTCTAAGAATGCTTTAGCAACTTCTGGGTGTTTTGAATTTTTCCAAACAACCATTGGAATGTTTGAGGTTTCAATTCCTTGGTCCTTATCAGATTCTTTGATTTTTGGAATAGGATAAGCATCAATCGAATCAATCAATTGAGGACTGTTGGCATTAATCCCTCCAATATGGAAGCCAGAGTTAAAGTCAAATGCTGTTTTTCCTTGGTAGAACAAGGTAGCTTGTTGAAGGACATTAAAGTTCAAAGAATCTTGAGGTGAGATTTCTTTATACATTTTAACCCAGTATTTAATACCATCTTGAGCAAGTTGGCTTGTCAAATCTGCTTTAAGATCTTTTGTCAAGAGACTTCCACCACCACTACGAACATAGAAGTTCAAGAAACGTGTTGCCATTAAGTCATTTGTTCCGAACGGAACAGACAAGCCATAAACTCCAGCTTCTTTCAATTTTTTAGAAGCTTCATAGAGTTGATCCCAAGTTTTAGGAACCTCAATATTATGTTCTTTTAACAAATCTGTTCTAACCCACATGACTTGTGCATGTGAATAAAGAGGAACAGAGTAGTAATCATTTCCGATTTTTGCTTCATTTAGGGCAGTTTCGTTAAATTTATCCTGTCCAATACGCTTGATAGAATCGTTTAGCGGAACCAAAGCATCTGAGTTTACCATTTCCATTACTTGGTTAGGAAGGGCTGTACTGATATCTGGCACATTTCCATTTGCTAAACCTGTAGTCCATTTAGTATAGAAGTCATTCCAAGAAAATGTTTCAATCTTGATTTTCGTTTTTGGATGTTTTTGCATGAAAGCATCTGCTGATTTTTGAATACTTTCTAAACGTGGTCCTTGAGTAAAGGAGTGCCACATCGTAATCTCACCAGATAATTCTGTCGGTGGTTCAGTGTCAGCTGTATTTTCTTTCTTTCCTGAGCAAGCCACCAAGGCAACGGCTGCTAAAGCAACTCCAGCTAGACATAAAAACTTTCTCATTTTTTTCATTGTTCTTCCCTTTCTACATTAAGAAATCGCAACTTTAAAGACAACTTTTTTCACAGGTTCATCATTTATACGAACCTTCGGTTGATGTAAATCTTCTGGAAAAGTGATGAGGCATTCGCCAGCTCTCAAATGAACTAACTGTTCCACTTTCCCTGTGTATAATTCAATATCTTTTTCTTCATCATATTTTTGGGTAACGCTTACATTTTCCGGCGACGTAACAGCCATGGCTTCTTCGTTTTCCAAAACTAAATGAATATCCAAATATTTTTGATGTGTTTCAAAGAAAGCCCCTGCTTGACCATCTGCTAGATAAGTAAAGCAATTCCCAAACAATCGATCACCATCGATATCAATCGGACCTTCTGTTAAATTTTCTAGTCCTGTTTTTTCTAGAAAATCTATTAATGTTGCAAAATGTGGATTTACTCCCACATAAGTTCCTAAACGACTAATTTTTGTAATAATCATACCGTATCCTCCTTTCTACAAATTTTTATTTATATATAGCAGCACCACACTCCCTATTTTAAAAATATATAATTTACGATATGTTAATTCTCAATTCTATTAAGAATTTGTTTCCGTTTCTTACCTATGATAAACTCCAAGAAAATTATTTATTACATATCTTATAACGTGTCTTACTTATGCCTCATTTTCCTTGTTTTATGAACCTATTATATACCTTTTTAAAAGCGCTTTCAATATTTGTTGTACGATAGAATATACTTTTATAAATATTTTATATAACACATTATCAAGAAATTACTTTCTATACCAAATATATTAATTTTTTTTATATTTAAATGATATGATTATAAACAACCCTTATAAAATAAGAAGAAATCCCTAATTGTCTCAAAATGTATTGAATATAATTGTAATTTTATCAATTAATTCAAAACCAGCCTAGAATTCCCATCTTTTTACTGAACTCTAGACTGGTTTATTTTCTATTTAAAAGTAATATCTATTATTTTATAACTAACCTTCACTATCCTTTCGTCTATAGAAAATCATGGCTCCTAAAATAACACCCACAAAACCTAGCAAAACTGTTGATATCGACTTATCCTCACCTGTATTTGGTAACTTGGACTGCTCATTATTACTTACTTTATTTTCCAGTTGACTAGATTGCGAGTGTCCATTTATTGATAACAACTTAGGAGATGCTGAATTAACCTCACCATTTTTATCTTCCCTATGATTATCAAGTACCACATTATCCAAAGAAAGTTGGAAAGTCATAGCATATATACTAAAATGATTTGTCTCAAAAGTGACCTCCCCATCTTTTTGTAGGAATTCAAGTGTGTGTAGGTTTCCTTTAGAGTCAACATAATAAACATTCTCAATAGACTGATTTGCTGCAAAAGTAACTAGGACTTTCCCTTTAGGCTGAACAACTTTACCACTTGCATCATATAATTGGATATCATATGCTTTATAGTTTAATGAACTCAGAGCACTGACTATAACTTCTTGAATCTGAACATCTTTAACATTCTTTAATACTTCTTCTGAAGCTTGAATCTGAACACTTCCTGTTTCATTTTTAAAAGTATGTTTTAAATTGGAAGATTCTGAAATGGTAGAACTAGTAGTAACATTGCTATTTTCAAATGGTTTATTATTGTTTTCTGTGACAGAACTTACGTTTCCTTCTTCTATAATTGCTCCTGAATTTTCTTCTTTTTCTAATAGGTCTATAGTTCCAGTATATTCTGGTTTGTCAACAGTTGGAGCTAACTCATATCCTGATGTACCTATTGGCTCTTTATACTCTGGAGCCTCTGTTACCTCCGGAGAATCAATGTTTACTCCTCCTTCATATTCTAAAACTGATACCGTTGGAGCGTCTTCTGAGCCTACTGTTGATAGAGGACCAGTATACTCTAGAACCTCCGTTACAACAGAAGAAGCAGAATTTACTCCTCCTCGATAATCTTCTTTCTCCGAAACAAGGGCAAGTTCAGAGTTTACTCCTCCTTCATATTCTTGAACGGACATTATTGGAGCTCCTTCTACACCTGATGTTCCCAAAGCACCTGTATATTCTTCAGTATAATGCACGACACTCTCCGCAGCATTCATCCCACCAGGAATTCCTGCTCCAGCAAGGTTGACTGTCAAATTATGCATACTTTCAATACTGCCATCAACTATACCAGTAATTTCTTGTCCAATATCTTTCTTATCTACAGCAAATAAAAGAGTTTTGCTATCATACTGAGTCATGAAGACAGCTGTTCTTCCATTCGCCAATCGCAAAATAGGTGCTCGATTTACCAGGACTTCTGAATCAAATTCTAGACCAAAAACACCTTTCCCCATCTCATAAGCTTGGCTAACTTTTGCTTCTGTCGGAGAAATCAAATCCTTACTCACAAAATCCCAATTAAATTTTTTATAGGATAAAGTATAATAGTTCTGTCCATTTTCACGATGTTCATACAATAAGCCGTATTCACCACCGCCTAACTCTTGTAATGAATTATAAGCAAATTCTCCATTCTGAATTGGATTGTGTTTTAGCCAAGTTAACTCACCATTTTCCTCAACACGAGCCAAGTGAACTAAACCATTTTTACGTTCACGGCCTGGCCCAGCAGCATTGCTAAGAAGAATGTACTCTTTCCCATCATGCATCGTATGAATAGCTGACATTTGAACATAGGCATCTTTTACTTCTGGATAACGTTTGATTGTTTTCTCCCAAGTGACCCCACCATCTTTACTGGTAGCAACCTGAAGATCTCCAGTCAATCCACGCATAAAGAGTTTTACATCCCCATTGTTTAATTGCAGAACCGTTGATTCTGTATTTTGAGCACTACTTTTATTCATATTTGATGAATGGATAACGCTATTTCCAACAGGTCGATTATCATTTGGTGACTCTCCAGCATGCCAAGTTTGTCCATGGTCATCTGAATAAATCAAACGTGAAGACTGTGATCCGCCTAAATGCGAAATATTGTTCGTTGTATAGGCTGGCACTAAAATACGTCCTTTATGAGCGCCAGTGCGTAGTACAATTCCTGTTCCAGGACCCGTTCCAAGGAATTTCATCCAGTCTTTCCGAATACCTGGTGTGATATCTTTTGGAGCAGACCATGTTTTTCCATCATCATCACTATATGACATCCACAAATAGCTCGTATTCGCTACTCTGAATGGATTTTTATCGCTTTGTTTAAAATAGATATTTCCAATTAATTCTTGATTTTTATAAAGATCTCCCTTATCTCTAAATCCAGCCTCTGTAGGATTAACCACGACTCGATATTCTGTTTTTTTATTTTGTGAATTGAAAATCTCACCATTATCTCTTAGTGTATATCGTTCCGTCTCCCCCTGTTTGTAAAGAACCTGATAAGTTTTATCTCCTATTTCTTCATAAGCTTTTTCAGGTTGATTTGGCATTCCAAAAACAGCTCGCCCTTCTGGAAACATATCATAAATTGAAAAAATCCGTTTTGTCGTTGGATCTTGAACTAAAACCATATCAATATTAAGGGGTGATGTAGCAGTCTTATCAGTAGCTTCTGGATTATCGCGAAGATTAGAAATAGTTAGTTTATCTCCCCAAGTCTTTCCATTATCTTGACTACGACGAATTACCATACCAATATCACCATAGTCAAAATGGTGTAAACGTCGTTCGTCACCCGCAGCGATCAAGGTTCCCTTATCTGTTTTTAATAAAGCTGGAATTCGGTAACTATTAATTCCTTCACCATTTGGCTGGTTATTTCTCCCACTCTCAAAAATATCTTTCTTTTCAGTAACTTCAGCGCCTTCAGGCAATTTTTTCTCTAAATCATTTCTTTCAAATAAATGGCTACGTTTTTTTACTTCCTCGATGGTTAGAGCACGATTATATACAGTTAGATTACGGATTTGAAGATTCGACCCCCACATTGTTTGGTTTGCTCTTCTAGTAGCTCCAATCTGTACTTTATTGACATCTGGCATATCTTTAATAAAGCGACCTGATTTCGTGTTCGTTCTAGATAAAACTCCATTTACATATAAACGAACCTGCCCATTTGACTGATCTGCTTTTGGTCTCTCTACCGTAAAAGTAACTGAATTCCATTGTCCTGGTTTTATTTTAAGAGGTGCATCTGAATAACTGCCATAAAAGTGACTTCCATCAGCACCACGTGCTTCCACCATTGCAGTCCCCTTGTTCACAGACATACTAAAATATTCATCTTTCTTCTTATCACTTGATACAGAGAAAAGATTATAAAATTGAGGTGCATTGGCATCTGGTTTAAACTCCATATGAATGGTAGCATTTTGAAGTTGTTTCAACTGATCCAATTCTTCTGCTAGATCAACTCTCTGCCCATTCCCAGTATTGGTAGCCAGATCCTCTCTTTCAAAAACAGTTTTTACATTTGTCAACTCTCTGGCAAAAAAATCACGTGGAGGAACGACTGCATCATCTGCACCTTCAATTTTTGCTGGATGACGCTCTATACTTTCTTCACTTCCTGTATTGGACTCTACAGGAAGATGTTCAGAGTTTCCTTCTGGTTTCGAGGTTTCTTCCTTCAAATTATGCTTATTAACATCAACTCCTTGATTAGTCGCTAAAGCTAATTTATCAGCTAAATCTTTATCTAGGTGATTTAAGTCACCAGAAACTACCTCAGTTACAGGTTCTGATACAGGTGCTCCACTTTCTAAAGAAGTTTCTACCTTACTTACATCAATATTAGTTGTAGTTTCTTGTGCTAAAGCCGGAGTAATACCAAATAAAACTGATCCAATAGCTACCGAAGCAACACCAATGGTAAATTTTCTAATACCATATCGGTTTTTACGATTAAGAGAACTTTGATTCATATAATTCCTCCCACACTTTGGGTAAGCGCTTTCTTTTTTGGTTAAAATTTTTTAATTAGTGGAAAAATTAAAATAAGGAAGTAATATAATTAATGCAATTTATTATTCTCAATTAATACATAACTCCCTAAATAATTATTTTACTTCTTAAAATCTAGACTTTTCTTTATTATATAATAAAATAATACATTTCTCTCTATGTTGATCTATAATAGATTCTATTTTTAGAAATATTTTGCTTTTCTGGCTTTTTTTGAAAGTACTTTCAACTCCCTTACACAAAAAGAGAGCTACTAGGCTCTCTCATTCATTATTTTACATACTTAAAAGGAATCTCACTGCCACAGAGCCAGTTGTAGACTTGGTCATTGACAAAAACATTCATAGCTTCATGAGCATACTCAGGCATGATACGATAGGCCTTATCGCAGGTCAGCCGATTGTAAATCGCAAACTGGGTAATAGGATAGCAAACATCATCGTCCAAGCCCGTAATCATCTTAACCTCACCCTTGATACGATGGGCAAGATTTTTCACATCGATATAGGCAAGGGTCGCTATGATTTCCTCCTCAGTTTCGTGGAAGGGGTCGTGAAACTTGAAATAACGGAAAAGTTCGTCGTAAGCCTCGCTAGTATTCCCAATCTCAAGCACCCGTCTAAAGTCTGACAAGAAAGGATAGATGGCAACTGTTTTCTGAATCCGAGGATTGAGTGCTGCTGCAACTAGGGCTAAAGCCCCTCCTTGCGAGGCGCCATAGCTAGAAAGGCGCTTCTCATCCACCTCAGGCAGACTAGCAATAATGTCAACCAACTGGTAAATGTCCAAATAAACATCCTTATAAAAGAGGTGATCCCGACCTTCCACAGCACCACGGATAATGTGACCCTTGACCGTATTTCCTAGAGGAGAACGTAAGCCGTCTTGTGAATAGCCCGACTGACCTCGAACGTCCATGGAAACAATACCGTAACCAGCTACGGTGAAGGCCAACATGTCGGCCCAATCCCAGCCACGTCCCATATAACCATGGAAATGGAAGATTATCGGAACCTTCTCCTCACTCTTTGGAAGAACAACTCGTGCATAGACCTTGCCTTCATTGGTTCCTTCAAATGTTAACTCATAGCACTTGACTTGAGGAATGTGGAAATCTCTTTCCTCCAACTGGTAGACTGGAAGAGTTGAAACTTTTTTCACTTCCTCATCCCAGAAAGCATCAAAGTCTTCTGGAACCTCATCCCTTCCTAGATAGGTCTTAATTTCCTCTAAAAATGCTGGATTTTTCATAACATGCTCCTTTTATTTTGTAATCGCTATCACAACTGTAGCATATCTAGAAAAGCATTGCAAGAAAGAAGGGTAAATAGAAAGTGAATTTAGCTTTTTCCTTCAAGCCTATCGACTGAAAGTAATTTTAAAAACAAAAAAAGAGCATTTTCGCTCTTTCTTCTTCTGCTTAATCTTAATTTTTTGCTTATTTCTTTTGGAAAGTGGTTTGGTAATTTACTTTAATCGTTACTGTCATCTGAGAGTCCTCGTTTCTTTTTGATGACTCTAGTATAAGGGTCAAACCTAAAAACTAGCTTAAGATTTCCTTATAGAAAGCTTATACTCAATGAAAATCAAAGAGCAAACTAGGAAACTAGCCGCAGGTTGCTCAAAGCACTGCTTTGAGGTTGTAGATAAGACTGACGAAGTCAGTTACATATATAATCCAAGGCGAAGTTAACGTGGTTTGAATTTGATTTTCGAAGAGTATTAATCTAAATGTTCTTTCTTTTCCAGATGAAAAGCAATCATGCGCCACTCTGGATCCTCTTGCCAAGCTTCTATCGAACTAATGTAGCTAGCAACCTTTCTGGCTTCTTCTAAAATTGGAAAATCTTCGATAATATCAGCCACTTGGAACTCTGGAAGACCTGACTGTCTGGTTCCAAAAATCTCACCCGAACCCCGCATTTTCAAATCTTCCTCCGCAAGAACAAATCCATTGGTAGTTTCTGTCATGATGCGCATGCGGTCTTTCCCAGAATCAGTCTTGGGATTGGCAACGAGAACTGCATAAGACTGCTTATCTCCCCGACCAACACGACCTCTGAGCTGGTGAAGCTGGCTGAGCCCGAAGCGATCCGCATCCATGATAATCATAACGGTCGCATTGGGAACATTGACCCCTACCTCGATAACCGTCGTCGAAACCAGAATATCCGTTTTTCTCTCTTTGAACTCCTGCATAATCTGGTCTTTTTCATCACTCTTCATCTTACCATGTAGAAGAGCCACTTCTGCCTTACCAGCAAAATGAGCCGTCAACTCTTCTGATAAGGCAATGGCATTTTTCAAATCCAGAGCTTCTGATTCTTCAATCAAAGGAGAGATGACATAGGCTTGGGAACCTTTTTGGATTTCTCCCTCTAACCAAGTCAAGACCTGAGGTAATTGCTCATGTTTGATCCAGCGTGTCACAATAGGCTTCCGTCCTGCTGGCATCTGGTCAATAATGGAAACATCCATATCTCCAAATGCTGTGATAGCCAGCGTCCGTGGAATGGGAGTCGCCGTCATCATGAGGACATCTGGATTGTCGCCTTTTTCCCGTAAAACACGCCTTTGCCCTACACCAAAGCGGTGCTGCTCATCGATGATAATCAAGCCCAGACGAGCATAATCCACCCCATCCTGAATCAGAGCGTGGGTTCCAATAATCAAATCAGCCTCACCCTTGGCAATAGTCTCCAAGACTTCTCTCTTTTCTGCAGCTTTCAAGGAACCTGTCAAAAGAGCCAGTTTTAGGGCTGGGAAGAGACTCTTCAAACTCTCAAAGTGTTGCTCTGCAAGGATTTCTGTTGGCACCATTAGGGCTGCCTGATAACCAGCTGTCACCGCTGCAAACATGGCCAAACCAGCAACTACTGTTTTTCCGCTCCCCACATCTCCTTGCAGGAGACGATTCATGTGGTGGTCCGACTTCATGTCTGTCAAAATTTCCTGCAAACTCTTTTCTTGAGCTGGGGTCAAAGCAAAAGGCAGACTTTCTTTAACAGCCGTCACTTTTTCCTGAGACCACTCCAGAACCAGACCGCTCCCCTGAACTCTGTTTTCAGACTTGAGCGTCTGCAATTGCATTTGGAAATAAAAGAGTTCCTCAAACTTGATACGGCGAAGGGCCTGCTTGTATTCTGCCAAATCCTTGGGGAAATGCATGGCGCGAACAGCCTGACAACGGGACATGAGTTTGTATTTGTCCAGCAAAGACTGGGGAAGATTTTCCTCTATCAAGAGGTCCAGTCCCTGACCAAAGGCTGTCTTGATGACCTTGACCAGACTTGCCTGACTGATTCCCTGAGCCAGACGATAGACAGGTTGGAGGTCATCTTCCACCTGAGCCAGGACCTTCATCCCAGTCAGACTAGCCTTGGCGCGGTCCCATTTTCCAAAGACAGCAAGAGTTGCTCCCAACTCTATCTTATCAGCTAGATAAGGCTGGTTAAAGAAATTCACCGCAAAAACGACTTCTCCCTGCTTAAGACTAAAGCGTAGGCGATTGCGCTTGAAACCATAATACTGGACACTAGCAGGAGTCACGACTTGACCAGAAAGAACTGCCTTTTCGCCATCTTCCAGCTCTAGCACCTGCTTAGTCTTAAAGTCTTCATAACGGAAAGGAAAGTAGAGCAAGAGGTCTTGCAAATTTTCAATTCCTAGTTTGGCGTATTTTTCTGCTGACTTTGGTCCCACACCAGGTAAGACATGCAAGGGTTGATGTAGATTCATGCTCCACTCCTTTCTTTTCTAATAATATTCTCTCGGAATGCGATCGCTGAGGAGACAAACTACTTCATAGTTAATAGTGCCACGGTAGGTCGCTACCTGAGTAGCTGTGATTTCTTTGCCTCCGTTGGAGCCAATTAAGGTTACTTTTGTTCCCAACGGATAAAGCTTAGGCAGACGAATAGTGATTTGGTCCATCGAAACCCGCCCAACGATTGGACAAGCTTGGCCATCTACCAAGACGGAGAAATTCTGCATGTCACGTGTCCAACCATCCGCATAGCCGATTGGCACAGTCGCTATGACTTGCTCGCTATCCGCTTGATATGTCGCTCCATAGCCCATGCAAGCTCCAGCTGAAACTGTCTTGACATGAACCAGAGCAGATTCCAAGGTCAAGGCTGGTTTCAAGTCATAGGGTAAGTCCAAAACCTCTCCACTTGGATTGAGACCATACATGGCATCTCCCATACGAACCGCATTGAAAATAGTCTCTGCATGCCAGAGGGTCGTCGCCGAGTTGCTGGCATGAATCAGCTCTGGGACTTCCTTTATACTAGCCAAAATAGTTTTAAACTGTTCTAACTGGACATTAAAGTAGGCATCTGATTCCTCGTCTGCAGTAGCAAAGTGGGTAAAAATCCCTTCAACACCAGCACCATGTTGTTGGAGCAAGTCTTGAGCCTGCTCAGCTTCACTAGCCTCTCGAAAGCCAATTCGTCCCATTCCTGAGTCAATCTTAAGGTGGACTGTCAATCCAGTTAGGTCCGCTTCCTTATCTAAGAGTGCTTGAATCCACTCCAGCCCAGCCACAGTCAAGGTGATATCGTATTCTTTAGCTAGAGCAACAGCTTCTAGCTCAGAAACTCCTAAAATGAGGATTTTCTTCCTGAGTCCCGCTTGTCTAAGTTCAATGGCTTCATCTATATTCGAAACGCAAAAGCCATCAACATCATCTTGAATTGCCTTGGAAACGGCAACAGCTCCATGACCATAGGCATTGGCCTTGACCACAGCCCACTTGAGCGTTCCTTGAGGGATATGAGCCCCCATTTGCTGAATATTGTGTCGAATAGCTCCCAGATGAATCAGAGCCTTGGTTGGTCTATGTGGACTAGCTTTCATGATTTTCCTCCAAAATGACACTGGCTGTCACAAACTGATCGGTGTGGCTGATAGACAGCCAAATCTTTCCTAAAAATGGTGACCGACTAAAATAAGGCGCCCCGCGTTCATTGTTCAATACTTCCAAATCTTGGAAACCGAGCTTGCCAATGCCAGTTCCCATAGCCTTGGAAAAGGCCTCCTTAGCCGACCAGCGACCAGCCAAATATTCGATTTGCCTGCGCCCTTTGAGACTGGTGAAGCGCTCCATTTCCTTAGCGGTCAGCACGCGCTTGGCAAAGTCTTCATGTCGTGTAACTGCGCTTTCTATCGAAGCTAATTCTTCGATGTCAATTCCGTGTCCAACTATCATTCTCATCAAAAGGAGTTGAGATTCCCCAACTCCATCCTTTTCACTTATTTTGTCAAGGTAGCATAGATTTCTTCTACCAAGGCCTCTGTATTTTCCCAACCTAGGCAAGGGTCGGTAATAGAACAACCAAAGACCTCTGGTTGGTTTTGACGACCATCTGCCAGGTAGGATTCAATCATAAAGCCTCGAACCGTCTTTTTGATTTTCTCATTCCAGTCACGATTTTGCAAGGTCTGACGAACAATTCGAATCTGCTCCATATATTGCTTGCCTGAGTTATCATGGTTGGTATCAATGAGGATAAAGGGATTTTCAAGTCCCATGGTTTCATAGCGTTCAATGGCATTTAGCAAAGTTTCGTAGTAAAAGTTAGGCTCATTTTTCCCATATTCATTGACTGCTCCACGAAGGATGACGTGGGCCAAGGGATTTCCTGAAGTCTCAACTTCTTGACCATGGAAGAGGAAGGTCTGTTTGTTCTGAGCGGCATAGATGCCATTAAACATGACACCCAGATTTCCAGAGGTTGGATTTTTCATTCCGACTGGCGCATCAATCCCTGAGGCCACAAAACGGTGCTCTTGGTCTTCTACAGAACGAGCTCCTACAGCATGGTAGCTGACCAAATCATCTACCAAGACCAGATTTGACGGATAAAGCATCTCATCTGCCGTTGTCAAACCAGTCTCTGTAATCACGCGGTAGTGCAACTGGCGCACAGCCTGCAAGCCGTTGATCAAACTTGGAGCTTTTGAAGTATCTGGCTGGTGAACCAAACCTTTATAGCCGTCTCCGTTAGTGCGAGGTTTAGCTGTATAAACACGCATAACCATGAAAATCTTGTCCGCCACCTTCTTTTGCAAGGCCGATAAACGGCGGGCATATTCCAAGACAGCCTCTTCATTGTCAGAAGAGCAAGGACCAATCACCAAGAGGATACGGTCATCTTCCCCTGAAATGATGTCTGCCAATTCTCTGTCACGGCGCTCCTTTAGGCGCAAGGCTTCCGCAGACAATTGAGTTTCTGCCTTGATTGCTTCAATATTGATTTCTTGACCTTTTTCAATAAATGCCATCTTATTCTCCTAACGTTTGGTAGATTTCTCTGACAAGGGCTTCCGTATTTTCCCAGCCAAGGCAAGGGTCTGTGATAGACTTGCCAAATACTTCCGGTTCGTTTTGACGGCCGTCTTCTAGATAAGACTCAATCATAAAGCCACGAACGTACTGCTTGATCTTTTCATTCCAGTCACGGTTAATCAAGGTCTGACGGACAATTCGAATTTGGTCCATATATTGCTTACCAGAATTATCATGATTGGTGTCCACAATGATAAAGGGATTTTCCAAGCCCATCTTCTCATACTGAGCAATAGTATCCATCAAATTATCATAGTAGTAGTTAGGAATATTCTTACCATACTCATTGATCGCTCCACGAAGAATAGCGTGCGAAAGCGGGTTCCCAGTTGTTTCCACTTCTTTCCCTAGAAAAAGGAAACTTTGTTTGTTTTGAGCAGCATAAATCCCATTAAACATAACATTGAGATTTCCAG
The DNA here is from genome assembly GCF_002096755.1 of Streptococcus mitis. Classification (GTDB taxonomy): domain Bacteria; phylum Bacillota; class Bacilli; order Lactobacillales; family Streptococcaceae; genus Streptococcus; species Streptococcus mitis_AC. Next base: position 359,861 of record NZ_NCVF01000026.1, read on the forward strand.
AGGTTGGATTTTTAAACCCAGTCGCAAAATCTGCCCCGCTTGCCACAAAGCGGTGTTGCTGGTCTTCAACTGAACGGGCACCAACCGCCATGTAAGAAATCAAATCATCTACAAGCGGAAGATTTTCAGGATAAAGCATTTCATCAGCTGTTGTCATACCTGTTTCTGTGATAACACGATAATGAAGATGGCGAACGGCTTTGATTCCATTGATAAGACTAGGCGCTTCTGTCGCATTAGGCTGGTGAATCAAGCCCTTATAGCCATCTCCGTTGGTACGAGGTTTGGCAGTGTAAACACGCATAACCATAAAGATACGATCTGCCACTTCTTCTTGCAAAGCTGCCAAACGCTTAGCGTACTCAAGAACAGCTTCTTCATTGTCAGATGAGCATGGCCCAATTACCAAGAGAATTCGCTGGTCTTCTCCACGTATAATGGCTTCAAGTTCTTGATCGCGCTGAGATTTTCTCTCCAAAGCTTGGCCTTCTAATTTTGATAAGGCACGAACTTCTTCAATATTAATTTTAGGACTTTTTGCTGTAAATACCATAACTCATCTCCTTATAAATCAAACGGATACCAAGTAAAAATTTACTTTTCACAAGGTATCCGCCTCTAAACTATCTCATTTTATTGTCTTTTACCGTGACAGTTTTTAAACTTCTTACCAGAACCACATGGGCAAAGTTCATTCCGTCCAATCTGGCTCAAATCCAAATCTTCTGGTATATTTGCTTGGTGGGCAGCGATATTGCGAGTCGCTGTTGTACTGATATGGTGTTCTGCTTGTGGTCTTTCTTGTTCATGAATTTGTGCTTTCATCATCAAGCGTGTCACATCAAACTCAATCGAACCAATCATGTCATTAAACATACGGAAACCTTCTGCCTGATACTCAACAACAGGGTTGTTCTGAGCATAGCCACGAAGTCCAACCGCGTTACGCAATTGATCGAGGGCATCGATATGATCTGTCCACTTGTTATCTACCACTCGTAGAATCAAGACTTTTTGGAATTCTTTTACTGCTTCTTCATCGCGTAGTTTTGAAACCTGACTATCATAGACCTTCAAAGCACGTTGGAAAAGTTCTTCCTTGATGGCCTTATCAGACAAGCCTGACAAGTCTTCCATCGTAATAGAATCTTCTGGAAGCAAGTTGTACTTAGCAAAGTTCAAAATTGCTTCAAGTTTTTCATCTTGTTTGGCACGCGCATGACCATCAACGACACGACCGATCGTGCGTTTGATCATTGAATGAATTTCAGGTGCCAAGTCACGGTCTGCAGTGATAACATCGTAACGTTGAGCATAGATAATCTCACGTTGTTCACGCATGACATCGTCATATTGAAGGACTTGTTTACGGGTATCGTAGTTATTTCCTTCGACACGTTTTTGAGCAGCCTCAACCTGACGCGTCAACATACGAGACTCAATTGCCTCTTCAGACATGTTCAAGCGTTCAAAGATTCCTTTCAAGCGTTCAGAACCAAAACGTTTCATCAAATCATCTTCAAGAGATAGGTAGAATTGTGACTCACCTGGGTCTCCTTGACGACCTGAACGTCCACGAAGCTGGTTATCGATACGACGGCTTTCATGACGCTCTGTACCAATAACACAAAGTCCTCCAAGCTCACGAACTCCTTCACCAAGCTTGATGTCGGTACCACGACCGGCCATGTTGGTTGCGATGGTAACAGCACCACGTTGACCAGCATTCATGATGATTTGGGCTTCTTTATAGTGGTTTTTGGCATTCAAGACTTCGTGAGGAACACCAGCTGCCACTAATTTCTTAGAAATATAGTCACTAGTTTCAACCGCTACTGTACCAACCAAGACAGGTTGACCTTTTTGGTAACGAGCCTTAACGTCTTCGACAACTGCCTTAAACTTAGCTTCAATGCTAGCAAAAAGTAAGTCTGGATGATCAATACGTTGAACAGGACGGTTTGTTGGGATTGGGATAACACGAATGTTGTAAATTTCACGGAATTCTTCTTCCTCAGTCTTACCTGTACCCGTCATACCAGACAATTTCTTGTACATACGGAAGAGGTTTTGGTAAGTGATTGAGGCAGATGTCTTAGTTTCATCTTGGATTGGCACACCTTCCTTGGCTTCAATGGCTTGGTGCAATCCATCAGAATAACGACGACCTTCCATAGTACGACCTGTAAATTGGTCGACAATCAAGATTTCTTGCTCTTCGCTCACCACATAGTCAATATCGAGAAGCATGATGTAGTTGGCACGAAGGGCGTTATCAATAAAGTGAGTAAGAGCTACGTTTTCGATATCGTAGAGATTATCAAGTTTAAAGTAGCTTTCAGCCTTGTCAATCCCTGAATCAGACAAGCCAATAGTTTTAGATTGCACATCGATGATGTAGTCGTCTTTGTCCAAAGATTTGACATAATGGTCTGCCATGTGATAGAGCTGACTAGTTTCAACTGCATTAGCACCGGATACAATCAGTGGTGTACGGGCCTCGTCAATCAAGATAGAGTCAACCTCATCGACCAAGGCATAGTTAAGCGGACGTTGTACCATATTCTCAGCGCGAACAACCATGTTGTCACGTAGGTAGTCAAATCCAATCTCTGAGTTGGTTGAGTAGGTAATGTCACACTCATAGGCTTCTTTTTTCTCCATTGGAGATTTGGCAGCCAAGTTAATCCCTACTGACAAACCAAGCCATGAGTACAATTCACCCATCTCAGTCGCGTCACGTTCAGACAGGTATTCATTGACCGTAACTACGTGTACCCCTTTACCTGAAAGGGCATTGAGGTATACTGGCATGGTCGCAGTCAAGGTTTTCCCTTCCCCTGTACGCATTTCTGGCACGTCACCATGGTGAAGAACGATTCCCCCCATAACCTGAACCTTATATGGGAAGAGACCTAGGACACGTTTGGCACCCTCACGGACAACCGCAAATGCTTCATAAAGCAATGAATCCAGTGATTCTCCATTTTGATAACGTTCTTTAAATTCAACTGTTTTTGCTTTTAGTTGGTCATCAGTCAAAGCAGCCATTTGGTCTTCGTATTTGAAAACCTTGTCAGCCATCTTTTCCAGACGACGGATTTCTCCTTTATCATTTTCGATAATTGTTTTTAAAATATTAGCCATGTTTTTCCTTACTTTAAATTCCGAATATTTTAGAATGTTCTTTTAATTTTAGCACAATTACTGATTATTTTCAAGGAAGAATCCCCATTTTGAAAAGGAAAAAGAGGCTAGTTTCCAAGCTAACCTCTCTGACTTTTATGATACTTTAATTGCCAAAAATCGGCAAAATGGCAAATAGGATAAATAGATTAATCCAAAGAGAAAAACAGCAGATCAATCCAAAAACAAAGAGACTGACTTTCTTGGACAGCAAGGCCATCAAAATGGACAGAATGCCAAAAACTAGCAAGATTTTCTGCATAACGAAGATGTCAATCGTTACCCCCAGAATCGGACTGCCCCAAGGAAGAAAGAAGAAAGCAATCCAGATCAAAAGAACTAAACCAATATAGACCTTGGAATAGCGTGTAATAAATGATTTTAGACGTGCCATAAGCCACCTCCTATAAATAGAAAGTAATATAATACTCAATGAAAATCAAAGAGCAAACTAGGAAACTAGCCGCAGGCTGTACTTGAGTACGGCAAGGCGACGTTGACGTAGTTTGAATTTGATTTTCGAAGAGTATAAATCAATGCCTTCCACCTTTTGACTTCCCTAGTTCTCGTCTCAAGCGAAGCATTTTTTTGAAACAGGAATAAGTTAACCAATTCATACTAATAGCTAGCAGAATAAAAAGAAACCAAATACCCCAAGACCTGATATCTGTCCAATTTTTTAAAAGTATAGTGATAAAGAAGATTGAAACAACTGCCATGAATATTCCAAGCAAGGCAAAGAGCGGAAAATAAAACCAGTAAAAATAGTAAAATATTGGGAAAAACTTACTCTCTCTATTGCCCTTTTCAATCCAGTTATCAAAATAAAAGTAAGGTGCTAAAAGTAAGAATTTAAACAAATGTTCCATCATCAACACCTCTCTTTGTTAGCGCTTTCTTTACCTTCATTCTATCAAAAAAATCTGGAAATGTCATTCCAGATTCTACTTTTTTATTTGCGTTTTCTTGCGATGAGATGGATTGGTGTTCCCTCAAAGACAAAGGCCTTGCGGATTTGATTTTCCAAGAAACGCAAGTAAGAAAAGTGCATGAGTTCTTCTTCGTTGACAAAGATGACAAAGGTTGGTGGTTTGGTTGCCACTTGGGTCGCATAGAAAATCTTGAGACGTTTTCCTTTGTCTGTCGGTGTTGGATTGATGGCAATAGCATCCATAATCACATCGTTCAAGACAGCTGATGGGATACGTGTGTTTTGACTTTCGCTGATTTGCTTGATCATCTCAGGCAGTTTGTGGAGACGTTGCTTGGTCAAAGCAGATACAAAGATAATCGGTGCGTAAGGTAGATATTGGAACTGCTCACGGATATCTTCTTCCCAGTTTTTCATAGTGTGGTTATCTTTTTCAAGTGTATCCCACTTATTGACCACGATAATCATCCCTTTACCAGCTTCATGGGCAAATCCTGCGATACGCTTGTCGTATTCACGAATGCCTTCTTCCGCATTAATGACCATTAAGACCACATCTGAACGGTCAATAGCACGCATGGCACGCATGACAGAATATTTCTCGGTATTTTCATAAACCTTACCAGACTTACGCATACCAGCCGTATCAATCATGGTAAACTCTTGACCATCTGTATCTGTAAAGTGGGTATCAATGGCATCACGTGTTGTTCCAGCAACAGGACTAGCAATAACACGGTCTTCTCCCAAAATAGCGTTAATCAAGCTTGATTTTCCGACGTTAGGACGACCAATCAAGCTAAACTTAATGACATCTGGGTTTTCTTCTTCATATTCATTTGGAAGATTTTCTACGATGGCATCTAGCACATCCCCTGTACCGATACCATGGACAGATGAGATAGGCAGTGGTTCACCCAAACCGAGAGCATAGAAATCATAGATATCATTTCGCATCTCAGGGTTGTCCACCTTGTTAACCGCGAGGATAACTGGTTTGTGGGTCTTATAAAGTTTACGGGCTACGTATTCGTCTGCATCGGTAATCCCTTCCTTACCAGACACGACAAAGACGATAACATCGGCTTCTTCCATGGCAATTTCTGCCTGGTGCTTGATTTGTTCCATGAAAGGAGCATCGACATCATCGATTCCTCCTGTATCAATCATGCTAAAGGAACGATTGAGCCACTCACCCGTTGCATAGATACGGTCACGTGTCACTCCTTCGACGTCTTCTACAATGGAGATTCGCTCACCAGCGATCCGATTAAATAGGGTTGATTTCCCAACATTGGGACGTCCTACAATGGCAATAGTTGGTAGGGCCATAATTTCTCACTTTCTACAATAACTTCTTCTGTTCAAGATTTTTTCTAGTTGAGCTTGGTTCAGCTTGACCAAACTGTTCCGCTAGGCGCTGACTCCAGCTTGTGGTCGCACGCGCCCCAGCATAGTCCGCCTGTACACGATCATAAGCTTCAATCACATCAACTGTTTGTTCCTGATATTCTTCCTCAAAGACAACATTCTCTAGTGGCAGTCTTGGTTTCACATCATGATTTTGATTTGGCACACCCAGTGCCATCCCAAAGACAGGATAGGTGTAGTCAGGCAGGTTAAAAAGCTCTGCCACTTCTTCTGACTTGTAACGCACCAAGCCAATAATGACACCACCATAGCCCAAGCTTTCAGCTGCCAGCAAGGCATTCTGTCCAGCAAGAGCCGCATCGACCGAACTAATCAAGAGGCCTTCCACACCTTGAGGTTGGAAGGTGTCGGTATGGAGTCGTGCTCCCTTTTCTGCTCGGTTCAAATCTCCGACAAAGAGAAGGAAAACAGCTGACTGGCGAATGGCTTCTTGAGGCACCAATTCATACAAGGTATCTTTCTTTTCTTGACTTCGTACTACAATCACAGAGTAGGATTGAAAATTCTTCCAAGACGAGGCCATCTGGGCTGCTGTCAGGATTTCGGTCAAGTCTTCCTGAGGGAGGGCTTGCTCCTTAAATCTTCGAACAGACTTATGAGCTTTCATCAGTTTAATTGTTTCTGTCATCGACGATTCACTCCTTCTAAACGAGTCTCCTCGGCCAAATAACGGATGCGTTCCATGACCCGTCTGGCTTCCCAGGTTTCGTCATTTCCATGTTTCCCTTTAGCGAAATGCTGCTCCAATTCTTCAAAGTTGAAGTTGGATGTGAAAAAGGTCGGTAAATCTTCCTGCATCCGATATTGAAGAATGACCTGCAGGATTTCATCCCGCACCCAAGGTGTTGATTGCTCGGCACCAATATCATCTAAAATCAGGACTTCAGACAGCTTAAGCTCATCCACCAAGGTCTTAACATTGCCATCACCGATAGCATTTTTGACATCGATGACAAAGCTAGGATAGTGGAGGAGAGTTGATGAAACACCACGTTTTTCTGATAAATCATGGGCTAAGGCAGCCACCATGAAACTTTTACCCACACCAAAGTCTCCATAGAGATAGAGACCTTTACGAATAGTTGGATATTGCTCCACGAAGGCTAATAGCTTTTCAAAAACTGGCAAGCGCTCCAAATCATCCAAATCTACTTGAGCCAAACTAGCTTTCTTGAGACTGGCTGGCAGATTGATTAACTTGAGACGGTTCTTAATAGCCGCTTCTTTTTCCGCTGCGATTAGTTCAGGAGTTTCTTCATAAGAAACGTCCGCATAGCCATGATTCATAACCAAAATCGGCTTGTAGCCTTTGGCAATATAATCCGTATCCCCACGGAGAAACTTGTCACGCTCGGTAATGTACTGATTAAACTTGGAGATACTGCGATTTAATTCCTCTGGAGTCAAGGATTCTTGCTGGATAAAGGCCGCAACATCAGGATCCTTCATGATTTTCTGGACCAAATCTTGATAATGAAAACGGCTAGGTTGACGTTTGAGTACGTCTCCGACACTTTCCATCTAATCTCCTCCTTTTTCTAATCGAGCTAATAGTTCTTGTTTCTTACGTTCTAGTTCCAGACGAGTTTCCTCGCTGGTTTCATTCTTATAATCTGGATTGCTCCACTTGGGTACATTGGACTTAGCAGGACCGGTTTTACTAGTCTTTTGAGCCTGGCTCTTCTGCCCTCGCTCACGAATGCGAAGAACTGCCTCTTCTGCTGAATGTATCTTTTGATAGGCGTAGTCATTGGCTACCTTCATGGCATATTTCTCATTGATATTTGCCGAATCCACCTTATTAAAGGTCAATAAGAGAATGATATTGATGACTTCGTCCAGCAAGCCCAAGCCTGCCATCTGTTGCAAGAGTTCTCTTTCTGTTTGGGTAATACTTGCCTTACGTGTTTGCTTGATTTCTGCCAAGAACTGCAGGGCAGTTTTACTTTTGGCTTCTTTTATAATGGTCGTTTCCTTAGGACTAAAGTCAGAGGAAACAGGTTTTTGAGCAATTTTTTCACGCATGCGTTTGTTTGAAATAACTTGAGAGACAGCTGTTGACTTGGCCAATTGATAGGTTTCAAACCAAGTCCATTTCTTCTCCTCAGCAATGGCAAAAAGGTTTAAGACATCGGACTGCTCATCCGCAAAGCGAAGCCCATCTCGAGCCATAAGCTGACGAAAATGGTCTAAGTCAAAATCGTTGGCCACTTTCTTCTTGAGACCAAGGTCTTCTTGACTTCCCAGTTCTGCCAAGTCTGGAAAGACTTGATTGAGTGAGACAGGTATTTCTTCTCCCTCAGCACTTTCAACTTTTAAATCCTCCACAGCTGCATCGCCAATCTTTTTTTCCAAAAGTCTGCGATAAACAGGATGCCCCAAGAAGTCTTGACTAGATAGAGGAGCATGAAGGGCTAGCTGATAGGTATCCCCTTTTTGATAGAGGGTCAAGAGATTGAAAGCAGATAGGATTTTCAGGGATTTTATCAGTCTATCCATCCCAAAGTTAAGATGGTTAAGAATACTTGAAAAGAGGTATTCCTTTCTGCCATTATCCCAAAAACTGATTGTATAAAGATAAAGGCTCAGTGCCTCCTGACCGATAATCGGGAGGTAGCACTGTACCAGAGATGAGGTATCTTGCGACACCCGATTATTCTTTAGATAAGAAAAACGGTCAATTGGCTTCATTTATCTTTCCTTTTTCTTTTTAGAGGACTGGGTGATTTGTTGGAGCAAGCTCTCTAACTCACTGACATCCTTAAAACTACGATAGACACTGGCAAAACGTACATAGGTAATCTCGTCGAGTTCAGCCAACTCCTCCATGACGAGTGAACCAATGTCCTCACTTTGAATTTCATTTTCATTTCGACCACGGAGTTTCTGTTCGATACGATTGACTACCATGTTGATTTCATCACTTGACACAGGACGTTTCTGGGCTGAGCGGATAATCCCATTAAAGATTTTATCTCTAGAGAATTGTTCCCGTGTGCCATCTTTTTTAACAACCACTAAGGTTCTTTCTTCTACTCGTTCGTAGGTTGTAAAACGGTGCTGGCATTCGTCGCACTCACGTCTTCTACGAATGGTGTTCCCTTCTTCTGCTTGGCGACTATCGATAACACTTGACTTGGTAGCCCCACATTTTGGACAACGCATCCTTTCCCTCCTTATCGTTTTCTTTTCATTATACCATTTTTTAAGCGATTCCCAAAACAATTCTTCTTTTTGCTTGACAAGTTTTTTGTTTTGTTGTATTATTTAATTAAGACAAAGAGATAAAAGAAAGGAGACCAAGATGTCCTGGACATTTGACAACAAAAAACCCATCTATTTACAGATTATGGAGAAAATCAAGCTTCAGATTGTTTCCCATACACTGGAACCCAATCAACAACTTCCAACCGTGCGAGAGCTGGCTAGCGAGGCGGGTGTCAATCCAAACACCATCCAAAGAGCCTTGTCAGACCTTGAACGAGAGGGATTTGTCTACAGCAAGCGAACAACTGGACGATTTGTGACTGAGGATAAGGAGCTAATCGCCCAATCGCGCAAACAACTATCCGAAGAAGAATTGGAACACTTCGTTTCCTCCATGACCCACTTTGGCTATGAAAAAGAAGAACTACCAGGCGTAGTCGGCGATTATATTAAAGGAGTTTAAGCCTATGTCATTACTAGCATTTGAAAATGTATCCAAATCTTATGGAGCAACACCAGCCCTCGAAAATGTTTCCCTTGAGATTCCAGCTGGAAAAATTGTTGGTCTCCTTGGACCAAACGGCTCAGGGAAAACAACCCTGATTAAACTAATCAATGGCCTCTTGCAACCAGATCAAGGACGTGTCCTGATCAACGATATGGACCCAAGCCCAGCAACCAAGGCCATCGTAGCTTATTTGCCGGATACGACCTATCTCAATGAGCAAATGAAGGTCAAAGAAGCCCTAACCTACTTCAAAACCTTCTATAAAGATTTCAATCTTGAACGCGCCCATCATCTACTTGCAGACCTGGGCATTGATGAAAATAGTCGTCTCAAGAAACTGTCAAAAGGAAACAAGGAAAAGGTACAACTGATTTTGGTTATGAGCCGTGATGCTCGTCTCTATGTTCTGGACGAACCTATTGGTGGGGTGGATCCAGCAGCCCGTGAGTATATCCTCAATACCATTATCAATAACTACTCCCCAACTTCTACCGTTTTGATTTCTACCCACTTGATTTCTGATATCGAGCCAATCTTGGATGAAATTGTCTTCCTCAAAGACGGAAAAGTCGTCCGTCAAGGAAATGTAGATGATATTCGCTATGAGTCTGGTGAATCCATTGACCAGCTCTTCCGTCAGGAATTTAAGGCCTAAGTAAAGGAGATTATTATGTTTTGGAATTTAGTTCGCTACGAATTTAAAAATGTTAACAAGTGGTATTTAGCTCTTTATGGTGCTGTTCTCTTCCTCTCTGTTCTTATTGGAATTCAGACACAATCCTTAATCAAACTACCTGAAAAAAATCTATCTGTTCTACTTTTTTTTCTATCTACTGTCTTTGGTGGTTTGATGGTTACACTTGTGATTTCAACTATCTTCTTGATTATTAAACGATTCAAAGGAAGTGTCTATGACCGACAAGGCTATCTGACTTTAACCTTGCCAGTTTCTGAACACCATATCATCACAGCCAAACTAATCGGTGCCTTTATCTGGTCGTTGATTAGCACTGCTGTCTTACTCCTATGTATCTATATTATCTTATTGTCAACAAATTCTGATGCAGTTCAACTTTCTACTCTTCTGTCATTTGTTGCAGAACATTTTACCGGCTTTAGTCTTGCTGTCTTATCCTTCCTACTAAATGCCATTTCTGGAATCCTCTGCATCTACTTGGCCATTTCCATTGGACAACTGTTCAATGAATACCGTACAGCACTCGCTGTTGCAGCCTACATTGGTATCCAAATCGTCATTGGATTTATTGAAGTCTTCTTCAATACCAGTACTAACTTCTATATTAATTCACTTGCAGGATTTAATGATAATTTCTATATGGGAGCAGGTATAAGTATTGTTGAAGAACTCATATTCATAGCTATCTTTTACCTCGGAACCTACTACATCTTGAGAAACAAGGTTAATTTGCAATAGTTTTAAAGTCTAGCGACAATAACTCGCTAGGCTTTTTTCGTCCTTAAGACTTCCATTTTTATATGACGTATTTTATAAAAAGGAGTATAATAATTTTAAAAACTGATTCCATGTATATCGATAAGGAGGGTAACTCTTTATGGTTAGAAGATTTGTTACTAAAAAGTACCTTGTACTTTACTTCTTTTCTATTGCCATTACTTGGCTGGAAGCAATTATCACACCAGCCCTTGTTCAGAATATTGTTGCCAGTTTTACCAATCAAGAACTAGGCCTTCTTTGGAAAGTTCTGATTCTAGGAATCCTTGGTAATCTCATCCTCTTATTAGGTTTGGCAGGGAAACGCTATTACTACGCTCGTTTGATTACTGACTTCAAGTATGGAATCAAGAGTGCTATTTTCAAGCGATTTTTAAACAGTTATGAGATTGATGAAAAGGATATTTTGTCTGACCTAGAAAACGACGTCAAGCAACTAGAAGAAAACTATATTGAGCCAACGGTCATCATCATTTCTTCTCTTGGCTTCACAACTGTGTCCATTCTCTATGCCCTATGGACCAATTTTTACTTGGGCTTGATTTTCATCCTCTTCTACTCCTTTCCTGTACTCTGCAGTGCTATCGGATCAAAGCGTTTGGATTCACTTTCTGAAAAGCGGTCCACTGTTAACCAGAGCTACTTAGCAAGCTTGACAAATTTTATTGGTGGTAGCCAACAAATTCGCCATTATCAGGGGCAAGACTACTTTTTTGCTCGCTATCAAAAGCAATTACAAACCAGTATAGATACCGAAATTAACTATGAAAAGCAACGAACTTTAAACAGTCTCTTAATCAATAGCATCGATGCCTTTTGTTCTGTCACACCAATCGTCATCGGTGGCTTTATGACCTACTATAATTATTTAGATGCAGCTAGTTTTGTGGCCATCTATCTAGTTTCCCATAATATCGGCTATCAATTCCAAGAGTTGGCTTACTTTACCAACACCCGAAAAGCGACTCGAACTCTTCTCAATAAATACCAAAAACTTTTGGGCCAGTCTAACTTCATCTCTCCTAGAACCATCAGAAACATTTTCCCTATCCAACTTGATACCATCTCCCTTGAAAAAGATGGGAATAGCCTCCTGTCTCCGATTTCCATGCACATCAAGCAAGGAGAAAAAATTGCCATTATCGGGGAAAGTGGCTCTGGTAAAACAACCCTGCTCAATATCATTCATGGAGAAGAGACACCAACAAGTGGTCAGATTAGCTTTGCTGGTCAAAACCTGTCACGTAAAGAAATCACAAGCTTTAGTTCCTATATTCTCCAAGATAGCCATTACTTTAACACGCTATCTCTGGAAGACAATATCCTTCTGGGATTGGATAAAAAGGAGGAACGTTTAACTTACATCCTCAAAAAAACAGGATTAGAACATTTGAAAAATCGAACGCTCAGCAATGATAGTCTGTCTGGTGGCGAGAAACAACGCCTAGAAATCGCTCGCGCCCTCTACCATGATAGCCAACTCATCTTAGCAGATGAGATTAAGGCCAATCTTGACTCGGAAAACAGCAGAAAAATTAGCAACTTGCTCTTCTCCCTACCTCAAACAGTCATTGAAGTCATTCACCACTACACAGAAGAAGACTTAAAACACTATGACCAAGTCATTCATTTAAGCAAAGAAAAGTAATAGTCTATAACATACGATTTGAAAAGGAGGCTAGGCAAAAACTCAATTTCAGGAGAAAATGAATTAATATTACCACAATAAAACGCATAATATCAAGTTTTTGCACACCTGATATTATGCATTTTTCTGATTTTAAAGACTTTTTACCCAGTCTATTTTTACTAATCTATTTCTTAAACTCAATAAAGTTATACTTTTCCTTACTCACTGTCACATGATTGAAGAGTGATAACTTCTGTTGGAAAATCGACTAAATCATCATCATGACTAATCAAAATCACTAACTTTTGTTTTGCTAACAAGTCGGACAGGATTTGCACGACTTTTTTCTTGTTTTGTGAATCTAAAAAATTACTTGGCTCATCAAAAATATAAACATCTTTCTCCACCGCTACTGCTTCTTGCAACTGCAACAATTTTAGTTGTCCCATGGATGCACCTTGACTCAATTCATTTTTATAAAATCGACTCGCAATAGGTTCTGCAGGGCAGTATGAAAAATTCGAATTCTTTCTATAATTAGGTAAGTAAATCTCACCATGATAATTCATGCTGTAACCTACTATCGCTAAAATCAGCCGCGTCTTACCAACACCATTTTCTCCAACAATACGATAAATATGTCCTTTTTCTAAACGAGTTGTTAGTGGCTCATGCAGTTCTTCACCATCTCTCCCCAAGCTAACATACTTTTCTAAGACTATCTCTAAAATTGGAATAGACTCATACGAAATCTGAACAGGTTCCAAAAAATTGATAAAATTTTCGATAATTTTCTTACTTCCCGAGTACTCCTTATAAACATCAAGGAAGTATTCAATAGGTGTCCAAAATTGTGAAATATATAGTTGGATAGCCATTAGATCACCAATCGTAATCCAACCTTTATAAGTCTGATAACCTGATATAATCGTCGTCATCATAATCATAAAATTCAAAAATGCATAAGAAAGAAAATTTTCAAATAAAGAAGTCATTCTCACCTCCTTATTTTTACATGAAATATATTTTTTCACCAAGGGAGAGAAATCAATCAAGCTAGAATGAGCTGAAAATCGCATACTAGGCATGAGTTTATAGCTATCCACTAGATAATCGCGTATATCCTTCATACAATTCACTGTATCGGAACCAAGCTTAGATAGTCGTCCACTATATTTCTGCGAAATAAAGATAAATACAGGTATCAAAATACCTATCATCACAGCAATAGTAGGAGAAATACTCCATAAAATCCCTATAATCACAAGTGCTCGTATCAAGTACAGGAGAAGAGCAACAGGATATTCGTTAAAAAATCGTTTTAACAGCTCATAGGTCTGCCCTAATTCTTGTGTAATGGTAGCTTCAGACAATTCTGTCTCTACCATATCATAGAGCTGGATATTTTCAGCAGTTTTTTGGCAAATATTCTGCCAAACATACGATTCTGATTCTCCTTGAAGCACATCACAAAAATAATATAAAACTTGAATAAACAGAGAAATTCCTACATAAAGCACCCCGTAAACAATCATAGCATGAACTTTCTGAGATAGAATATGGTCAATAAATAACTTACTAATATAAGGAATAGCTACAGTTGGTATAGTAACAAGGGTATTCAAAATAAAGCTTTTTAGAAATAGCACTTTATTGTTATAGGATAACAATCTTTTCATCTGCATGCCTCCATAGTTAAATTTTTATCAACATATATTTTATGAACAGATATATGTTGGATAGTCCCTTCAACATCCTCCTTTGTCAATAATCCTAATTCATCTAAAAATACAATCTTGTGAAACCACTCTAAATAGTCAAACTGACAATCGCGTTCCATCTTCCCATTATTTACAAATGTATTAAATGGGCAACCTCCATAACAAAATTCATAATAAGCACAATCTTTATAAGGGCACATGCTTCCCAGACCTGTTAATTCATTAGTAACTTGACCAATACTTCCCAACTGATAGTTTTCATTCCCTACTAATGAATAACATTTATATAAGTTACCGTTGGCATGAATTGTAAGAGAATCTTGATTTTTGAACATACAGTAGCCTCCTATTTTTAAATCATGATAATACGGTATATTTTCCTTTGATAAAAACAGCAATAAATCTAGACAAGTCTTCTTTTTAGTTTCACTATCAATATATAGAATTGAATCGTTAGGTACAGCTACAAAATCAAAATAAAGATTAAAATTTTCAAATTCTGTATACTTTTTTAAATCTAAAAATAATTTCTGGATAGATATATAATTTCTTTTAGATATGTTAACTCTAGCCTGAATGGATAAATTTTTATACTTTTCCAACATAACTGACAAGTTATTTATGATTCTATGATAAGTTCCTTTCCCTAATCGATTGCATCTTTCTAGGTTATGATAGTGCTCATCACCATCAAAAGAAACTTGAATAGCGAAATTATGACAGTCAAGAAAAGACATTATTTTATTTGTGAATATCGTTCCATTTGTAATCAAAGTATACGAAATAGGAATAGTTAGTTTCTCATCTAAAGTTTCACATAAATTTCGTATAAACTGAAAGTTATATAATGGTTCACCACCAGTAAAACAGATATCCAGAGATTTATACTTCTTAAAATTTAGTTCATCTAATATAAAATTCACAATCTTTTTACCGTCATACTCACTACTTAAGGACGGTTTCCTATCCTTATCATTCTCAAAACAATAAGAGCAAGTCAAGTTACACGACATAGTTGTAACTATATATAGTGATAATTCATCTCCCTCTACTATTCGTTTAGAGTGAATAAAGGGCACTTGTTTATCAATCTCACTTATCAAGTAAGGGAATTCTTTTAAAGATAACTTCTTGAATAGTTCCTCATCAATTTCACAAATAGATCCTGTATATAAATTTTTTAAATAAACTACATCATCTGTAGAAAAAGAATAAATTGTTTCCATAACTTATCTCCCGCTTTAAAAAGGCTGAGGGGATCCCCCTCAGCCTCATCATTATAATAGTAAAGTGATAAATTATCGCTTTTACATAAGCAACTCAAGGCAATCTAACGATAACGCCCTGGGCATTTATCTGGATGCTGCTGTACTGAGGCTAGGTGACCTTTTTTAACAACTTTGATAACATCAGTCAAATTAAGCATCGCTCTCCCTTCTTTTCTATAAAAGAAAAATCTCATATACTGTTAAGTAAAAATTATTTTGTATCCGTTTTCTCTGGCTTCATTGTATATCTTCTCATGTAGATTGTCAAATATTTTTTTGAAAAATTTTTAAAATTTCGAAATTTTGCCGTTAATTTTTTTAACTCAATATCAAACTGGCCACAATAGGGCTGACAAAGACATAGAGAATACCGGTAACACCGATAGCCAAACCACCCATGGCTCCTGCTACAGAGCCATATCGAAAGGCTGTCCCCGTTCCGACTGCATGGCCTGTTCCTCCAAGGGAAAGACCAACAGCTACTGGATCATCTATTTTCAACCACTTCAAAAGGGTTGGTCCGATAACACTGGTTAAAATCCCAGTCGCCACTACAACCACCAAGGTCACGGTCGTCAAGCCTTGCAATTTTTCTGTGATTCCCACTGCCATGGCGGTTGTCACTGACTTCGGAAAGAGAGAAATGGCTAGGAAAAAGTCCATTCCAAAAATCTTAGCTACAAGGGCTGTGAAAGAGGTATTGACAACTACTGCTAACAGACTACCAAAGAGAATACTCCGTGCATGGTGCTTCATCAAGTGAAAACTCTTATAAAGCGGAATCCCTAGAGCCACGGTCGATGGGACAATCAAGTTGTTCAGATAAACCCCACCTTGGTAGTAATCTTGATAAGAAATACCCGTCACCTTTAGAAAGATGATAATGAAAACAGCTGACAAAAGCAAGGGCGTTGTCAATGGATGGGGAAAACGTCTGTAAATCAGCATCCCCACTAGATAAGCTAGGATAGACAGGGCAAGCCCAAATAGGGGATTGGAAACAAATTCACTCATTTGGCATCTCCTTTCTCATAATCTCCCTCAAACCGTCTCTTGATGAACTGAACTACCAAGGCTATGAGGATAATATTGATGACTGCTGCAAAAAAGACAATCAAAACAATTGGCAAAAGATAGGGAGCAATCACATCAAACTTCTCCATGATTCCCACTGCTGGCGGCAAAAAGAGAATGGTCATATTGGCCAGCAAGAAATTCCCCACCATGTTGACATGCCTGGTTCTCAGCCACTTGAATTGTAGGGCTAGAAAAAGAATAATCAAACCGATAATACTGCCTGGGATGGGCAAATGAAAGAAACTAGAGATCCCCTCTCCGATTAGAGAAATCACAAAGAGAATCATTAATTGAACATATAATTTCATCCTAAACTCCACGAAATAGACTTCTTGCATACCAGTTTACTCTTTTTTCAGAAAATTTCAAGGAAATACACAAGAGTCATTAAAAATTAGAGAGGAAAGGGGATACAGACAATTAAAGACTAGTGAAAACAGCGTAATTTAGGATAAAAGATGCCTGCGTCCTTCTTGCCAGCTCTTTTGAAAAGTAGTATAATTATTGCATGCGCAATCATCTTGTGATACAGAGACTGTCCGTGAATGGACTTTCTTCTATTTACAACTCTAAAAAGAAAGGAGATACTATGACCTATTTGGAAAAATGGTTTGACTTCAATCGTCGTCAGAAAGAAATTGAAAGTCTCTTGGAAGAGACTATTGCCCAGCAGAGCGAGCAAAGTCTAACCTTGAAAGAGTTCTACCTGCTCTACTATCTGGACTTGGCTCAAGAAAAATCTCTACGCCAGATTGACCTGCCAGATAAACTTCATCTGAGCCCTAGCGCTGTTTCTCGGATGGTGGCTCGCTTGGAAGCCAAAAATTGCGGTCTACTTAGTCGCAGGTGTTGTGATCAAGATAGACGCTCTAGCTTTATCTGCCTGACAAGTGATGGGCAAAAGACACTAGCCTCTCTACAGAAGGCTGTCGAAGAAAGCTTGGAAACTGGTTTGGATTTCTTGATTTAAGATGATTTTAGAAAAAAGTTGCGTGCGCAATCATTTTTCTTGACATTCTCTTTTACAAGGAGTAAAATAAAGTCATCATTAAACAAAGGAGTTTTTAAAATGATTGAAATTACCTATCTAGATGCCAGCAAGAACGAAAGAACTGTGACTTTCGAATCTTATGAAGACTTTGATCGTTCACAACAAGCTTGCCTTATCGGCGTCGCAGACTACTACCCTGTCCAAAAATTAACTTACAACGGTCATGATTTGGACTACCATGGGACTTACGGAGATGTCTTCTTCTATCTCATGAAACAAGATTTAAGCCAATATAACTAAAAAAGGAGAAATACAATGGCAAAAGCAATTACAGATGCAACATTCGAACAAGAAACAAAAGACGGTTTGGTCTTGGTAGACTTCTGGGCAACTTGGTGTGGTCCATGTCGTATGCAAGGTCCAATCTTGGATAAATTGTCTGAAGAACTTTCAGAAGATGTCTTGAAAATCGTTAAAATGGACGTGGATGAAAATCCAAACACAGCTCGTGCCTTTGGAATCATGTCTATCCCAACTCTTCTCTTCAAAAAAGACGGCCAAGTGGTGAAACAAGTTGCTGGTGTTCACACAGCTGAACAAATCAAAGCCATCGTTGCTGAATTGAGCTAATCATACTAGAGACCAAGTACTTGCTTTGGTCTCTTTTTTCTTGCCCTTTGCCATTTTTCAAAAAATATGCTAGACTGTAGGTAGAATATTACGATGTTTGGGACATGCCATCGCTAAAAAAAACCTTGACTTGGTATTTTTTAGCTCCCTCAAGGGAGCTTTTTGCGTGCTCTGAACATTTCCCATTTTGGAAGGAGTACTATGAAACGTCAATCAGCCTTGGTCGTCTTTAGTGGCGGTCAAGATTCTACAACCTGCCTCTTTTGGGCTAAAGAACACTATGAAACGGTCGAAGCCGTTACCTTTGCCTACGGTCAACGCCATCACCTCGAAATTCAAGTTGCTAGAGAAATCGCTAAGGAACAGGGTATTCGTCATCATATACTAGATATGTCTCTGCTGGGTCAAATCACTGAAAATGCTTTGACCTCTGATCTGGAAATCGAGCAAAAAGAGGGAGCGGTTCCCAATACTTTTGTTGACGGTCGTAACCACCTCTTTCTGTCCTTTGCGGCAGTCCTTGCTAAGCAACGAGGTATTAAAGATATCGTGACAGGTGTCTGCGAGACAGACTTCTCAGGCTATCCTGACTGCCGAGATGTCTTTGTCAAATCTCTCAATGTTACCCTCAACCTTGCCATGGATTACGACTTTGTTATCCAAACACCTCTCATGTGGCTAGACAAGGCTGAAACTTGGGAATTAGCCGACCAACTCGGTGCCTTTGACTATGTCCGTGAAAAGACCTTGACCTGCTACAACGGGATTATTGGAAGTGGCTGCGGAAATTGCCCAGCCTGCCATCTACGTCAGCATGGTCTAGATGTTTATCTCTCACAGAAAGGAGAGGACTAATGTTTTTTGCACCCAAAGAAATCAAACAGGAAACCGGGGAGTCTCTTGTCTACAATCCTCACAGAACCTTGGTATCAAAAGAATTTACCTTTGATGCTGCCCACCACCTCTTTCACTATGAGGGAAAATGCAAATCCCTTCATGGTCACACCTATCATCTGCAGATTGCTGTCAGTGGATTTTTAGATGAACGTGGCATGACCTACGATTTCGGAGATATCAAAGCTATCTACAAGAACTACTTAGAACCCCACTTGGATCATCGCTATCTCAATGAGACTCTGCCTTATATGAACACGACTGCTGAAAATATGGTTTACTGGATTTTCCAAACCATGAACCAAGAGTTGCCAGACGAGCGCGGTCTCCGTTTGGAATACGTTCGCCTCTATGAGACTCCGACTGCCTTTGCGGAGTTTAGACGGGAGTGGTTAGATGACTAGGGAACGTATCCTTAAACTACCAGTTCTGGAAATTTTCGGCCCAACTTTTCAAGGCGAAGGCCGTGCTATTGGTCAAAAAACTATGTTTGTCCGCACTGCTGGTTGTGACTACCACTGCGACTGGTGCGACTCTGCCTTTACTTGGGATGGTTCTGAAAAACCAACTCGTATGACAGCTGACGAGGTCATTGCTGAGTTGGATAAATTAGGGAGCTACGACTATGTAACCCTATCTGGGGGAAATCCTGCTATCCTAGCAGCCAACATGGCCGAATTGGTCACCAAGCTCAAGGAACGCGGTGTCACTCTAGCTGTTGAGACCCAAGGCTCTCGCTGGCAAAATTGGTTGAAAGACATCGACCAGGTCACTCTGAGTCCCAAACCTCCTTCATCCAAGATGGAAGTCAACTTTGAGACCTTGGACTTTATCGTTTCCCAACTAGATCCAGACAAGGTCACCTTTAAAATCCCTGTCTTTGATGATGTCGATTTGGCTTTTGCCAAAGGAATTCAAGAGCGCTACCAACCAGATGTCCTCTTCTTATCGGCTGGAAATCCTGAGCCCAAGGCCACAGGCAATATTGTCCAAGACCAACTGGACCGTCTCAAAGAACTCTGGGAACGTGTCGCTACTGACGATAGCTGGGGCAATGTCCGCGTCCTTCCTCAACTCCATACCCTCCTCTACGACAACCAACGTGGTGTTTAAGATTAGAAAGAAAAAATCATGTCACAACAAGAAGAAATGAAAAACCTAAGCCTCCTCGGCAACAAAGAAACCAACTACATTTTTGAATATCAACCAGAAGTCCTCGAATCCTTTGACAATCGTCATGTGGAAAATGACTATTTCATCAAATTCAACTGTCCTGAATTTACCTCACTTTGCCCAATCACTGCTCAGCCAGACTTTGCAACTATCTATATTTCCTACATCCCTGACAAGCTCTGTGTTGAGTCAAAATCCCTCAAACTCTACCTCTTTAGCTACCGAAACCACGGAGATTTCCACGAAAACTGTATCAACACCATCGGGAAAGACTTGGTCAACTTGCTAGACCCCCGCTATTTGGAGGTTTGGGGAAAATTCACTCCGCGCGGTGGCATTTCAATCGACCCCTACTACAACTACGGTAAACCTGGAACTAAGTATGAAGGATTGGCAGAACAACGCCTCTTCCAACACGACCTTTATCCAGAGAAAATTGACAACCGTTAAACTCATACGAAAAAGCCCTGTTCCTCAAAATGAGGAGCAAGGCTTTTTGATTTTCAATTATTCTTCTGTTCCAAGGAAGTTTTTCGAAACAAGGGCTGCAAGAACCCCACCAGCGATTGGTGCAAGGATGAAAATCCAAACTTGTTGAAGGGCTTCGCCACCTACCAAAACAGCTGGTGCCAAGCTACGAGCTGGGTTTACTGAAAGTCCAGTAATGTTCAATCCCACAAGAATCATCGCCATCAAGGACAAACCGATTACCAAACCAGCAATCGCGCCATTGCCCTTGCTTGCTGATGTCACAGTCATGATAACCAAGACAAACAAGAAAGTTGCGATTGTTTCAAACAAGAATCCACCAAAGACAGTGACTCCGTTTGCCAAGGCATTTTCACCAAGACTAGCAGTTGACATCCCTGAGTTAGCCAAGAGGAAGAATACAGAAGCAGATGCTAAGAAAGCTCCAACTACTTGTCCAAGGATGTAGTTTACAAGCTCTGAAGATGACAAACGTTTGTTTACAAACATAGCAATCGAAACAGCTGGGTTCAAGTGAGCACCTGAAATAGTTCCGATTGAGTAAGCTGCAACTACGATTGCCAGACCAAAGGCAAAGGCGATTCCAAGGTGACCAAGGCCATCAAGACCATTTCCAAAAACAACAGCTCCTGTCCCAACGAACACAAGCATGAACGTACCGATTAACTCAGCGACAAATTTTTTCATTTTCTTTCTCCTTTTTTCAAAAACTAGATACTAGTCTATCAAAAGAGGGAAAGGGTTTCAAGAAAATTGACTGGAAAGTCTTTCGAAAATCTGACTCGCTTTTTCTTAGTATTGAAAAGACTGGATAGCTTCTTTCAAGTCATATTGTAAACTATTTCTCTGGTCAAGTTGGACATAGACTTCTAACAGACAAGATTTAAAGTTGGAAAATTTGTAGAAATCTTCCCTTTCTTCTATCGGAAAATCAACAGTTTTTATCCAAGAAGATACTTGTTCTTGCGCTAACTTCCCTTTTAAAATAGGTTCATAAAGTACTCTGGCTAAACGCCAATCTTCATCATCTGTAAAACGAATGGGAATTCTTTTAAATAATTGACCAAGTATCTCAAATACTTCATGAATTCTGTTTTTAGGAAAATCTGGATGACAAACCACCTCTGTCAGTAAATCAGCTCCATGCGCAAAAGAGTGAACCCAACCATACTGACTTGAAAAACCCGTTGTATCCTTTTCTTTTGAAAGATAATACAAACCTTGATTTAAAAGGACATTACGAATTCCTGCATTTAATCCCTGATAAAAAATCGATTGCAGGTTGGCATCCGCAGACAAGAGATTTGCATAAATAAGCGCCCTAAAAGAACGTTCAAGTGTTGACAAGCCTACCTTATCAATCTCTTTGTCTAGTCCTCCATCAGATAAAATTTCCTCAGCAATGAAATAAAATTGTTCCTGTGTAAATAGCTCTTCCTGAATCCCTCTAGCAAAGCTTGTAAAAACAAGGTCATCGCGAATTTCTGAAGAAGAATCTCCCAAATGATCAAGTAGCCACTGGATTTCTTCCTGGTTATAACTTGGTTTTTCTTCTGTTATTTTCCTAAGTAACTCTTGATACATGATCAACACCTCTACATTTCTAGAAACTGTTCAAAAAGCCAGCCCAAGATAACTTTCTATCTTATTCTTTTTTAGATAGACGTTTTCCTGCTGCAATTGCATCAGCCTCTGTCATCTCGACAACGTTGGCTTTATTAGTATTTGACGGCATACTATCCTTGTTATACCAATATACTTTCGCTTGCCCATTCTTAGCGACGTAAACAATTCTATCTTGCTGTTGGGCTTTAGTTTCAGCTTCACGTGCAATTCTTCTCTCTTCTTCTTTTTGAGAAATTAAAGACTCAACTGCACCTATCCTATCGAGCAATTCTGCCTTTTTATCATTATTTTCAATCTGATTAACTGTTTCTTTAGCAGACTTCACTTGACTTGCATCTTGACTTTCTTCCAATTGTTTGACTAAGGTTTCACCTTTTTCTTGCAACTCATTTGCAGCTTTCTCTTTGGCAATTCTCTCTTCTTCTGCTTTTTCTTTAGCTTTTTTCTCTTCTTCAACTCGTTTTGCTTCTTCTGTACTAGATGAAGCATCGGTTGTTGACTCTACTTTAGCAGTGGATGCCGCAGTTTGCTTAGTTTCTGATTGAGAAGATGAAATTTTCTTTGTGGCTGTCGGAGTTTGAAGAGAAACTACAACAAAACTAACAACAAAAAGTCCTATCATTAAATTTCTTTTTCGAATATCTGGTACTTTCTTTACAAAATACCAAATACCAACTCCACTCAAAACAAGATAGAGAGTTGGAAGAGCAATCAATAAAATGATTCCCAACAAGACTAGGCCTATTTTGATAAAACGTATTCTTTGTGAATCCTGCTCCAGCCATTTTTTAATTCTGTTCATATCGTTATCCTAAATTCCCTTACTCCCCCAACTGGGCACTGTAGGCGATAATCTGGTCAACTGTGTCAGACAAGAACTGAATAGTATCACGGAGTGGTTTGTCTGTAGCGATATCTGCTCCGATAATCATAGCTGACTCAAGCGGTGTCTTGCTACCACCTGATTTGAGGAGATTGAGCCAATCTTCAGCTCCAGTTTCTGAATGTTTCAGATGAAGGTAACCCGCAGTCGAGATAACAAGACCAGCAGAGTAAGTATAGCTATACAAGCCCATGTAGTAGTGAGCTTGGCGCATCCAAGTCAGAGCTGCATCATCATCAATCTCAATGGCATCTCCCCAGAAATCGGTCAAAACTTCCTTCATAATGCTGTTGAGTTTACTTGCTCCAAAGGTCTCCCCTTCTTCAATCAATGTATACACCTTACGCTGGAAGGCTGCTTCCAAGAGGTGGGTAATAAAGTTATGGAAGTAGGTGTCTGTCAAGCGGTGAGCCAGAGCAAAGCGTTTTTGACGAGGGTCGTCAGATTGGTGCTCCAAGTAATCACTGAGAAGCAATTCATTGAAAGTTGACGGCGCTTCAACATAGTAGGTCGACATATGAGCATTGAAGTAACTTTGATGATTATCTGAAAAGATGAATTGACCAGAATGCCCGATTTCATGAATCAAGGTATAGACATCACTCAAACGGCCTGTCCAGCTCATGAGGACATAAGGATGCACGCGATATGGGTCCGCCGCATAACCACCAGAATCCTTGCCACTGTTAGCAGCGAAGTCCACCCAGCGCTCTTCTTGATAGCGAGCAACTTCCTGACAATATTCTTGCCCCAAAGGTTCTACCGACTTCATGACCAAATCATAGGCGTCGTCAATAGTCACTTCAGGATTAAGGGCGCTGTCCAAGTCCAATTTCCAGTCTGCAAAGGTCATCTTTTCAAGACCATTCACCTTGGCAACATGCTTGAGGTATCTCTGAGCAACCGGCGCAAAATCCTTCATGATGAGGTCAATCTGGCGGTCAAACATGGCACGGTCCACTTCTTGTTCAGCCAGAAGATAATCAAAGACGGAGTCGTAACCCTTCATATCTGCCAATAGTTTTTCAGACTTAACCTGAGCTAGATAGGCTGCAGCAGCCGTATTTTGGTGCTTACGAAGACCTTCTGAGAAGGAACGGAAAGATTTCTCACGAACCTCAGCATCCTCATGATTTTGGTAGAAATTTTCATAGGTCACAAAGCTGTTTTTGTAGGTCTTGCCATGAGCTTCAAAGTCAGCCATTTCGAAATCCCCAGCTCGCATCTTAGTGTAAATATCCTGTGGACTGTAGAAAACTTCACCGAGATTGGTCAAGGCCTTCTCCACATCAGCCCCTAAATAGTGGGCTTTTTTGATTTTGGCATGACGAATAGCTGCCGTCAAGTGAGGCAATTTACCCAAACGGTCCAAGACTTCCTCATCAGCTTCCACCAAGGCATCGTCAAAGAAGGTCAAGGCTACGCTGGCATCTGTTTCAAATTCCATCCCAGCTTGGGCAATATTGGCAAATTCGTCATTGCTATAGTCTGTCGTCTGAGGCATAAATCCATAGTTTCCAATATGGCTCATCTGAATGTAGATTTGTTCCAATTCCGCAAAGGCCTTCTCGAAATCCTCAAAAGTGTGAAGATTGTCCTTGTAATCACGTCTAAACTGGTTGATGTCTTCGCGAGACTTCTCGATTGCACGCAAGAAATCCTCACGGTCTTGGTATAGGGCTGTTAAATCCCAAAGTTCCTTTTCTGGAAATTCTGAACGGTGTTTTTGTTCCATCTTCTTCCTCTTATTTCTCTAATTCTAATAAAACACTAAGGGCTGATAAAGCGTAAAGTGGTGCTGTTTCTGCTCGCAAAATACGAGGACCAAGACCTGCCAAGACTGCTCCCTTAGCTTCAAAACTTTCGATTTCTGCAGGTGACAGACCACCTTCTGGTCCAAAGATAAAGAGCAGTTTGGCTCCTTTTTCAAGACCAGAGACCGCTTGTAAGAGCGCAGCGGCTTCACCTTCTTTGGCCGACTCTTCATAAGCCACTACGATGCGGTCAAACTGGTCAAGTTGGGCTAGAAAATCTGCTTTCTTCTCAAAAAGCTGAATACTTGGAACGATATTACGCTTGCTTTGCTCTGCCGCTCCAAGGGCAATTTTTTCTAGTTTTTCAACCTTTTTACCCAATTTCTTGCCATCCCATTTGGCGACCGACCAATCGGCAGGAAAGGCCCAGATTTGGCTGGCACCCAGTTCGGTTACTTTTTGAGTAATGAACTCCAGCTTGTCTCCCTTAGGAAAGCCAGATGCAATGGTCACTTGAACGGGCAGTTCCACATTATTAGCCAATTCTTGGATCAACTCAAACTGACGGGCTTCCACATCCAACACACGCGCCAAGCGCTTAATTCCATCATCAAAGACCAAAGTAACCTCATCATCTTCTTTCAAGCGCATAACCTGAAACATATGCTTGATAGTTTCCTTGTCCTCGATGGTGACAGGAGAGATAGCACTTCCTTTGACAAAATACTGTTGCATGTTAGCCTCCAATCACACCTGAAATATCCTTGGTTTTCTTAAAGACACAGGCATTCCATTCCCCTTGAACCATGTGAGTTTCGAGGAAAAATCCAGCTGACTCAGCCGACTCGCGCACCATGTCCCACTTGTCCTTGATAATTCCACTCATGATGAGGTAGCCTTCATCCTTGACCAAGCGATAAGCATCATCCGTCAGATGAACGAGGATATCCGCCAAGATATTAGCTACAATCACATCTGCCTCAATCTCAACTCCCTTAAGCAAATCTCCTGCTGCTACATGGATGTTTTCCATACCAGGGTTGAGTTCAATATTTTCCTGAGCCACACGAACCGCCACATCATCTAGGTCGTAGGCGAAAATTTCCTTAGCACCCAGAAGCGAGCTGGCAATAGAGAGGACACCTGAACCAGTCCCCACATCTAGCACTGTTTCACCACCACGAAGAACCTGCTCCAAAGCAAAGAGGCTCATCTTGGTAGTTGGGTGGGTTCCTGTCCCGAAGGCCATACCAGGATCTAGCTTGATAATCTTTTCTCCAGCAGTCGACCCATAGTCTGTCCAAGACGGCACGATGGTCAAATCATGAGTGATACGAGCTGGTTCATAGTATTTCTTCCAGTTGTCTGCCCAGTCTTCCTCAGCCAAGGCAGTGGTCCCCATTTTGACCTCTCCCAAGTCCATAAAATCTGTCAATTCTGCTAGGCGAGCCTGCAAATCCGTCTCAACCACTGCCACATCAACCGTATCAGGGTAGTAGGCCGTCACTACAATTTCTTCCTGTTGCTCGACCTCTGGGAAAATCTCGCCGAAGCGGTCAACATTTCCCACATAGTCCATACTATCTTCGATTGCAACACCTTGCGCTCCCAGCTCAATCAAGAGATTGGAAACTAACTCCTCCCCCTCACGCTTAACTGTAACTTTTAACTCTTGCCATGTTTCCATTATGTATTTTCCTTATCAATCTATTAATTCTTCCAATTCTTTTAAAGTTCTTCCATCCTGATTTTTCCAATCAGTTCGACCGTTCGTTTGCATACCCAGCAAAAAAGCCGCTGCATAAGAAGGGCTAGAAAAGAGTTGTTTTTCTTTTAACACCCCATCTTGAATGATCCGAGAAGCTATTAAATTCTGACGCATTTCTTTTAAACTTGCTGGAAGGTATGGAGAATCCTTTATTTCTACTTGACTTCCTTCTAAAACAACAAAACCTTCAGTTGTCCGTTCATAAGTTGCTTCTATTACTTTGTTAGATTTCTTAGTTTTACGCTTTAAATAAAGATAAGTTGAATGATTATCAGTCAAATCTTGACTAACTTTCTTTGTCATTGGAATAAAAACACGATAACCTAAAGTTCCAATAATCATTAGCGTATTTTCAACAATTTCATCCAGTTCAGATTCCTTTTCCTCAGTCACATTACCAGGATTTGGATCATTCCCATTTTTCACAATGTAGCGACCAGCTTCTTTAGCAAGTTGAGTAAATTTATTTTCCAAATAGCTAATTTCTGTTGGACCAAAAGAATTATTTTGAGTTGTTAGAATGATGACGTCATTAAAATAATCTGCGTGAGTATCGCGGGTATGCTCTTGAATTCGCAACAATACCCCTTCACCATTTTTCCGAGTTGTCGCCTGACCAATATAGGTCACATCTTTCTGTTTATCTTCATCTCGACCAAATAAGAAATAAATACCACTTTGTTTCATTTCATCACGCGACTTCAAATCTCCCAACTGAATACGAGGTATTTTGTAAATCACTCCCGTCCAATTTGACAAAGTACATTTGATTTTTCCAGTCACTTCACCATCCATGAGAAACATATTGATATTTTTGCTACGCTTCGCCATTTATCGAACTTCCTCCAAATAATCTCTCACTCTATTCTGCAACTGAGGTACAACTTGACTGGAACTAAGAAATTCCTCAACATTCATGAGCTGATAGCCCTGTCCTTCATCTCCAAATACGATACTGTCAAACTGGTTCTGTGTTAACTGACCAACTAGAAAAACGGACTGTTTGTCTGTAAAAAGCATACTTGGATAAACCTTACTCCAAAGCAGACAATCCTCAGTCAAATGAATGCCCAGTTCCTCAAAAACTTCACGCTCCACGCACTCAAAAGGACTTTCATCCCCTTCGCGTCCCCCACCGGGCAGTTCCCACATATTGGGCCAGGGAATACTTGCCTTATCATCGCGTAAGATGGTCAAGAGCTTATCCCCACAAAACAAAGCAATCTTACAACCTGTGAAATCAGAAATCTCTATTTCCATATTAGACTCCTTCGGTTAATTCCTTTTCCAGCTCGGCTAACCAGTTTTCATAATAGCGTTTCTCGTCCCTCAACATTCGACTACTATCCATTTTCTGCTTAGCAATCTTCATAGCCTTGTGAGTTTGAACTACATCTTTCCTTACCTTAAATTGATACCAAGATTGAATGACCTGCATATCTGCTGTTTTTATAGATAAAAAGGATTTGACCCCTCGAATACTTGCATATTCTTCCGCTTTCTTATTATCTCCTTCTATCAGAGCAATTTGAAGAAGGTATAATTGAGAAATAGTTTTAGACATTGGATTGTCTGTTTTCTCTAACACAGACTGAAACTGTTGCTTTGCAAGCTCTATATTATCATCCAATATGAATACCAATCCCTGAAGAGTCTGAACACTTTCTGCAAAACTCCCTCTCGCCTCCTCATCAACAGGTATGATAAAGTCTTTTAAATCATATTCTTGAGGAGCTAGCAAGGTCTGGGCAGAATGCCTCAACATCAAGTAGGCGAATTTCGTATTTTCAGGGTATTGTAGCAATTCCCAAATTTTTGCGCCATCGGTGATGCCGACTGGCAAAATGTTATTTAGGAAGAAAGACAAATTAAGAAAAATCCAAGTCCCTGCAAAATACCAGCTTCTTGTCAAAAATCCAAACACTATCGCCAATAATATCAAGCTGAGATGAACCATCAAGCCTCCTGAAAGCATCAGGATGATTCTTTGATCGCTTTCATCCTCTTTTAAACCAATGTATTGAGCACCAACATTTTTCAGAATGGCTGTTCTACTAAGACGAAACTTGCCTGACTTTTTGGTCAAAATAAAATGTCCTAATCCAAAAGCCACCAGCCGATAGCCTGTCAAGTAGCCACAAAAAGCATGTCCCAGCTCATGAAGAATAAAGATTAAATATATACTTAGAAGAGCGAAGGAATAACCAAAAGTAAAGACTAAAACTGCGGAATACCCCAACTCTGCAAATGCGATTGTTCCACAAGCAAAAGCCAGCATAATAAAGACAACAGCTAGCACATAAACCAAATAAATCCCAATTTTCTTCATAACATTTCCAACCAACTCCTAGTATCTCGGATAAGGATAAAACTCTCCCTCTTCCAAACCTACTTTTCCTTCTTCAAAGACTTCTTGGTTCCATTCCATGACAAATTCTTCTGCTTCTGGGTCTTCCAAAAAGTCCATAAGGGCATCTAGCCCAACCTCAGCAGTATCTTTAAGGAAAAGAGCAAAATATGCTAAAAATTCACGAGAAAATCCTTTTTTTGGAAGATAAGGTATGACAGTCAAATAGTCTTCCTCATTGACGGTTGATTTGGCAGGATTGTAGAAAAGAACTGCTTCTTCAAAGAGAATGTCATCTGACGAAACCTCTCCGTCCTCATCCACCATCTCCACACCTGTAGCGTTTTGCGCTTCCAATAGAAAACTCACTTCAACTGCGTGGTTACGCTTGTCCCAACTAATCTCAAAGTCAAAGGGAAAGTTCTTCTCCAACTCTTCCTCTAAAACATCTAAAAATCCATATGTTGCCATTTTGTCCTCTTTCTATGCGACTCTTAAATCGCCCCGATTGCTCGGAAATATGCTAAAATAGATACTACCATCTTACCACAAAATTATTTTATGTCCTAATTATACCATATTACCTCATTTAAACCCTTGGTATTAGTGATTTTCTTAAACGGTTGATTTCCTTATTTTTTCCAAAAACTCAACACAAAAAGCCCTCGAAAGGGCTAGCAAATCTATAGGATCAATAGACAAGTAACCAGCACAATTAGGAGTGCTTTTTTTATTGACTATTCCCACGATGTCACACTTAATCTTAGGCTTGAATTTTCTTATCTGCAATAGCGTCTGTCAAAGTCTGAGAAAAGTTAAGTCCCATTTCTCGTCCCAACTTATCTGCCCATCTTGGTATGGTCAAGGTCTTTTTAATGGGTTCCTGACTTCCTAAATACTCTGATACATCAACAGATACCATAGAAATAAAAGATTTATCAAGGTCATAGGTTGACACGAAATCTTCATCATCTTTAAAAGGATCATTATCAATTAAAGACAAGCTATTGATATCTGATGGCTGGGGCAAGTCTTCATCACTCTCTATCAAATCTGCAACAGTTATGCCTAACCACTCTGAACCCATAGCCAGAGCCTCAGAAATCCCCTCTCCTTGTGTCGCTGAGTATTCAAAATCCGGGAAATGGACAAAATAAGTCGCTTCTGCTCCGTCTGTATCGTCATAATAAAATAAAGCTGGATACGTAACTAACATCTCACTACCTCCATATCAAAAAGCAGGGGCTGAATTTTACAACCCAGCTTGCTTTCTTATCCCTCTTTCAGTGTACTTATTCAGCTCACCATGAGGGATTGTGATAGGTCTTTCTCCTTGCTTCTCCATTTTAATATGGGAACCTTTACCGCCTCTAGTCTTTATCCAACCATGGGCCGTAAGGAGTTTAACCATCTCTTTTTGTGTCATAGGCATAGCGCTTTTACCTCCTGACAACACCATTATAACACGTGCTACACGTATTGTAAAGGAGTGATACTTATTATTCTCTTATACATAAAATCCCCTAGATGTGGTTCTAAGGGAAGCCTTATATAAACGGATAGACAGAACTATCAGAGTTCCTGCTTTTCTCGACCCACTAGAAATGGCGCGATTCAATCTTAACATTACTTCTCCTCTCTTCATTAAAAAATGATTATCACCCAAAATTATATTACGATTTTTATAAAAGACTAGCAAAAACTACTAAATCAATACATTCAGCAGACGAGAAACTTGCATTGTCAGATAAACTGTTTTATCATTTACCATACTTTATTCATTAGTAATATCACTTGATTTGAAGTATAATATTGGAAAGGAAATCAGTAATGAATTTAGAACAATATTTAGGAAAAGAAATTAGGGTTGTTTTTGTTGACGGTCAAATTTTAGAGAGTCATTGTAATAGCTTTACAGGGAAACTTGATACAGAAGATGAACTCTATGATGAAATTAAAATAAGAACAGATAAATATCCATATGTTGGATTTAATGAATCTGAAATCGCATCAATAGAGTTAACTCAAGACGGTATTACAAAATAACAGGAGTTGTTTATCATGAATAAAACTAAAAAAGAAAATTTAATTTTCATTGATGGTTGGGAGCATGTGCATTGCCCTGTATGTGGAACTTTAGTAGAAACTTATGATATTTGCGATGTTTGTCATTGGCAAAATACGGGAGCATTTAATATCGATGGCGGTCCTAATAAAATAACGCTTGCTGAAGCAAAAATGGCTTATAAAAGGAAAAACGACATAAATGAATCACAAAAGACTTGGGTAATTGATGGATATTTATGGCTACATTGCCCTGTTTGCGGAACTGAAGTTATGGACTATGATATCTGTGACGTCTGTCGTTGGCAAAATACGGGTATTATAAATATTGACGGTGGCCCTAACAAGATGACTCTCGCAGAAGCCAAAGAAGCTTACGCAAGGAGAAAAATCGTAAAAATTCTAGAATTTGATACAGTGTTGTTAAAAAACGGTCAAACGGCGACAATTGTCGAAAAGTTAAGTGAAGATACTTTTATTGCTGACATAGGAGATTCCCCGAAAGACTGGGATACCATAACAATTACAATCAATGATATTGAAAAAGTAGTGTATTGAAATAGCTAATATATTTGTATAGTGTTGGGAGTAACCTTAAATGAATAAGACTGGAAAAGAGAATTTAATCATTATTAACGGTAGCAAATATGTCCATTGTCCAGTATGTGGGACTGTTACAGCAGTGTATGACATCTTGACGTCTGTCAGTGGCAAAATACAGGAGAAACTAATATAGATGGCGGCCCTAATGAAATGACACTTGCAGAAGCCAAAGAAGCTTACGCAAAAGGGAATTCCAATAATATAAAATATATAGCTACTATTTCACTTTTCAACCATGTTTATAATTTCTTTTAAGCTTGGTTTGGTTTTTCTAATTCTATCCCATGACCTCATTTTTAAAAAAATCCCTAAATAGATGCCATTTATCTTTGGTAATTCGTTAGAAAGATTGTATTTCTCTCTAATCTCATCTTTATGACTTTCTACAAATTTGCTACGAGGTAAGCAATAAAAAATACCTTCCCCAAAATAACTTAAATCTTCATCAGATAGTTCAATAAGCTCTTCAGGTTTTACAAAAATCGCTCTATTCACTCTATCTTTGCCACTGGCAAAGGCTTTCTCCACAAACCTTTTATCTAGTCCCATCTTTATTTAACTCTCTCAAATTGTTTTAGTTCCAGAACAGTCAGTTCTTTAAATTCTTTTCCTGTTTCGTTTAAATATTTGTTAATTTTTCCAAGATTGTATTTCATAGGTGCTGATTTCACTCCATTTGGTAAACCAACTAGTCCGTCAAGTTCCATAAATGACTTATTTTCAAGTAGCTTTGAATTTGAAGTATTCATCTAGTTCCATTTTCTCCTTTTCAAATATTGCTATCTAAATTTATATCTACTATGTACTTTACCAAGAAAACTTCCTAACTTGGTAATTCCATTATTTCCACTACTTATCACCTCTCTTTTCATTATAGTTCATGCAATAACATTTAGCAATATTATTTCTCAAGTCAGCACTTCCACTTCTTTAGGCTCAACTATCCTATTTTGAGTTTTAAGGGAAATCCATTATCTCATGCTGATGCCTCTCCTCATTAAATTAAATAGTCAAAAAGATTCTATCTCACACCCTGAATATTACAAAACCATTGAAATATCACAACTAATAGGCTAGAATGGACATAGTAAGATATATTAGATGAGTCATTCTACTCAAAAAATATGACACTAAAATCCACGTTAGAAAGGACTGCTATGCCAGACAATCTCGCGCTTCGCATGCGCCCTAAAACCATAGACCAGGTCATCGGTCAGGAGCATCTGGTCGGACCTGGAAAAATCATCCGTCGCATGGTGGAAGCCAATCGCCTATCCTCCATGATTCTCTACGGACCTCCGGGAATCGGCAAGACCAGTATTGCCTCGGCCATCGCTGGAACGACCAAGTATGCCTTTCGGACCTTTAATGCGACAGTTGATAGTAAAAAGCGACTGCAAGAAATTGCGGAAGAGGCTAAATTCTCTGGTGGTCTCGTTCTATTGCTAGACGAGATTCATAGACTAGATAAAACCAAGCAAGACTTCCTCTTACCTCTCTTGGAAAGTGGTCTGGTCATCATGATTGGCGCTACGACTGAAAATCCTTTCTTCTCTGTCACTCCTGCCATTCGTAGCCGTGTTCAAATTTTTGAGTTGGAACCTCTGTCTAACCAAGACGTCAAGGAGGCCCTGCAGATAGCTCTAAGTAACCCTGAGCGTGGTTTTGATTTTCCAGTAGAACTAGATGAAGATGCGCTGGATTTTATTGCTACCTCTACAAACGGAGACCTGCGTTCTGCCTTCAACTCACTGGACTTGGCTGTTCTTTCTACCCCTGAGAATGATGAGGGCATTCGCCATATTACTCTAGACATCATGGAAAATAGTCTTCAGAGAAGCTACATTACTATGGATAAGGATGGAGATGGCCACTATGATGTTCTCTCAGCCCTGCAAAAGTCTATCCGTGGCTCAGATGTTGATGCCAGTCTTCACTATGCTGCCCGCTTGATTGAGGCTGGTGATTTGCCAAGTCTCGCTCGTCGTTTGACTGTTATCGCTTATGAAGATATCGGTTTGGCCAATCCTGAAGCCCAGATTCACACCGTGACTGCTCTGGGTGCTGCACAAAGGATTGGTTTCCCAGAAGCCCGCATTCTCATTGCCAATGTCGTCATTGATTTGGCCCTTTCTCCAAAATCCAACTCAGCCTATGTAGCTATGGATAAGGCACTTGCCGACCTCAAAACATCAGGGCACTTGCCTATTCCGCGACACCTGCGTGATGGACACTACAGCGGAAGCAAGGAACTAGGGAATGCCCAAGACTATCTCTATCCACACAACTATCCTGGAAATTGGGTCAAGCAAGACTATCTGCCAGAAAAAATCCGCAATCATCACTATTTCCAAGCAGAAGATACTGGTAAATATGAACGGGCTTTGGCTCAAAGAAAGGAAGCTATCGACCGTTTGCGAAAAATCTGAAATCCTTTTCAAAAAATTGCACTTTCCTCTTGATTTTTTTTGAAAAAGTGGTATCATATAAACATAGAAACGCTGTGGTGTACGACTTCACACTTAAGTGTTGACCGACTATTTTTTGTATTATTAGGGAAACAAAAGTCTTCTAACAGCATGTAGGCCGTCTCACACGGAAACAGCTTCAGTTAGAGCGAGTTGCCCACCTGCTTAATTGCGCGGGTTCAATACAAACCGTGAAGTTTCGGCACCAATACAGCTTTTTTCTTTGCCTCCTTAGCTCAGCTGGCAGAGCAGCGGACTCTTAATCCGTGGGTCACAGGTTCGATCCCTGTAGGGGGCATCTAAATACAACAGGAAAAGCCTTGATAACCAAGGCTTTTTTGCTTGTCTATAACTGATTTACCCCATCATTTGTCCCACATTTTAAATCTATCTTTTCTTTTTGAATCAAATTACATCTTTACAAATAGTGTAAAGCCAGTTACTTTTGCTTTGATGCCATACAATATTTTCATGTAGAGAAGACAAATTTTATCTTCTCTTTTTATTTTCAAAATAATAAAAACTGATTTTCTTTTCATAAATCAGACTGAAACTTCCAAATTTTCCATTTTGTTTATTGACATTTCCTCTAAAAAGGTGTATAATATTTTTATTATCAAACTATACTATACTATATAGGGGGTATTGAAATGAAATTTTCTAATCGTTTACTGCTATTCCTTGCAGGAGTTGTTTTTGTCCTTTTAGGACTTTTCCTATTTACAAACCCAGTAGCTAATCTTGTTGTTTACAGCTGGTGGATTGCATTTGGTTTACTGGTTTCTTCTATAGCAGCTATTTTAGGCTATTTCTCTGTACCAAAAGAGCTTCGCTCACCAGCTCATCTTTTCCAAGGGATTGTTAATCTTCTCTTAGCTCTTTACCTCGTTGCCTATGGCTTTGTGACGCTGCCAGTTGTCATTCCAACTATTTTAGGAATTTGGTTAATTGTAGAAGCCATTATAGTTTTCTTTAAAGGCAATCGTCTGGGATTGATTTTCCCTATTATTGGCAACCGTATCATGTGGATAGCGTTGCTTGCATTTTTACTAGGTCTAGTGATTTTGTTCAATCCAGTAGCTACAAGTGTCTTTGTCGTTTATGTCGTTGCCTTTGCATTTTTAATTGTTGGTTTCACCTATATCCTTGATGCCTTTCGTAAATAATCTAGCTGCCATTTTGGGCATATTAAAATAGCTGGGAAGTTACATTCTCAGCTTTTTCTGTTGCCTCCTTAGCTCAGTTGGTAGAGCAGTAGACTCTTAAGCTATGGGGCGCAGGTTCGAGCCCTGCAGGGGGCACATCTAAATCAACAGAAATAAGCCTTGAAACCAAGGCTTTTTTTAACGTCTAATAGCTTTTTGTAGAAAAGTATTTAAAAATAAAAGAGAAGAGAATCTCTCACTCTCTTCTCAGTATATCTTATTAAATTTAGTTTTTCTTAATCTAGCTGATTTTCCTTTGCAACGACAAATTCCTTAACCAATCGATAGATAACAGCAAATATCGGTGTAAAGAATATCATCCCAAGTAAGCCAAAGAGATTGCCTCCAATACTAGCAGCCGCAAGCGTGAAAATAGCTGGCAAACCAATAGATTGACCTACAACTCTAGGATAAATAAGGTTTCCTTCAATCAGCTGTATAACTTGATATAGAAGAAGAGAAAGTAAGGCTTGAGTAGGACTCACTGTGAAGATAAAAATCGCTCCCACAACACAAGCAATCATAGGCCCTACATAAGGAATGAACGATAGCACTCCTGCAAAGATACCTGTCATTACTCCATAGGGTATCCCAAACACGCTGTAACCAACCGCTATCATAACTCCTATGATAACTGCTTCAATCAGCTGACTCATCAAAAATTGGTCATAAGTCTCTAGTGCTACTTGTCCAATGTAAGTCAACTTTATCACCACCTTCTCTGGAAGAAAAACTTTTAGAAGTCGACTCGTCATCGCTGCCAAATGTTCCTTACTGGATAAAAATAAAAAGGTGAAGACTATAATCAAAAAGGCATTCATCAAACTTGAAAAAATATTGCCGATATTACTAGTCAGACCTGATAAAAAACCTATCAAAGCTTGGCTAATAGAACTAGATTGTCCCTGTATGCCTGATACGATAGTTGACAACATGTCTTTGGTTACAAATTCCGAGCTGCCTAGCAATTTCCCAAGTTGAGTAAGGACTGTTGAAAGGACTGTTCCCAGCTGACTAATAGTCTGGGCTAGGGTTGGCAGCACCAAAACCAAAAGAGCAATCACGATTAAGATAAGAGCTAGGAAAACAAGTACCATGGCAATCGGACGACGCAACTCTGCCTTTACCTTCAATTTAACTAAGTACTGTTCAATTTTTTTCATAGGAACATTAAGAACAAAAGCAATAACAGCACCATAAATCAAGGTTGATATTACATCAAAGAGAGAGATTGCTCCTGATATAAAGCTCGATGCATTCAGAATTACAAGAGCAACCAGCCCTATAAAAAGTATTAACGGGGTGTATTTTTTTACTAAGTTCATAAATTCTCCTTAATAAACATGTTTAGATACGACTATACTATTTGGTTTTTCAAACTCTCGATTAAGGTAGGCTTGGTAAGTTCCTGGAGCGATAAATCCTTTGGGTGAGAGGATATCGGTGCCAGCCTGACCGACTATGGTATCAGCCAAGAGCACACAGTTTGTAGATAAGACAAAGTAGGATTTAAACTTAGATTTGATAAATTTATAAAGTTCCCCATCTGTCTCATGTCTGATTTTATAAGCGTAGGTGTAGTCTTCCTTACCATCACCTGTCATGATTTTATCTGCACTTGGCTCCCATGGAATCGTCAGTTGTTTCAATTCAGCCAACTTTTTCTGAACTGCTTTTTCCATTTCAGGCGTCAAATCTATCCCATAACCAAAAAGCGTTTTTTGACTCTCACGTTTACATAGGTCAATGTACTTGTCACGATCACAGAAATATAAGACACCATCTCCTACCATGCCAAATAAGGTCTCAGAAGACGGATCATAGTTGCCATAAGAAATAACACGGCCTTGATAGCAGATATCCACATGACCAATAGCTGAAAACAGAGAGGTCTCAGCTGTATGAACAAAAATTTCAAGCTCCGCTGTCTTACCAGACTTCACCATTCCAAGATGGATATCTTCTTCCTCATCAGCATTTTCCAGCATAAATTTGTTAACTTTTGCTAAAGTTCTTGCAGGGATGAGAGCGGCTAGGACAATAGGTAAGCTAATTCTAATACGACGTTTGAGATGGTTTTTCCCAATTTCCCCCTCAAACAAGAAACCATCACGGATATTGGACACACCATAAAGGAAAAAATAAGCCCCTAATACAAAGAGTTGAAAGACAGAATTTCCTGTAGAGGACAAAAGACTAGTCCCACCAAGAAAAACTAGTACGAGTCCATCTAGTAAGAGACGAAAACGAGGTCGAATTTTGTTTTTGCGGTAGAGAACATAGGTGACAAGGTTAATACTAGCATGAAAAATCTGATAAACTCCAATCACAAGAGCCAAAATATAAATCGGCACATCCGTCGCAAGATTGGAGCCAAGCAAATATCCCAGCACTAACAATTTAACCAGTGCAACTCCCAAGGTGTCCGTTGACTGACTTTTTTTGAAAATACGTAATACTAAATCTAAGACCGTTGCTATCCAAGCTAAAAACAGAACCAGTCGAATAACCTTTACTGGCAACCAAGTCCCCGTGACCATCAAGATGAGACCTAGCAGAACAAACAAGAACCCCTGAGCAAGTAATTTCTTACCTGTCAGACCTAAAGATAGAATTTTCGCCATATAAAAACCTTTCAACAATAAAAATTAAACACTCCGATTAAACTGACTAGTAAATAGCCAACACTACAAACAGCCTGTGCCAGCAACATATGGTGACTAGAAATGACTGTAGTAATGTCACCATCTTGTCTTATGCACTTCTAAAATTTGTTATATTGATTAGAAACCAGAGCTTATAAAAACTAGCTAAACTCGAGAGATAGACACAATTGCGACGAAAAAATGTATAACCAATTCAACTTGTTAAGGTAAGAAAGCATTATTTCCAATCTATTAATTATTCATCTATTACCTATTATGACACAATATTCCCTATAGTTCAACTTTTTACTTGTTTTTATATTACACGGACTAAAAAGTTTTCAACAGTTGATTGCATTTGTTTTAATAAGTTTTAACCTTTCTTGGTTAGATAAAAAAAGAACCATACAGTTTAGAATCTGTATGGTTTTTGCCCCACTTTTGTCCCATTTTTAAATCATGACATTGAAAATACCTAAAATCACTTATATTTCAATATTTTTAATTGCTCTCAATATGAAAGTCCTTTCCAAATCCCTGTAGGGGGCATCTAAATCAACAGGAAAAAGCCTTGGAATCAAGGCTTTTTTGTGTAGTCTTAGCACTAAAAAACGATAGAAAAAACACCCCTTCTGAACTGCACCCCAAAAGTTAGACAGAAAAAACCTAACTTTTGTGGCGCAGTTCATTCGCGTCACATGAAGTTATTTAAGCATCTCCTTTTTTTTATTACCATTTTCTGTTATAATAAATTGTACTTCTAAAATAGAAAGGTCTTAAGATGACAACTCTTATTAAACATAAACGTGTAGAATTTTCAGAACTTTTTTATGACCTAGTTTTTGTTTTTGCAATTTCAAAAGTAACTACTTTAATTGACCATCTTCATAACGGTATTTTGACTTGGAATTCTTTCCTTGATTTTTTCATTGCTACTTTGTTTCTCATCGATTCCTGGATGATTCAAACCGATTATACCAATCGCTATGGAAAGAACTCTTTATTTAACATAGTAATCATGTTTATCAAAATGGGAATTTTACTCTTTATAGCCAATATGATTGGACCTGATTGGCAACAATATTTTCATTATCTCTGTTGGGCTATTGGTACATTAACCCTTACCTTATTTTTTTCAATATTTGGTTGAATTTTTTAGAAAATCAACCGATGATGCTAATCGGGAAAGTATCAAAGGTTTTCTATGGATAACAGGTCTAGGAAGTTTAGGATTCTATCTAGCAGCTCTTCTTCCTATTTACCTTAGAGTCTATATCTTATTTGCTAGTATTCTGCTAACATTTATTATGCCAAGTATCTTGCTTAATAAAGATAAGCATTACCAGGTAAATCTCCCCCATTTAATCGAGCGCATCTCCCTTCTTGTCATTATTATGTTTGGAGAGATGATTACGGAGCTAGCTAACTTCTTTACAATCGAGAATTTCTCGATTTATTCGGTTCTTTATTTCATTATTATGATTTCTCTGTTCTTGTTTTATTTTGGTCAATTCGACCATGCTATTGATGAAAAATCTAATCAAAAGAGACTATTTCTAATTTACAGTCACTATCCTATTTTCATTGGACTTCTTATGATGACCGTTTCGATGAGTTTTCTTCAGAATCCTGAAGCTAATCGTCTCTTTGCAACCAGCTTCTCTTATATCGGATTTGGCCTCTTTCAAGCTGCTGTCCTAGTAAATGGGCCCTATAACAAACACTATCTTCGCTATTCGAAAAGTTACTACTGTGTCCAAGCGACACTCTATCTGGCTGCCTTGATTCTCTCTTTAATCTTTGCTTCTAATCCTATAATAGTAGTGAGTATAACAACCATTTTAGCTCTAGCTATAGCCATTCATTTTATTTATTTTTATATGACACAGAATAAAAAATATTCCAAATCTAACCGGGGATTATTTTAATGAGTTTATAACATTAAAAAGCTTTGGGAACCAAGGCTTTTTGCTTTCTATCTCCCCTTTTTCATGATGTATTTTCGTACAGGTTCTTTAACTATTTGAACGATTTCAAATCCTTCTTTTTGGTAAAGATTCTGAGCTGCTTGATTCTCTTCAAAGACATTTAGAGAGATGCTGTCTATGTCTCCATTTTTAAAGGCTAAAGTAACAAATTTCCTTAAAGCCTGACTACCTAAGCCTTGCCCCTGTTTCTGGGGGTTAATAAAAAATCTCCCGATATGAAGATTACTGTCTTCTAGCCTGATTTTCTGGATAAGCCCCACAAACTCTTGTCCTTCAAATATTGAAAAGATTCCTTCCAAATCTTGCAAAACTTGAATTGTCAAGGGAAAAAGAATCATTGTTCCCATCCATTGTTCTTGAAAGGATTTGCCAAGGGAGTTAGACCATTGGCATACGAGTTGAGCATTTTCTGAGCTCACATTTTCTTCAAAACGAATTGTCATCTTGACCTCACTATCTTGTTTATGTTTCTCCATTATACTACTTCTCCCATTTTTTACGAATAGATAAGTATGATTGATTTTTATTTTTTTCTTGTCGGGAGCATTCTCGCTTCCTTTCTTGGTTTGGTCATTGACCGTTTTCCAGAGCAATCCATTATCAGTCCAGCCAGTCACTGCGATTCCTGTCAGACTCGCTTGCGTCCCTTAGATTTGATTCCGATTCTCTCGCAGGTCTTCAATCGCTTTCGCTGTCGCTACTGCAAGGCTCCTTATCCTGTCTGGTATGCCCTCTTTGAACTAGGCTTAGGACTCCTCTTTCTATCTTGGTCTTGGGGTTTTCTTTCCTTGGGGCAAGTCATCCTAATCACTGCTGGTTTGACCTTGGGCATCTACGACTTTCGCCATCAGGAATATCCCTTACTGGTCTGGATAACTTTCCATCTGCCTCTAATGGTCTACTCAGGCTGGAATCTGGTCATGGTCTTTTTCCTTGTCCTAGGAATTCTAGCTCATTTTATCGATATCCGTATGGGTGCAGGGGATTTCCTCTTTCTGGCTTCTTGCGCTCTCGTCTTTAGCGCAACCGAGTTACTCATCTTGATTCAGTTTGCTTCTGCAACAGGAATTCTAGCCTTTCTCCTGCAAAAGAAAAAGGAAAGACTGCCTTTCGTGCCTTTCCTCTTACTCGCTGCTTGTTTGATTATTTTTGGTAAGCTACTGCTTGTTTGATAAAGTCCTCAATCGGCTCTCCTTGGTGGAGAGCTTTTACGATTTTCGAACCGACGATAACACCATCTGACACCGCATTGAAGCGTTCTACATCGGCTTGACTAGATACACCAAAACCTGTCAAGACTGGAATGTCGGCTACTTGATGCAATTGTGCCAAGTGCTTGTCCAAGTCTGCACGGTAATTGCCAGATTTCCCTGTCACCCCATTGATGGCAACAGCATAGACGAATCCCTCCGCCTCTTCAATCAACTCTTTCTGGCGCTCAATCCCTGTGGTCAAGCTTACTAAAGGAATCAAAGCAATGTCTGTATCTGCCAAAAATGGCTCTACAAAATTGGCATGCTCATGAGGAAGGTCTGGAATAATCAAGCCCTTAACCGCTGTATCTGCCAAATCTTTGACAAAGTTCTCCACACCGTACTGAAAGAGGGGGTTGAAGTAGGTCATGATGACCAGTGGAATCTCTGTTTGAATGGTTTTCAAGGTTTCAACCAAAGCCTGAGTAGAAGTTCCGTGGGCTAGACTGCGCAAGCCAGCTTCTTCTATAACAGGTCCATCTGCGACAGGATCTGAAAAGGGAATACCGACTTCAATAGCCGAAACACCCAAATCTTCTAAAAAGTTGATTGTTTCAGCGAGTCCAGCCAAACCTTTCTCATGGTCTCCAGCCATGATATAAGGAACGAAAATTCCTTTTCCAGCTGCTTTAATAGCATTTAATTTTTCTGTTAGTGTCTTAGGCATGAGCTTCTCCCTTCTTTGCTGCATCTGCTTCCAAGCGGTCTTTGACTTGAACCACATCCTTGTCACCACGACCTGATAGACAGACTATCATGGATTTGTCTGGACCGAGTTCTTTGGCCAATTTCACCGCAAAGGCGATAGCATGGCTAGATTCTAAGGCTGGGATAATCCCTTCCACACGAGACAAGAGCTGGAATCCTTCCAAGGCTTCTTCGTCTGTCACAGGAACATAGCTGGCACGTTTAATATCGTGGTAGTGAGAATGTTCTGGACCGATACCAGGATAGTCCAAACCTGCTGAGATAGAGAAGGCTTCAAGAATTTGACCATGGGCATCTTGGAGCACATCCATGAGGGAACCGTGAAGGACACCCGGACGACCCTTGGTCAAGGTAGCTGCGTGGTGCTCTGTGTCTACACCAAGTCCAGCTGCTTCAGCCCCATACATAGCTACAGACTCATCTTCTACAAAGGGATGGAAGAGGCCGATAGCATTAGAACCACCACCAACACAGGCTACTAGGGCATCTGGCAAATCTTGACCTGTCAAGTCACGGTACTGTTGTTTAGCTTCTCTACCGATGACACTTTGGAAATCACGAACAATTTCTGGGAAAGGATGAGGCCCCAAGGCAGAACCAAGGATATAGTGGGTATCATCGATATTAGCCACCCATGAACGAAGGGCTGCATTGACCGCATCCTTGAGCACGCGCGAACCATCTGTCACAGCCTCAACCTTGGCTCCTAAAAGTTCCATGCGGAAGACATTGAGAGCTTGGCGTTTGACATCTTCCTCACCCATGTAGATAGTACATTCCATGTTAAAGAGGGCTGCAGCAGTTGCAGTTGCTACACCGTGCTGACCAGCACCTGTTTCAGCGATAATTTTCTTTTTACCCATGCGTTTGGCAAGCAAAACTTGTCCCAAGGCATTGTTAATCTTGTGGGCCCCTGTATGGTTAAGGTCTTCACGTTTGAGATAAATCTTGGCTCCGCCAATATGCTGGGTCAAGTTTTTTGCGTAGTAAAGGGGCGTTTCACGTCCTACATACTGGCGTAAGAGCTGGTTTAATTCCTCTTGGAAACTTGGGTCTGCCTGACTTTCACGGTAAGCCTTCTCCAACTCCAAAACTGCTGTCATCAATGTTTCTGGGACGAAACGTCCACCGAATTTTCCGTAAAATCCATCTTTATTTGGTTCCTGATATGCCATGCTTTACCCTCTCTATAAACCTTCTAATCTTTTCATGATCTTTTTGTCCATCTGTCTCTACTCCGCTCGATACATCTACTGCATAGGGAGTAAAGTGTTGAATTGCTTTTACGACATTGTCTTCATTAAGCCCACCTGCGATAAAGAAGGACTGTGCTATTCCTGTCGTATCCAATTTCCCCCAGTCAAAGGTCTGGCCACTCCCTGCCACAGGAGCATCAAAGAGTAGATAATCTGCCTGAGAATTGGGCACATGCCCCTCTCCATCCACCTGCACAGCCTGAATACTGGCACAAGGCAAATTCTCAAACAAATCATCCGCCACCTGACCGTGAACTTGAACCAAGTCCAAGCCAACTTTGTCAATGACTTCTAGCAGTTGAGCCCGACTTGGTGAAACAAATACACCAACCTTTTTGACATCTGCAGGAATAAGCTTTGCCAGCTCAGCAGCCTCTTCCAAGGTCACTTGTCTTTTACTAGGTGCAAAGACAAAACCAATATAGTCTGCCCCTGCTGATACGGCTGTTTCTACCGCTTCTTTGGTCGTCAATCCACAAATCTTAACCTTTGTCAATTTGCAACTCCTTGATTCTCTGGGCTACATCTTCTGCCTGCATGAGAGCTGTCCCCACCAAGATTCCGTTAAAGTATGGTGCTACTCGTTCCGCATCCTGCCCTGTGAAAATAGCAGATTCAGAAATGTAATAGTGACCTTTCTTAAAGTGCTGAGCCAAGTCCACACTGGTCTCCAAATCGACCTCAAAGGTGGTCAAGTTTCGGTTATTAACTCCGATAATCTGAGCACCGAGTCTGTGAGCTACCTCTAGTTCAGCTAGATTGTGGGTTTCCACCAAGACTTCCAGACCAAGCTCTGTCGCGTAGTCGTAGAGTTCCTTAAGGCGTTCTTCTGACAAGGCAGCCACAATGAGTAAGATGACTGTTGCACCTGCATTGCGAGCACGGATGATTTGCTTTTCATCGATGATAAAGTCCTTGTTGAGCGTTGGAATCTGTACCTGACTGGAAATCCCCCGTAGATAATCCAAATGACCTTTAAAGAAAACCTCATCTGTCAAAACCGAAATCATCACTGCTCCGTTCGCTTCATAAGTCTGGGCCTGTTGCACAATATCCACATTGAGATTGATATCTCCCAGACTAGGGCTAGCTTTCTTGACTTCAGCGATTACCTGTAAACGGTCTTGGTGATTCTTCAAAAATTCAGCCAAGCGATAGGTCTGACGCAGGGGCTGGACTTCCTCCAGCTCCATCTGCTCGACCTCACGCGCCTTCTGCTCCAAGATTCGTGCTAAAAATTCCTGACTCATTTTTGGTACTCCTGTAACAGTCTGAGTTTTTCAAGGGCCTTGCCACTAGCAATCACTTGACGAGCCAAGGCAACCCCATCCTTGATATTATCTACCTTACCATTAGCATAGAAACCAAGACCAGCATTTAAAACTGTAGTTTCCAAGAATGGACTTGGTTCATTTTTAAGAACGCTGAGC
This sequence comes from Streptococcus mitis, assembly GCF_002096755.1. Taxonomy (GTDB): domain Bacteria; phylum Bacillota; class Bacilli; order Lactobacillales; family Streptococcaceae; genus Streptococcus; species Streptococcus mitis_AC. The sequence goes on from NZ_NCVF01000026.1 coordinate 404,469, forward strand.
AAAATTTCTGCATTTTCCTGAGCATTGCCTCCACGAATATCTTCGATAGCGTAACGTTCCATTCCCAAATCCTCTGGAGTAAAGCTTGACAAGGTGATTTCGCCATTCTCAAGAAGTGCAATCTTGGTTGTCCCGTTCAAACCAGCTTCATCCAAACCTTCTGGTCCAGCAACCACGATAGCGCGTTTGCGACCCATATTTTTCAAAACCTGAGCTGTACTTTCTAGAAGTTCTGGACGACTAATTCCAAGAAGCTGTGTTTCCAAGGCCATTGGGTGAATCAGTGGACCAGTCAAGTTCATAATCGTTGGAATACCCAATTCCAAACGAGCTGGCATGATGTATTTCATTGCTGGATGCATATTTTTAGCAAAGAGAAAAACGATGCCAGTCTTATCAAAGACCTTACCTAGTTCAGCTGGTTTGAGGTCTAGGTTAATGCCCAAGGCTTCTAGGACATCTGCAGAGCCAGATTTAGAAGAAATCGAACGGTTACCGTGCTTAGCCATATGAATGCCGCCACCAGCCAAGACAAAGGCTGCAGTTGTGGAAATATTAAAACTAAAAGACTTGTCCCCACCTGTACCACAGTTGTCCATGGCATCATGAATCTCAGTTGGAATATGTTGGGCATGCCCTCTCATGACTTGGGCAATGGCTGTGCGTTCTTCAGGTGTTTCCCCCTTCATCTTAAGAGCCAAAAGGAGAGAAGCAATCTGCGCTTCCGTTACACGCCCAGTTACGATACGCTCGATGACATCCGTCATTTCCACACCTGATAAATGTTCAAATTTTGCTAGTTTTTCAATAATCTCTTTCATCCTAGTTTCCTCACTTTACAACCTTTTCGATAAAATTCCGAATAGAAGACAATCCATCTGGCGTTCCGATACTCTCTGGATGGTACTGGAAGCCATAAATCGGTAGGTTTTTATGTTGAATCCCCATGATGGCTTGGTCATCAGTCGAACGAGCTGTCACTTCAAAGTCTTCTGGCATTTCTTCAATCAAAATACTGTGATAACGCATGACCGCACGGCCATCTTCAATGCCTTGATACAAAACAGATGGCGCTTCAAAGCTGATATTGCTCTGTTTCCCATGCATGACCTTTGGAGCCAAACCTAACTTACCACCAAATACTTCTGCGATGGCTTGGTGACCCAAACAAATCCCTAGAATTGGCTTCTTGCCTGCAAAGTCACGAATCATGTCTTCCATCTTTCCAGCATCAACTGGCCAACCAGGACCAGGAGAAAAGACCAGACCATCTGCTTTTTCAGCTTCTTCATACAGCTTGGGATCATCATTTCTCAAAACCTGAACTTCTGCAAAATTCCCAATGTATTGAGCCAAGTTATAGGTAAAAGAATCATAGTTGTCAATCAATAAAATCATGGTCTTAGTTCTCCAATTCTAGTCATAGATTTTGCTTTGTTAATGGTTTCTTGGTATTCGTTTTGGGCGATAGAGTCATAGACAATTCCTGCCCCAGCCTGCACATAGGCTGTTTGATTTTTAAGAATCATAGTTCGGATGGCAATAGCGAAATCCATATCACTCGTCGCAGACAAGTAACCGATTGCTCCTGCGTATACACCGCGTTTTTCCGTTTCCATTTCATAGATGCGTCTCATAGCTCGAATCTTTGGTGCTCCTGAAACGGTTCCAGCAGGAAGTGTTGCTTTCAAGGCATCCATTGCAGTGAGTTCTGGAAGCAAACGCCCCTTGACCACGCTGGTCAAATGCATAACATAGCGGAAGAGCTCCACTTCCATATACTTAGTAACTTGGACACTAGCCGTTTCAGAGATGCGGCCAATATCATTACGACCCAAGTCTACTAACATCCGATGTTCTGCTGTTTCCTTCTCATCAGAAAGCAGGTCTGTCGCCAAATCCTTATCTTCTTCATCCGTAGCACCTCTTGGTCGTGTCCCTGCAATCGGATTGGTTGTCACGATGCCATTTTTGACAGAAACCAAACTTTCAGGACTGGCACCGATGATTTGATAATCCCCAAAATCATAGAAATAAAGGTAATTAGAAGGATTAGTCACGCGGAGATTTCTGTAGAAGTCAAATGGATTTCCAGTAACCTCTGCTGAGAAGCGCTGACTGAGCACGCATTGGAACATATCCCCGTTACGAATCAAGTCACGAGCTGTTTCCACCATTTCCTCAAACTTCTGAGGAGCGATATGGGGTTTGAAGTCAAGTGGTGATAAATCCAAATCTTCAAATTCATTTGGAGCAGGAATGCGTAATTCCTCAAGCACTTGGTTTAAGGCTTTTTCCAAGTCTTCTTGGCTACGCTCACTATAAAGAGCATCCTCTATGACATGGATTTTTTCCTTCTTGTGGTCAAAGACCATGTAACTCTCATAGACGAAGAAATGCATGTCTGGCGTTCCAATAGTATCTTCAGGAATTTGACCAATTTCTTCATAAAGTGAAATCATATCGTAACCAACAAAACCAATTGCCCCACCACCAAAAGGGAGGTCTGAATGGTGCTGGCTCTTATGAGTCACTTCATAAAGAAAATCCAAGGGATCCCGATCAATCACTTGACCATTTTGATAAAGAACTCCATTTTCAAACTGAATCTCAAAAACTGGATTATAGGCTAAGATAGAAAAACGAGCGGTTTCCTTGTCTCTCGGAATACTCTCTAAAATAACCTTGTGTTGCCCCTTTAGGCGCATATAAGCCAAGATTGGTGATAAGACATCTCCATGAATGATTCGTTCCATTGTAATTTCCCTTTCAGTTCCTTTTTTTAATTTTTTATCTTTTTCTATTTCCCTTAAATAGTGCGGACGGGAGGTAAAATTATCCAGTGGATGATTTTAGAAATCCATGAAATGAAAGACCTAATTTTCGAGCTCCTCGCTCATTCATTTCTAGGCTCAGGCTAAAATAGTTCCCCAAACTATTTTACTCTCAAAAATTCCGTTCTAGAGAAGCATCTTTGCTTCTCTAGAATACCACTATAGCGGGAAATAGCGGGTCAATGCTCACTTCGTTAGCAAATATTTTATAGAAATCTATCTAGTGATGAAGCATAATTTAAAACTGATAGCCATATCTACGATAAATATATAAAAATCCCCACGCAAAATAACTTGCGTGAGGACGAAATTCGCGGTGCCACCTCAATTATAGGATTTCTCCTATCTCTCATTCCTGTCTCAGATATTTCCTGTAACAGGCTGTGCGATAAAGGGCACTCCCTTGAGAATTATGTTTTTTTCTCTTGTTTCAGATGGACCCAACCTTACAGTTTTCTCTGCTTGTTTCCAGCAACCACAAGCTCTCTGTGAGAGAAAAGACTGTAATTTTTCCATCTTTTATTTTTTAGCTTCTAGGTAGTCTGCAATCGCAGCTACGTCCTTGTCTCCACGACCAGAGACATTGATGATGATAATGTCGTCTTTACTTAGTTTCGGTGCACGTTTAACCGCTTCTGCGATGGCGTGCGAACTTTCAATCGCTGGGATAATCCCTTCTGTCTTACTAAGAAGGAGCAAGGCTTGAACAGCTTCTTCATCTGTCGCTGCTACGTATTCTACGCGGCCAGAATCTTTGAAGTAGGCGTGTTCTGGGCCAACCCCTGGATAGTCCAAACCAGCTGAGATAGAGTAAACTGGCGCCAGCTCTCCGTCTTCCTTAAAGACTGCATAGGTCTTCATACCATCGACAATTCCGACACTACCCTTTGTCATAGTGGCTGCATGCTTGTCTGTGTCAAGTCCGTGACCGGCAGCTTCGACCCCAACCAATTTGACTTCTTCATCAGCCACATACTGCGAAAAAGCACCGATGGCATTCGAACCACCACCTACACAGGCAATGACGTAGTCTGGTAAACGACCTTCTTTTTCTAAGATTTGACGGCGAGATTCTTCACTGATGACCTTTTGGAATTCATGAACAATGGTAGGATAAGGATGAGGTCCTACAGCAGATCCCAAAACGTAGAAGGCTTCAAGGTCATTCATCCATGCTCCAAAGGCTGCATCAACCGCATCCTTAAGAGTTCGTGTCCCCGTTTCAACTGCGTGAACAGTCGCTCCCATCATCTCCATGCGGAAGACATTGAGTCGTTGACGCTCCACATCTTCTGCACCCATGTAGACATCACAAGCCATACCAAACTTGGCTGCAGCCGCTGCTGTCGCAACACCGTGCTGACCAGCTCCTGTTTCTGCGATCACTCGTTTTTTGCCCATACGTTTGGCAAGAAGGATTTGACCTAGAACATTGTTGAGCTTGTGAGAACCAAGGTGGTTAAGATCTTCGCGCTTGAGATAAATCTTAGCTCCACCTAGGTGCTCTGTCAAACTTTCCGCAAAATAAAGCGGTGTTTCGCGACCAGAATAATCCTTCAAGTAATGGCGAAATTCTGCCAAAAACTCTGGATCATCCTTGTACTTGTCAAATGTCACTTCCAACTCATCCAACAAAGCTTGAATCGGCTCCGGTACAAAACTACCACCAAATTGTCCAAAATAACCTTTAGTTGTCATAAAATTTTTCCTCTTTCCATATTAATTCGGCTTTTTGTTTGCTTTTAGTAGTAGGCAAGGAGCTGCAGATAGAACTCAAGTTCATCAAAGCGACTTAACGCCCTAATAAAAGATAAACAAAATGACCGAAAGAAAAAAGCCCACACACAGAATCTACTTCCATGTGAGGGCGTTGGTAACGCGGTGCCACCTCAATTATAAAGGGACTATCCCCTTTACATCTCTGCCTTGTCTAACAACAAGTTGCACTGTAAGGTGTGCGCACCGAATTTTCATTGTTTCAAATTCATTTTTAAAATCAGCCCACTTTCACTACTTCCAACCACCTGTTCACAATCACCACAGGCTCCCTGAAGATCAAAAATAGTTACTTTTCTGATTTGTTGAGAATATTATATGCTATTGTCCGCTTTTTGTCAAGATTTTTTATTATTTTTTTCCAGAACCGAGGATTTCTTCAGAAATTCTCACCAAAGTCTGAACGATGTAATCAACTTCTTCATCGCTTAATTTTGTATGAAGAGGAAGCGTAATTTCATTTTCAAAGAAGGCATAGGCTCTTGGATAATCTGCCATATCGAAACCAAGATTCTTATAGGCTGTCAGGAGAGGAAGCGGTTTATAGTGTACATTACTTGCAATTCCTGCTTTGGCCAATTCTTGGATGATGTGGTTGCGTTCTTCTAAACTTGCTCCTTCTACATGGGTGATGTAGAGGTGGCGTGAAGATTCGACACTATCAGTCTTGTGTGCCAATGGACGGATGCGAGAACCTGCAAAACCACGATCATAGCGGTCCACGATGTCCTTACGACGTTCTAGCAAAGCTGGGTAACGGTCCAATTGTACCAAACCAATCGAAGCCATGATATCGGTCATATTGCACTTGTAGGCTGGTGTGACGATATCGTACTCCCATGAACCCAATTGCATCTTGGCAAGAGCATCCTTTGTTTGACCGTGAAGGGAAAGGATTTGGAACTCCTTGTACATCTCTTCGTCATCAATCGCTGGATTGGCTTTCCAAGTCGCACTTCCTCCCTCAGCCGTTGTAAAGTTCTTAACGGCGTGGAATGAGAAGGAAGTAAAGTCAGCGATAGATCCAGCTGGTTGTCCTTTATAAGTAGATCCCAAAGCATGGGCACTATCTGAGACAATTACGATACGGTTAAAGGCTTTTTGCCACTTGCTAGCAGCTGTAAAGAGGTCCCGTTTCTTCTCCACCACTTGGAGCAAACGATCATAGTCGCAAACAATCCCTGCAAGCTCAACCGGAATAATCACCTTAGTCTTTTCAGTGATGGCTTGCTCAAGCAAGTCATAGTCCATCTCAAACGTATCTGCTTGAATATCCACCATGACAGGTGTCGCTCCTACGTGTGTGATAACACTACATGAAGCTGTATAAGTCATAGCTGGAACGATGACTTCATCCCCAGGTCCCACTTCCAAAACACGCAAAATCAACTCAAGAGCGGCTGTCGCAGAGTTGAGGCAGACAGTCTTAGGTGTCTGTGTGTATTGAGACAAGCGGCGCTCCAGTTCTTTTGTCTTCGGACCTGTTGTGATCCAACCAGAACGAAGGGTATCCGCTACTTCAGCAATTTCAGCTTCGGTAATATCGGGAGGTGAAAATGGAATATTGTAATTTGGCATTGATTTGCTCCTTTTATCTGTACTCATTTTCTTATGACTACTTTATTTTAGCACTTCAAACACGGTTTGAAACATGATTTTGATGTCTCCAAGGAAACTAAACTCTCGGAGATAGGCGAGGTTATAGCGCATCTTTTCAGGAAGGACGTGTTCGACATAGGCCTGGTCAACTGACAAACCTTTCTCCGTCATTTGACTGATGATGGTGTCCTCATCCTTGTAGTTGATGCTGGCTGGAGAGGTAATCCCTGCTGGTAAAAGCAAAGTCGCCATCATTTCAGGGCTATACTGCTCTGTGTAGCGTGGCACTTCAGGTCGTGTACCGACAAAGGACATCTCACCTTTAAGGACATTGACCAACTGAGGCAGTTCGTCCAAACGGACACGGCGGATGAAATTGCCAACCTTAGTGATGCGGCTATCGTTAGCAGAAGTCACCAGACTTCCTTTTTTATCCGCATCCGTCACCATGGTACGGAACTTCCAAATCTTGAAAGGTCGATTGTACTGGGTCACGCGCTCTTGCTTGTAAATCACTGGCCCCTTGCTATCCAACTTGATCCAAATGCTCAAAATGAGAAAGATGGGAGAGGTCAGAACCAGTACAACCAAGGCCAAAACCCAGTCCAAACAACGCTTGAAAATCAGCGAACCCTTCCTTTTAGAGACAAGCTGGTAGTAAGACTCAACCTCGCTTGATTTCATTTCCACGGGCAAGTCTTCCCATTTCAGCATGCTGTTTCTCCTTTGTTTTTATTATACTATTTGTCAACATTTTTCATTATACCACAAAATGGAAAAGGCGGTGAAAGAAATCTGTAATTTGAAGGATTTCCTTCTTACACTCAATGAAAATCAAAGAGCTAGCCGCAGGCTGATCAATGTGCAGCTTTGAGATTGCGGATAAAGCTGACATGGCTTGAATAGATTTTCAAAGAGTATTAGGACATGGCACCCGCTTGCAAACTATACATCTTGTGATAGGTTCCTCCCAGAACCAAGAGTTCCTCATGGGTTCCACTCTCGATGATGCGCCCCTTGTCCAAAACATAGATACAGTTGGCGTCTTGGATGGTAGAAAGGCGATGAGCAATGGCAATGGTTGTCCGTCCCTGTCTCATCTTAGCCAGAGAAGCTTGAACCAAACTTTCTGTTTCAGAGTCAATATTGGCTGTCGCTTCATCCAAAATCAGGATTTTAGGCTGACTGGCGACTGTTCTGGCAAAGGCAAGAAGCTGACGCTGACCTGTTGAAAAACTGGAGCCACGCTCAGAAACAGGGGAATCATAACCCTGAGGAAGTTCTTGGATAAAGGAATCTGCATTCACGAAGGCTGCTGCAGCCTGGACCTGGTCATCACTGATCTCTTGGTACATGGCGATATTGGACTTAATGGTCCCATGATAGAGGAAGGGATCCTGCAAGACCAGACCGATGTTCTTTCTCAGCTCTTCCTGACTGTAGTCCCTAATGTCCACACCATCCAAGAGAACTCGCCCTGACTGGAATTCATAAAAGCGCATGAGGACATTGATAATAGACGATTTCCCTGAACCTGTATGGCCTACAAAAGCAATGGTTTCACCCTTGTTAACCGAAAAGGAAATATCATCCAGAATCTGATGTTTACCGTCATATGAGAAACACACATGTTCAAACCGGATATTGCCTTCTTTGACTTTAGCCTGGCCATTTTCTTGAAGAGGTTCATAGGTCCTCTCGTCAATCAAGGCAAATACACGACCTGCAGACACCATGGAAGTTTGAAGGGTTGAAAAGTTTTGAGTCACCTCAATCAGGGGATCAAAGAGACGATTGATGTACTGGATAAAGGCATACATGGTTCCGGCAGTTATTCCCAGATAAAGTCCACGATAGCCAAAATAGGCCATCAAGACAGCATAACCTAAAAGTTTCAGCAAACTCATGGCAGGGCGCAAAAAGAGGGCATCCAAGGCTACAGAACGGTTGGCATAGACCAAGTGTTCTTGGTTGATTTCATCAAACTCTGACTGTAGGCGCTTCTCTTGATTAAAGGCCTGGATTATTCTGATTCCCTCGATGTTTTCGGCCAGCTTGCTATTGATATCTGACAAGAGACTTCTGGTTTTCTCAATGATTTTCACTGATTTTTTTCGATAGAGATTGACCAAAAGGAAAATCAAGGGGAGAAAGAGCAAGACTAAAGCTGTCAAACGAAAATCCAATACCAACATGGTATACAGAGTTGTCAGAAAGATGAAAACTGCTGAAATAAAGCTGGATAAAATCCCCGAAAACATATCACTGATGGTCTCAGTATCATTGGTCAAACGAGAGACAATAGAGCCTGCTGGCGTCTTGTCAAAGTAAGACATGCCCAGCTTCTCCATATTATCAAAGGCATCGCGACGAATATCCCTAACGATACTGTAGGATACCCGCGCAAAGAGAAGATTACCGACATACTGAACTACAGTTTGTAGGATATAAAGGCCATAGTAGGACAGCAAAACGGTAATGGCTAGTTGGTTAAGATTACTCAGATACTGGTCGATAAAGTGGGAAGCCACAAGGGGAATGACACTTTTAATGACCGTCGTCGCTAGGAGAAAACTGAGTGCCAAAAAGGTCAGGAGGCCGTAAGGCTTGAGATAGGACATCAAGCGCTTCAATACAGTCCATTGTTCTTTCTTATTCTGCATCTTCTTCTCCTTTCATTTCCATCTGCTGAGACTGGTAGGTTTGGGCATACCAGCCATCCAAAGCTAGCAAGTCTTCGTGCCTGCCTCGTTCGATAATTTGACCATTTTGCAGGACTAAAATCAAATCTGCATGGACAACTGCACTGAGTCGATGTGCTGTAATAATAGTTGTCTTGTCCTTGCGCGTCTCCTTGAGATTGTCGATAATCGCATACTCTGTCTTGGCATCCACGGCTGACAAGGAATCATCTAGAATCAAGATATCAGGGTCTAAAATCATAGCCCTACTCATAGCCAGACGTTGCTTTTGACCACCTGAGAGACTGACTCCCTTTTCACCGATCAGCGTATCAAATCCCTGAGGCATGTCCACAATATCTTTATAAACTTGAGCTAGTTTAGTCGCTTCCTCGACCGCTGAAAGGGGCAAATTAGGATTGCCGAAGCGGATATTGTCTAAGATAGAGGTCGCAAAGAGAAACTGATCTTGAGGGACATAGCCCATGAGACCACGAAGGTCTGTCAGACGATAATCACGAATATCGTGATCGTTTAGATAAATAGCTCCCTTATCCACATCGTATTCACGCAAGAGGAGCTTAATCAAGGACGTTTTCCCAGAGCCTGTCTGTCCGACCAAGCCTAGGGTTTGTCCTTTTTCTAAACTAAAGTGAATATCCGTCAGTGTCTCCTCATTTTCAAAGGCAAAGCTGTCAATAGCGTACTCCAAACGTCCATTTTCAATACCGTCCAGAGGAAACTCAGGGTCTTTTACAGGTGATTCCTGAGATAAAAGTTCCTCAATCCGTTGGTAAGAAACCTTGCCTCGCTGAGTGATATTAAAGAGGAAACCAATGGCCATAAGAGGCCAAACTAGCATATCCAAGTAGCTGATAAAGGTGACCAGATTCCCAACCGTGATTTGCCCTTTCTGAACCATCAAAGAGCCGACCAAGAGAGTTAAAACATAGGACGAACCAACAAACAAGAGAACCATGGGGTCAAAGAGACTATCGTATTTCATGGTTTGGAGATTCTTTTGGAAGGTCAATTCATTGACTGTCTGAAAGGACATCAACTCGTCCGCCTGATACCCGAAAGACTTGGTCACTTTAATACCTGATACAGACTCCTGCACCTTATTATTGAGTTCAGAAAAGGCAGCCTGTGATTCACCAAAGGCCTTGTGGGTCTTTCTCCCTAGACGACTGGTCGCATAAGCCATGAAAGGCAGGGGCAAAATGGCAACTAAGGTCATTTGCCATGAGATGCTAAAAAGCATGGTTAGCAAGGTCACTAAAGCTGTGATGGAGGCATCCACCGCAGACATAACACCGCCGCCTGCCAGACGGGTTAAGGCATTGATATCATTTGTAGCGTGTGCCATCAGGTCTCCCGTTCGATAGGTCTGATAAAAGGCTGGAGACATTTTTGTGAAATGCTCAAATAAGCGAGACCGCATAATCTGCCCCAAACGGTAGGAGGTTCCGAGGATATACATACGCCAAACATAGCGCAGATAATACATCCCAAAGGCTGCAAGGAGCAAGTAAAATAGGTCAAGAAGAAGGTCCTGCTGGGTTAATTGCCCCGATGTGATGGCATCAATGACCCGCCCCATGACCATAGGTGGAATAAGATTGAGGACGGAAACCAAGACCAAGGCCACAATCCCGACTAGATAACGGCGTTTTTCTAACTTGAAAAACCACCAAAGTTTTTGAATAATGGACATAAAATCCCTTTCTGATTGCAAATGGAAACCTGAGGCCAAGACCCCAGGTTTTTCTTATTCATAGGTTACAACTGTGACGGCACCCTTGTCATACTCAGCGATAAAGATATTGGCCACATTGTCATGTCCTTGTTTGCTTAGATTATCAAGCAGCCACTCTTCGCTACGGCCAATCGATTCCAAAACATCGACTTGGATCACACCGTCAGTCACAACTGGATACTTAGGATTTTCATCCCCCATTTGGACCACGATGAGTTGGCCATTTTGCTCCTGCACAGCGCATTTGACCTGTTTCATCTGGAAAATCCCTTGGCTACGAAGTTTGAGAGCAACTTCTGCTGCAGACAAACCAACTGAACGACAGGCTTCTGGGGCAATCTGCCCATTTTTAATGAGGAGAGTTGGTTTCCCATCAATCAAGCGTTTGACAAAACGAACATTGTTATTAAGCCACTTGAGTGTCAAAACCAAAATAGTCCACATCATCAGAATCACTGCATACTGGAGAATGCTAATAGAACTATTGTAAATTACCCCACCGATGATACCACCAAGAACATAGTTCTGAATTTGGTCTGTCGCAGAGTTAGGTGCTAGGTTCCCCTTTCCTGTCACATTAATAACAAAAACAAGAGAGAAAAGACCCAAGGCCAGTTTGATTAAAATTTCCATATAGTTGAGTGTCATTTGTTTACCTCCACCAATTCAATAGCGTCTGTTTGATGCAATTCTAATTTCTCTAAAAGATACTTGTCTGGTTGGCTCCCGTTCATGGCGCGGTAGAAATTTGGACCTACCTTGACAAGCGCTCCATCAGTGGCAGCTGAAGTATTAACGTAAACTTCTGATTTATCCACCCCCAAGTCTTTAGAAACAACCTCTATGAAATGAAGGGAAGTTTGAAATTGATTGTTAGAGGCTTGATTGGTCTGGTATTTTGAAATTGTCACCAAAAGCATGGCTACTAAGGTCAAGGCTAAAATCATGACCAATTCCCGAAACTTAGTCCCCTTTTTATCACGATAAGCCTTAAAAGCAAAAAATCCTGTGATAGCTAGGAGCACAATCCCAAAGCCAATCATGATTCCATTTTGCTGACTGATTTGGCTAAGTACATAGTCATACGAGTAAAATTTCATTTATTTTCACTCCCTTTCATAAAATCATTCTTCATTATAAACGAAAGAGAGTGATTTTTCAAGCCATACGTTGGGGAAATAGACCTTTTTTTGGTATAATAAAATCTATAATCTGAATGAAAAAGGTAACTTTATGAAACTCATCTCATGGAATATTGATTCCCTCAATGCTGCCCTAACCAGTGACTCAGCTCGTGCCAAATTGTCCCAAGAAGTCCTACAAACCTTGGTCGCTGAAAATGCTGATATCATTGCTATCCAAGAAACCAAGCTTTCTGCCAAGGGGCCTACAAAGAAACACTTGGAGATTTTAGAAGAACTCTTCCCAGGCTACGCAAACACGTGGCGCTCTTCACAAGAACCTGCCCGGAAAGGCTATGCTGGAACCATGTTCCTCTATAAGAAAGAACTCTCACCCACTGTCACTTTCCCAGAAATCGGTGCCCCTTCTACCATGGACTTGGAAGGTCGTATCATCACTCTAGAATTTGATGATTTTTTCGTGACCCAAGTTTACACTCCAAACGCTGGCGACGGTCTCAAACGCTTGGAAGAACGCCAGATCTGGGATGTCAAATATGCGGAGTACTTGGCTGAACTAGACAAAGAAAAACCAGTCCTTGCGACCGGTGACTACAATGTGGCCCACAATGAGATTGACCTTGCAAATCCTGCTAGTAATCGCCGTTCACCAGGATTTACCGACGAGGAACGTGCTGGATTTACCAACCTTTTAGCAACTGGATTTACCGACACCTTCCGCCATATTCATGGCGATGTTCCAGAACGCTACACTTGGTGGGCACAGCGCAGCAAGACTTCTAAAATCAACAATACAGGCTGGAGAATCGACTACTGGCTCACAAGTAACCGTCTCGCAGACAAGGTCACTAAATCTGATATGATTGACTCAGGTGCTCGCCAAGACCATACACCGATTGTCTTGGAGATTGAACTCTAAGGAGAAAACGAATGGACTATCAAGCTGTCATTCCTGAATTTGTAGTATCTGACATCGAAAAATCACGCCACTTCTACTGCGACCTGCTAGGATTCTCTGTCGAATACGAGCGTCCAGAGGAGAAATTTCTCTTCCTCTCGCTTGAAGACTGCCAACTTATGCTAGAAGAAGGCAGCGCAGAAGAATTAGCTCAGCTGACCTATCCTTTCGGACGCGGTGTCAATATTTCCTTTGGCATTGCAGATGTTCCTCAGCTCCACCAAAAACTGCTGGAAGCTGACTATCCCATCCATCGTCCCCTGACAAAAAGAGAATTTCGAGTAGGAGATAGCTTTATATATCCCCATGAATTTGCAGTTTTGGATCCAGATGGTTATTTTTTAAGATTTAGCGAGTAGAATAATAAAGATTGGGAAAAAGTCTTTAAAATTAGAAAAAGGCATATTGTCAGGTGTTTAAAAACCTAATAATATGCCCTTTTATGATGGAAAAACCTTCTAAATGTTAGCCAATAAGTTAATTTTTCCCTATTCTTATTATATTTGTTCGTTTTTTAAAGCAAAACACTAACAAAACATTTGATTTCTAAAGTTATTTAGTGTAAAATAAAAACATTGGCTCAAGCCTATTTAAAATTGAATATCATTTTACTTGTTTATGTCGTGAATTGGCACGACGTTTCTACAAGGTGCCGGAACACCTAACAATAAGTAAGTCAGCTTGAGGGGATGGTCTTTTTTGCCATGCCTATTTTGGGGACTTACTTAGAGATTAAGTAGGTCTTTTTTCTATCAGTTTTTACTTGATAGGAATCTGGAACAAGCAAATGGATTGGCTTTTAGACTTTAGGAGGTCTTATGAAATTATTAGAAGAGCGCATCCTCAAGGATGGGCATATCTTGGGTGACAACATCCTCAAGGTGGATTCCTTTTTAACCCACCAAGTTGACTTTAGCTTGATGCGAGAGATTGGTAAGGTTTTTGCGGAAAAATTTACTGCTGCTGGCATTACCAAGGTTGTAACCATTGAAGCGTCGGGTATTGCCCCAGCTGTTTTTACAGCTGAAGCCTTAAATGTCCCTATGATTTTTGCTAAAAAAGCTAAGAACATTACCATGAACGAAGGTATCTTAACTGCCGAAGTTTACTCCTTTACCAAGCAAGTGACCAGCACCGTTTCTATCGCTGGAAAATTCCTCTCACCAGAGGACAAGGTCTTGATTATCGACGATTTCCTTGCTAATGGCCAAGCTGCCAAAGGCTTGATTCAAATCATCGAACAGGCCGGAGCCACAGTCGAAGCTATCGGTATCGTGATTGAAAAATCTTTCCAAGATGGCCGTGATTTGCTTGAAAAAGCAGGCTACCCTGTTCTATCACTTGCTCGTTTAGATCGTTTTGAAAATGGTCAGGTCGTATTTAAGGAGGCAGATCTCTAATGCAAACTCAAGAAAAACACTCGCAAGCAGCCGTTCTTGGCTTGCAGCACTTACTAGCCATGTACTCAGGATCTATCCTAGTTCCCATCATGATTGCGACAGCCCTTGGCTATTCGGCTGAGCAGTTAACCTACCTGATTTCCACAGATATCTTCATGTGTGGGGTGGCAACCTTCCTCCAACTCCAACTCAACAAATACTTTGGAATTGGACTACCAGTCGTGCTCGGAGTTGCATTCCAGTCGGTCGCTCCCTTGATTATGATTGGGCAAAGCCATGGTAGTGGTGCTATGTTTGGTGCCCTTATCGCATCAGGGATTTACGTGGTTCTTGTTTCAGGCATCTTCTCAAAAGTGGCCAATCTCTTCCCATCTATCGTAACAGGATCTGTTATTACCACGATTGGTTTAACCTTGATTCCTGTCGCTATTGGAAATATGGGAAATAACGTTCCAGAGCCAACTGGTCAAAGTCTCTTGCTTGCAGCTATCACTGTTTTGATTATCCTCTTGATTAATATCTTTACCAAAGGATTTATCAAATCTATCTCTATTTTGATTGGTTTGGTTGTTGGAACTGCCATTGCTGCTAGCATGGGTTTGGTGGACTTCTCTCCTGTTGCAGCAGCACCTCTTGTCCATGTCCCAACTCCACTCTACTTTGGGATGCCAACCTTTGAAATCTCATCTATTGTCATGATGTGTATCATCGCAACGGTGTCTATGGTTGAGTCTACTGGTGTTTACCTAGCCTTGTCTGATATCACAAAAGACCCAATCGACAGCACGCGCCTGCGCAACGGTTACCGCGCAGAAGGTTTGGCCGTACTTCTCGGAGGAATCTTTAACACCTTCCCTTACACAGGATTTTCACAAAACGTTGGTTTGGTTAAATTATCAGGTATCAAGACTCGCCTGCCAATCTACTACGCAGCTGGTTTCCTCGTTCTCCTTGGACTCCTTCCTAAGTTTGGTGCCCTTGCCCAAATCATTCCGAGCCCTGTCCTCGGTGGTGCTATGCTGGTGATGTTTGGTTTTGTATCTATTCAAGGGATGCAAATCCTCGCCCGTGTTGACTTTGCTAACAATGAACACAACTTCCTTATCGCAGCAGTTTCAATCGCTGCAGGTGTCGGACTCAACAACAGTAATCTCTTTGTCAGCATGCCGACAGCCTTCCAAATGTTCTTCTCAAACGGAATCGTCGTAGCCAGCCTACTCGCCATTGTCCTCAATGCAGTATTAAATCATAAGAAGAAATAAAAAAAAAGAGGTGCGAGCCTCTTTTTTGTTTCTCTATATCCTTACCTGTCTATCTTCTGACCGATGACCTGTGACAAACATGGTAAAGGTGGCTTTACAAACATTTCTGCCTTCTTGATTGGTGATATCGACATCCACGACACAGGTTGTGCGACCTTGATGGACACATTCTCCTTTAATGGTCAGCACATCGTCAAGTTTTCCTGCTTTGAGGTAGTTGATAGAGGACTGGAGCGTCACCCCATCAAGCCCCAGCGAGATAACCACCAAACCACTGATTTGGTCACAAAGGGTAAAGAGATAGCCACCATGGGCATTGCCATAGTAGTTGAGCGACGAGTCCACTACTTTGGTCGTCACCACAACGTGACCATCTCTCATTTGTTCTATTTCGTAATTTTCAAAGGCAGATATAGCATCAAAATGAAAATCTTTCATCGTTTCCTCCTGATATTTCAAACGACACTATGATACTACTTTTTATAGGACTGTGCAAGGAGAAAGCTCCTAGTCTGGCAAAATTCCGACCTGTTCTACAAAGCGCATAAAAGCTGCCTGTCCTTGTTCTGTCTGCTTGTAAACCCCTGCATCCTCAAGTACACGAGCAAAGATAGTACCAACAGAGTCCTTGACGATTTCAAGGGCTTTTTCTTTATCCGCTAGGTCTGGATATTGGGCTCTAAGTTGGTCAGCCCATTCCTGATGATAATCGGCAACTGTAACAGCTTCTCCTACAAGATAGCTAGCTACTTGCTCCACTTCTGCTTTCAGACGTGGTGGCAAGATAGCCAAGCCCATGACCTCAATCAAGCCGATATTTTCCTTCTTGATATGTTGAACATCCTTGTGGGGATGATAGATGCCATCAGGATGTTCTGCAGAAGTCTGATTGTCTCTCAAGACCAAGTCCAACTCAAATTGTCCATTGCGTTTACGTGCAATTGGTGTGATGGTGTGATGCGGTGTCCCGTCTGTCTCTGCCAAAATCTGCACTTCAGGGTCTGAATACTGGCGCCATTCTTGCAAAATCTTATCAGCTAAGTTGATCAAATCTTCTTTGGAACCCGAAGTCAAACGTAGGACAGACATAGGCCACTTGACAATCCCAGACTTGACCTGCTCAAAACCAGCAAAAGAGAAAGTCTTTTGCAAGGGAGCCAATTCCATAGGAAAAACATGTCGTCCCCCCTGATAGTGATCGTGAGTTAGAATAGAGCCCCCCACAATCGGCAGATCGGCATTAGATCCTGCAAAATATCCTGGAAACTGCTCTACGATAGCCAACAAACGTTCAAAGCTCTGACGACTAATCGCCATGGGACGATGCTGGCCGTCTAAGAAAATACAGTGCTCATTAAAATAAGCATAGGGCGAATACTGGAAGCCCCACTCCTGACCAGCCATTTCAAAACGGATAATACGGTGGTTACTGCGAGCTGGGTGGTTAACTCGACCATGGTAGCCTTCATTTTCAATACAGAGCTGACACTGAGGATAATTACTAGCTTGCACCAACTTGGCTGCCACAATCTCTTTCGGATCCTTTTCAGGCTTAGAGAGGTTGATGGTAATTTCAAGTTCACCGTAATCAGATGGAACACGATAAGCGATATTTTTAGCAATGGCCTTGAGTTTGATGTAGTCATTCTTCTGACTGAGTTGGTAGAAATCCGCTATCGCTTGCTCAGGAGATCGGGCATAGGTCGCCCAAAAGTCACGATTGACCTGACTTGGACAAGGGGTCACCAAGTCCATCAGTTCAGCACCAAGAATTTCACGCGCAGTCTGACTATCCTCAATCGTCTCTAATCGAACGGCTTCCTCAACCAGCTGGTCCTTGAGGTCAATCAATTTATCCAGATTGGTCTCAACTTCCAAAACACCATCTCCCACTCGTGCCAAAACACGATTAGTCAGGTAGATTCGATCCATTTCCTCAAAGGTACTTTCAGTAATAACATGTGTTACAAATTTATCTACTAGGGTCACTATAGAGCCTCCTTTGGACTAGTCAAGGACGCGAGTGCCACCTGCAACTTCAGCGATATAGAAGCTTGGAGCGTATCCAACGACTTCCTCGTAGTGTTTGCCTACAGCTTCCTTAAAGGCCTCAACAGCATCTTTTTGCACCAAAGCAATGGCACATCCGCCAAAACCTGCCCCTGTCATACGAGCACCGAGAACTCCTTCTTGTGCCCAAGCTGTATGAACAAGAGTATCCAATTCCAAACCAGTTACTTCATAGTCATGCTCTAGGGAAACGTGTGACGCATTCATCAAACGACCAAATGTTTCCAAATCTCCTGCTTGGAGGGCTGCTTGAGCTTTAAGGGTACGTTGATTTTCAAGCACAGCATGGCGAGCACGTTTCAAACGATTTTCATCTTTAATCAGATAGCTATATTGGTCAAAGGCCCACTCGTCCAACTCACCCAATGTCTGAATATCCAAGGCAACTTGCAATTCTTCTACTGCTTTTTCACACTCAGCACGGCGTTCATTATATTTAGAATCCGCCAATTCACGACGTTTATTGGTGTTCATAATAACAACGACATTGTCCTTCAAATCAAGTGGCACCAAATCATACTCTAAGGTGTTGGTATCAAGGTAAATAGCACGTTGGTCTGCACCCATACCGATAGCAAACTGGTCCATAATGCCAGAGTTGACTCCGATAAAGTTGTTTTCTGTTTGTTTTCCAATTTTTACCAAATCCAAACGGTCTAGTTTTAAATCAAAGAGATGCTCTGCCACAACCCCAGTCAAAAGTTCCAAGGACGCTGAAGAAGACAAGCCAGCACCATTTGGGATATTCCCATAAACATAAAAATCAAAACCTTTGTCAATCACATGTCCAGCTTCTTGCAAGAAATGAAGAACCCCTTTTGGATAATTGGTCCAGTTGTGCTCTTTTTCAAACTTGAGATCCGCTAAAGGCACTTCGATGATGCCCTTGTCTTCAAAGTTAGCTGAGTAGAAACGTAAAATTTGGTCGTCACGCTTACGAGCTGCACCATAAGTTCCCAAAGAAATAGCAGCTGGAAAAACGTGCCCACCGTTGTAGTCTGTGTGTTCACCAATCAAATTGATACGACCTGGTGAAAAGAAGGTTTGGTCTGCTTCTTGACCAAAAACAGCAAGAAAGTCTTTGCGAAGAGCTTCAGCAGTAAGATGTTGTGTCATATGATTTCTCCTTTTACTGTCCGTTAAGTCACCTTAACGTGTAATCGTTTTCTTCTATTGTATCCAAGGGATTTCCCAAGGTCAATCATTTTTACTAAAATTTTACTAAACTATCAGTAAAAAGCAGAAAAATATGATATACTAACCTTAAAGAAGGAGGATTTATGGCTACTTTAAAAGACATTGCACAGCTAGCCTCTGTCTCTATCGCGACCGTATCCCGCGTCCTCAATCGCGACCAGAGCCTATCTGTTACAGAAGAAACCAGACACCGTATTTTAACTGTTGCTGAAGAGTTGGGCTACACTAAGCACCTCAAGACAGGCGAGTCCCACAAGCCCAAGCAAAAGATTGCCATTATCCAATGGGTCAGCGAACAAGGGGAACTGGACGACCTCTACTACTACCAGATTCGCCTAGGCATAGAAAAAAGAGCCCAAGAACTGGACTATGATATTTTACGCTATTTTAATGACCATCCTTTTACACTGAGCGAGGAAGTCATCGGGATTCTCTGCATCGGAAAGTTTAGTCGAGCTCAGATCTCTGCCTTTGAAGAATACCAAAAGCCTCTTGTCTTTCTAGACAGTGATACTCTTTCACTAGGACATACCTGCATTATCACGGACTTTTACACTGCCATGAAACAGGTTGTCGATTATTTCCTCAGTCAAGGGATGGACCGTATCGGAATTTTAACCGGCCTTGAGGAAACAACTGACCAAGAAGAAATCATTCAGGACAAGCGACTTGAAAATTTTAAGAACTACAGTCAAACAAAAGGAATCTATCATGATGAACTGGTCTTTCAAGGAAGCTTTACTGCCCAGTCTGGCTATGACTTGATGAAGGAAGCCATTCAGAGCTTGGGAGACCAACTCCCACCAGCATTTTTTGCTGCCAGTGATAGTTTAGCCATCGGTGCCCTCCGTGCGCTCCAAGAAACTGGAATCAGCCTGCCAGACCGCGTCAGTCTTATTTCCTTTAACGACACCAGCCTGACCAAACAGGTCTATCCACCCCTCTCTAGCATCACCGTCTATACCGAGGAAATGGGCAGAGCAGGCATGGATATTCTTAATAAAGAAGTACTCCACGGTCGCAAAATCCCTAGCCTAACCATGTTGGGAACCAGACTGACTCTGAGAGAAAGTACAAGGAATGAATAGGATAACAAAACGACCTCTAGCGAGGTCGCTTTTCTAATGATGATGCCCATGCTTCTGCTCTAATTCTCTCACCCTCCGCTTATGTTGCGCATGATTGCTTTGACTGCTATCTACTTCAATAGTGATATTCTGCACGCCTCTTTCTTCTAAACATTGACGCACCACTTCTTTGGTTTCCATCATCTGTTCCCAGTCCTTGATACAAATGTGAACAATAGCATTATTCTCTAGACCATCCATGGACCAAATGCTAAGTTGATTGACACTGTTGACATTGGGTAGAGCCTCTAAATCCTTCTCCAAATCACTTGTCTCGACTCCTTCTGGCACAGCATCTAGGAAAATTTTCAGTGCGCTCCAAAAGCGAGGAATGGCTTTCGACAGAATAAAGATAGAAATAACTAGTGATAAAAGCGGATCGAGGATATACCAGTCCGTAAATCGAAGAATAATCGCCATTAGAATGACGGCCAACCAACCAAGAGTGTCTTCCAAAAAATGCAGGCTAAGAATTGACTCGTTCTTTGTTTTCCCCTTACGAACTACCAGACTTGCTAGCACATTAATGGCTACTGCAATGATTCCCAGCCAGAGGATGCCTTCCTCATTGACGGGTTGCGGGTGAACAATCTTTGTGACATTTTCCAAGATCACTAGGACAGACCCTATCATAAGAATCACAGCCGTTAGCATGGCTCCTAAAAGACTAAAACGTTTGTAACCCAAGGTGTACTGTCTATCTTCTTCACGGTTTGAAATTGTTTCTAAAAGGGCTGAGATGCCAATGGCTATAGCATCTCCCAAGTCATGAACGGAATCAGCAAGAACTGCACTCGAACCAAAGATTCCTCCTGCGATAAACTCAACAATCGCATAGCTTAAATTTAAGAAAAAAGCTAACCAGATAGATGTTTTAGAACTCATTTCTCTCCCTCCTTTGGTATAATGGGTATATACATACTTCTTTCATTTGTATTATCTAATAAAATTCAAAGAAAGGATAGAAGCAAACTGTCAGCCATGTTCAGTTCTGAACAGTTTGTCTCAAGTGTCTACATGCCAAAAAGAGACCGTCGAGTCAGCAAGACGAAAAAAGCCATCTATCAAGCTTTTTTACAACTTTTGAACGACAAAGGCTATGATGCCACTACTGTTCAGGATATCATTGACCTAGCAGATGTTGGGCGTTCTACTTTTTACTGTCACTATGAAAGCAAGGAACTCCTTTTAGATGAGCTCTGTCGCTACCTCTTTCATCATCTCTTTGAAAGGGAAGGACACTTTACTACCGAGGACTACCTCGCACATATCTTTTTACATTTTCAGAAAAACCAGGACCATGTTACCAGTCTGCTATTTTCCAAAAATGACTACTTCCTCCGTCAACTCCATAAAGAGCTAGAACACCATGTCTATCCCATGTTGGCTGATGAGTTAAAAGAAGCCCACACTAATCTGCCTACTTCTTACCTCCAACACTTGGTCGTGTCCAACTTTATCGAGACATTGACCTGGTGGCTCAAAAAAGGACAAGACTTTACATACCAGGAAGTTGTCCAGTTTTATCTAGACCTTCTCATTCCTAAAAATTGAATACAGAGTAGAGCTCAGTTGCCTTATTTCTAGGCTACTGAGTTTTCATCTTTTCAACAATCAAAAAAGCCCAGACAACATTGTCTGAGCAGTTTTCTATATGGTCGTTTAACAAAGTTGAGTTTGACATTTTCAAACTATTTCTTCAACAAACCTTGTTCTTGTAGAAACTCCTTGGCTACTTGTTCTGCTGACTTGCCTTCAACACCGACTTGGTAGTTGAGCTGGCTCATCTGGCTTTCAGTAATTTTACCAGCCAATTTATTGAGAACTGTTTCCAACTCTGGATGTTTCTTGAGAAGAACTTCTTTCATGAGTGGAGCCCCTTGATAAGGTGGGAAGAGTTGCTTGTCATCTTCCAATACCTGTAAATCATAACGTGCCAATTCCGCATCGGTCGAATAGGCGTCCGTGATTTGAATATCACCTGACTGAATAGCCTGATAGCGAAGGGCTGGTTCCATGGTCGCTACATTGAGATTGAGACCATACATTGATTGCAAGCCCTTATTGCCATCTTCACGGTCATTAAACTCGAGAGTAAATCCAGCCTTCAACTGCCCTTCCACTTTTTTCAAGTCCGAAATGGTCTTCAAGCCATATTCTTGAGCAATCTTTTTCGGAACAGCTACAGCATAGGTATTTTGATAAGACATGGGTTTGAGATAGGCTAGATGATTCTGTTTGGCAATACCATCACGCGCTACCTGATAAACCTGATCTGGCTCATGACCCACTTTCGGTGATGGTTGTAGCAAACTTTCAGTCACCGTTCCTGTAAATTCAGGATAGATGTCAATATCGCCTTTTTTCAGAGCTTCATAAAGAAAGCTTGTTTTCCCAAAATTTGGTTTTACAGTCGCAGTCATGCTGGTATTTTCTTCAATAAGGAGTTTATACATATTGGCCAAAATTTCTGGTTCCGGTCCCAATTTCCCAGCAATAACCAAGTTTTCTTTCTCTTTTTGAGCTAGTAAGGCTGGACTATAAGACAGACCGAGCAATATTGTCACCAAGGCAAAACCAGAGAAAATCGTCCGCAATTTTGCTTTTTCCATCACTTTTAGTAGTAAGTTAAAGGCAATAGCCAGCACTGCAGAAGAAAGTGCCCCAATCAAAATCAGACTGGCATTATTACGGTCAATTCCCAAAAGGATAAAGGAACCTAGTCCCCCTGCACCAATCAAGGCCGCCAAGGTGGCCGTACCGATAATCAAGACGGCCGCTGTGCGAATCCCAGACATCATAACAGGCATGGCAAGTGGAATTTCAAACTTCTTGAGTCGCTCCCATCTAGTCATCCCAAAGGCAATCCCAGCCTCTTGCAGACTTGGATCAATTCCCTTCAACCCAGTGATGGTATTTTGTAAGATCGGGAAAATCGCATAAATCACTAGCGCTGTTAAAGCCGGCAAGGTTCCAATTCCCATCAAGGGGATAAAGAGCCCCAACAAGGCCAGAGACGGGATAGTCTGGAAAATCCCTGCAATCTGCAAGACCCAATCCGCTAACTTCTCATGATATCGAAGATAAACAGCCAAAGGAATCGCTATAAAGATGGCCAGCAACAAGGTCAAAAGTGACAACTGCAAATGTTGAGATAGAGCTGTCAACCAATCACTAAAACGATTCTGAAAAGTTGCAATTAAATTAGTCATGAACACTACCTCCAAACAAGTCTGCTACAAAATCTGTTGCAGGAGCTTTTAAAATAGTCTCGGGATTCGCTACCTGGCGAATCTCTCCATCCTGCAAGACAGCAATACGGTCCGCCAATTTCAGAGCTTCATCCGTATCATGGGTTACAAAAATCGTTGTCATCCCAAATTCTTTATGCAATTCTTTCGTCAGAATCTGCAACTGTTTTCTCGAAATAGCATCCAAGGCTGAAAAAGGTTCATCCATGAGGAGAATCTTAGGCTGACCAATCATAGCACGAACAATACCGACCCGTTGCTGTTCTCCACCAGATAATTCATTAGGAAGTCGATGTCCATACTCAGCCACTGGTAAACCAACCTTAGCCAAAAGCTCTTCTGTTTTCTGAGCAATTTCTTCCTTAGTCCATCCTTTCATCTCAGGAATCAGGGCAATATTTTCCGCAACCGTTAGATTTGGAAAGAGAGCAATGGCCTGTAAAACATAACCAGTAGAGAGACGAAGCTCACGCTCGTCATAGTCTTTGATGCGCTTGCCATCCATGTAAATATTTCCATCAGTTGGTTCCAAAAGACGGTTAATCATCTTGATCATGGTCGTCTTACCTGATCCAGATGGCCCAACTAAAACCATAAATTCCCCATTCTCAATCCGTAAATTAACATCTCTCAAGACATCTTTTTCTGTGTAACGTAAAGCTACATTTTTGTATTCAATCATTCTGTATCCTCAATTTAAAACTTCCCTCGATTGGTCAAATCTTCTACCTTAGGCATGACTTCCTTATTATCCCAATGTTCCACAATTTTCCCGTTTTCTAGTCGGAAGATATCGTACTGGGCATAGGCAACTCCACCAATCTGATTCTGACCATAGCTAACCACATAGTTTCCTTGTCCTAAGAGTTGGAAAACAAAGTCAAAAGTGGCCTTTACTTATAAACAGCTAATTTGCTCCATTTTAAACCTCATTTTCCTCCTCTTTCAGATTAACCAAAATTCTTTCTTGAAAGGCTTCAAACTGACGAATTTCTTCCTCGGTGAATCCTTTATAAAAGATCGTATCCAATTTCTGACTGACACGATGCCCCACTTCTTTCTGAGACTGCCCCAACTCTGTTAAAACCAAATACTTCTTACGCTTATCTTCTCCACATGGACTAATAGTTACAAGATTTTGTTCCTCTAGTTTTTTAATCATCGTCGTCAGAGTATTATTAGCAAGCCCAGTCGCAAGCGCAATATCTGTCGCAGTTGCGCAGCCAGTTTCACTATTCCATAAAACCGCTAAAATCTTCCCCTGTTCACTCCGATAAAGAGCATCAGGATCTTGGCTCAGTAACTTTTGAAAAAGCCGCCCATTCAACAAACGAATATGATGAGCTAGCAAATGACTATCTTTCATGACACCTCCAATTTATTTCCATATCGAAACGAATAAAACAATTGTAACACTCATCGTTCCAACTGTCAACTATTTCGATTTAGAAATAATTTTTCCCAGTAAAAAAATCTCCTACCCAAGGTAGAAGATTTCAATCTTATAAAACTTAATCCGTCATGTCTGATACCAACGTTCGATGCTCCAATGGAACACTGCACATAACTAGCAAGAAAATGAAACCTGACTGAATCCAGAAGAGGGCCAAGTCAAAGATTCCGTGCACAGCAACCACTGTAAGGAAAGATAGATAAAGACCGATAATCGGGCGTTTCCCCGACTCCTGACTCATATCCATCATCAAGCGAACAGGAGCCACAGAAGACAAAACTAGTAAAATAGTCCCTACAATTCCGTAACTCAGAATCGTATCAATATAAAGACTGTGAGCATGTTCATGATAAGGAGCATTTATCCGAGGATACGAGTGCATGTAGGTCAATGGCCCTTCACCCCAAAAAGGATTTTGCTTAAACAAGGCCATCCCAGCATCCCAGATAGAAATGCGTTCTTCCATAGAAGAGTCTAAAGTCCCCATCCGAACTCCCAAATCACTAGAAAAGAGGAAGCTCAAGCCAATCGCAAAGACCCCAATACTAAGCCAAAAGGCCTTCCAGTTTTTAATGGTCGTAAAGAGATAGATAATGGCACCAGCGATAATAGCAGGAAAGGCAGTTCGATTTTGCGTAAAGTTCAAACCAAAGAGATTCACAAAGCCTGCAATCACACAGAATACTTTCAACCAATTCAACTTGGTCGTTGTAAACAGATAGAAGGCAATCATGATACAGAAACAACAAATAATTCCATAATAATTAGGATTAAAGAAGGTCACTTCTGCACGATTCTGATGCCACACCTGCATGTTAGGTGAAAGAAAAGCATAGTTGAATTTCTTCACAATTTGGAAATGTTCTAAACTCGCAAAAGCAGCTGACAAAACGCTACCAAACAAGACGAGCTGCAAAATCAATCGAAAGAATTTATGTGATAAAATCGACTGATAATGCAAAAAGAAAACAGTAAATAGAAAAATTCCTACTGAAGCCACAACTCCCATCCAATTTTGTGCAAAAACGGATATAACAGTACTATAGCCAAGAAAAAGAAGCAGCATCGGATGCTCCCCCATTTTCTGAAGAATACTTTTCATGTCTCCTGTGAAAATTAAACTGATAATATATAAACAGAATACAACTACAAAAAGATAAAAGGGTAAAAAGATACTCAGGATAATTCCCAATAAAATCAGCTCTTTACTAGACAACCCTTTCAGCTTTTCAATAAAGCCTATTGATTTCAAAATGAATCCTTTCTCTCCAAATCAGTTGATTCAGATAATAGTAAGCTATCCTATATTGTACCACTTTTTTAGCAATTTGAAAACAAAGGAAACGCTTCCTAGTTAAAAAAGGAGCAAAAATACTGAGATTTCACACCTCAAGCTTAATGACTACATTTACTCTAAGAAAATCATACCGTAAATACTAGGCATATGTTAAAATAGTAGTAATTAAGCAACTAGCCAAACTAGATTCAAATCAGATACTATTCCTAAAGAAAGGAAACACTATGAAATCTTACCAAGCTGTCTACCAAATTCTAGCTAAAGATGCCAACTATATCAGCGGAGAAAAAATCGCAGAAGAACTATCCCTCAGCCGAACATCAATTTGGAAAGCCATCAGGCGGCTAGAACAAGAAGGCATTGAAATTGATAGTATCAAAAACAAAGGCTATAAACTGGTGAGTGGAGACCTTATTCTTCCAGAGATTCTAGAAGAAAACCTTCCAATTAAAGTCAGTTTTAAACCCGAAACAAGATCAACACAACTCGATGCAAAAGAAGCAATTGATTTAGGAAATGAAGCAAACACCCTCTATCTAGCTTCCTATCAAACAGCAGGACGAGGCCGTTTTCAACGCTCCTTCTACTCCCCACAAGGTGGCATTTATATGACCCTCCATCTCAAACCAAATCTCCCTTACGACAAATTACCATCCTACACACTACTTGTAGCAGGAGCTATCTACAAAGCCATTAAGAACCTAACTTTAATAGATATCGACATAAAATGGGTCAATGATATCTACCTCAAAAATCAAAAAATTGGAGGAATCCTCACTGAAGCAATGACCTCTGTGGAAACTAGCTTAGTCACAGATATCATTATTGGAGTAGGAATCAACTTCACTATTAATGATTTCCCACAAGAATTAAAAGAAAAAGCTGCTAGTTTATTTAAAACACCAGCACCTATTACCAGAAATGAATTAATCATAGAAATCTGGCGCACTTTCTTCGAAACACCAGCAGAAGAACTATTATACCTATACAAAAAACAGTCATTCGTTCTAGGAAAAGAAGTTACTTTCACACTAAATCAAAAAGACTACAAGGGACTTGCTAAAGATATCTCTGAAAGTGGAAAGCTTCTAGTTCAATGTGATAACGGAAAAGAAATCTGGCTCAATAGCGGAGAAATATCACTCAAGAGTTGGAAGTAATAATAAACTAGCACAACCATAAAATCGACAATATATAAAGATTTTAGCTTTTCTGCAGCCCACTACAGTTGACAAAGAGCGCAAAAAACTTCAGATAAGTAATCCAATTAAGTTTTACAAATCTGAAGTTTTTATTCTACAATTCTTAAAAATACAAAAAAAGAGTTATAAACTCTCAATAAAACGGAGAATAAGGGATTCGAACCCTTGCGCCAGTTACCCGACCTAACGATTTAGCAAACCGTCCTCTTCAGCCTCTTGAGTAATTCTCCTATTAATGGGCACGAGTGGACTCGAACCACCGACCTCACGCTTATCAGGCGTGCGCTCTAACCACCTGAGCTACGCGCCCAAGTTAAAAACTTG